>JAZUKC010000015.1:0-9508 GCA_045643065.1 Prevotella sp.
GGGTAAGGGCGCTCTGAAGGCAGACGGTTCTTCATACGAGGCTAACTGCAAGACTCACGGTGCTCCTCTCGGCGGCGACGCATACGTTAACACAATCAAGAACCTCGGTGGTGATCCTGAGAATCCATTCCAGATCTTCCCAGAGGTAGCAGAGCTCTACGCTAACCGCGCTAAGGAACTTGAGGGCATCTGCGCTGAGCGCTATGCAGAGGAGAAAGCATGGGCTGACGCTAGCCCAGAGAAGGCTGCACAGCAGGCTGATTGGTTCTCAGGCAAGGCTCCACAGATTGACTGGTCAAAGGTACAGCAGAAGGCTAACGACGCTACACGTTCTGCATCGGCAGCTTGTCTCTCGGCACTCGCTGAGCAGGTTCCTAACATGATCTGTGCATCGGCTGACCTCTCTAACTCAGATAAGACAGACGGCTTCCTCAAGAAGACTCAGGCTCTGACAAAGGACGACTTCTCTGGTGCATTCTTCCAGGCAGGCGTTGCTGAGTTCACAATGGCATGCTGCTGCGTAGGTATGGCACTCCACGGTGGTGTTATCCCTGCATGTGGTACATTCTTCGTGTTCTCACAGTACATGCTCCCAGTAGTTCGTATGGCAGCTCTGATGAAGCTCCCTGTTAAGTTCATCTGGACACACGACGCATTCCGTGTTGGTGAGGACGGTCCTACTCATGAGCCAGTAGAGCATGAGGCACAGATTCGTCTGATGGAGAAGCTGAAGAACCACGCTGGTCAGAACTCAGTTCTCGTTCTCCGTCCAGCAGAGGCTAAGGAGACAACCGTAGCATGGGCTATGGCAATGGAGAATGTTGACACACCAACAGCACTCATCTTCTCACGCCAGAACATCAACGACCTCCCAGAGGGCAACGACTACGAGCAGGCTCGCAAGGGTGCTTACATCGTTGCTGGTTCTGACGAGAATCCAGACGTTGTTTGCGTAGCTTCTGGTTCAGAGGTTTCTACCCTCGTTTCTGGTGCAGAACTCCTCCGCAAGGATGGTGTAAAGGTTCGTATCGTCTCTGTTCCTTCAGAAGGTCTCTTCCGCAACCAGTCACTTGAGTATCAGCAGAGTGTTATCCCTGCAGGTGCAAAGGTATTCGGCATGACAGCAGGTCTGCCTGTTAACCTCCAGGGCTTCCTCATCGGTGCTGATCCAGCATCTAAGATCTGGGGCCTTGAGTCGTTCGGTTTCTCTGCTCCTTACAAGGTGCTCGACGAGAAGCTCGGCTATACAGCAGAGAACGTTTACGAGCAGGTTAAGGCAATGCTGTAAAAGATCCACCCCCCATGCCCCCTCCCGCTATTAGGGAGGGGGAGACGAATTGCTTTAGCGATATAGGGGGGATGTAATACTATAATAATAAACACTAAAACTCCACAA
This sequence comes from Prevotella sp., assembly GCA_045643065.1. Taxonomy (GTDB): domain Bacteria; phylum Bacteroidota; class Bacteroidia; order Bacteroidales; family Bacteroidaceae; genus Prevotella. Next base: position 1,397 of record JAZUKC010000015.1, read on the forward strand.
CCCTCCAGGAGGATAAACAAATAGACCCATCATATCTTCATTCTCCCTCCCTAATGGGAGGGTTGGGGTGGGTCTTCAGGGAGGTGATCTTTTTATGGATATTAAGAGAGTAGGTCTTGCAAGCGATCACGCTGGCTACCCATTAAAGAAATTCGTTGAGCAGTATCTCGAAGAGAAAGGCTACCCTGTACAGGACTATGGCTGCTGGAGCGATACAAGCGTTGACTATCCTGACTACGGTCATGCACTCGCTGAGGGCATTGAGGATGGCATCTGCAACGTAGGTATCGGTATCTGCGGTTCAGGCGAGGGTATCTCTATGACACTGAACAAGCACCAGGGCATCCGCGCAGGTCTTTGCTGGTGTCCAGAGGTTGCACAGCTCATCCGTCAGCACAATGACGCAAACGTAATCGTTCTCCCTGGACGTTTCGTTAACAACAATCAGGCACGCGAAATCCTCGACGTCTTCTTCAAGGCATCATTCGAAGGCGGTCGTCATCAGCGTCGCGTAGAGAAGATCTCAGGCAAGTTCAAGCTTGTATTTGAAAAGTAAGTAATTACATAATACACCAATGTCCCCATTAAAGCAATAAAAAACTTTAATGGGGACATTCTTATTAATGAAAAAGTAATGACCAAGTCACCAGGAGAGAATACTAACTATTGCAGATTCAGTTCCAGTTTATTGCGGCGAATCATTCTTCTCAGATTAAGAACAGCATAACGCATTCTGCCAAGAGACGTATTGATGCTGACTCCAGTAGCTTCAGCAATTTCCTTAAATGACAGTTCCTGGAAGAATCTCATAAACACCACCTCACGCTGTGTTGGCGGCAGTTTGTCCATGAGATGCTTAACCTGCATGAACACCTGTTCGTTGACGAAACATGTTTCTATTGACTGATCAGTAAAATCCTGACCTTCTACTTTTGAAATATCATTATCTTCATCAAAATCTACGGTATTGTCATTCTGTATTGCACGGAAACGATCCATGATAATGTTATGAGCAATACGAGTCAACCATGCTCCAAACTTGCCGCTCGGAGCATAATCGCCATTCTGTAGTCGCACGATAACCTTAACGAAAGTGTCCTGAAAAATATCTTCAGCAACATCTCGGTTACGCACTACGAACAATATGTAAGAGAAGAGTTTGTTCTTGTTGCGTTCAAGCAACATATCAAATGCCCTATCGTCACCCTCAACATAAGCCAATGCCAATTGTTCATCAGTCATGCTGTTGAGAGAGTATTTTTCACCTGCCTCACTATCCATCTTTGATATCGACATGAAAGTCGAAACTGGAGCGATGGCAGCTGATTTTGCTACTTTGTTCATTCTTCTTAAACTTTTATATTTAAGTAGATTTTTCCTATAGGCAATTGATTTTAGAGTTTATAAATAAAAATATCTGATGCAAAATTACAAAAAAAAATAGATAGAGCAAGCAAAAATGCTTCGTATAATTACTAAATAAAGTTAAAACAAGGGAATATTTAACTTTTTGCGGACAAAAATACAATAAAATCAGAATTCTGCTGTCGCATTGAGAGGGGGAAATCCCTCTCATTCAGCGTCCAGACAGCAACTACAGTTTCACGACTTTATCGTATGGAATATCCATGTGCTTGCCTATTGAGGTCACGATGACAGCTGCTCCCTGACGCTTTGCCTCGGCTGTCATTATTTCAGCCATGATGCGCGAATTATTATCGTCAAGGTGAGAGATTGGCTCATCTACAAGAATAAAGTCAAACGGCTGAGCAAGCGCACGAATCATGGCAACGCGTTGTTGCTGACCGAATGACATGCGACCGATCTTTGCATCCAGTTTGTCTGCTATTCCGAGTTGCTCAAACCATTGGCGAACCTGTTTCTCATTAATAAAACCAGTTTCACCTGAGTTTGCCGAAAGATTATTCTTTATGGCAACATTCTCAAACGCAGTCAACTCAGGAAACAGACGCAACTCCTGAAAGAGATGTGCAATATGGTTGCGGCGGATATCCACCCAATCGCTGACACCAAAGGTCGATACCGATTTACCGTCAAACATGATGTCGCCAGAGAAATCATTACGATACCCCAGAATGTAACTACAGAAAGTGCTCTTTCCTTTGCCACTTTCTGCCTCTACCAAGTAGGTCAAACCCTTCTCAAACTCAAGGTGCTTATTCCAAACCTCCGATACCATATCGTCCCTTTGCTGGAACACCATTGGTACTACGTTATCAAATACTATATTGTTCATATCAATTGATATTTTTTTTATTCAACTTCTGCAAGCTCTGCTTGCTTCTGTTTCAAGGAGTTATAGGGAAGATATTGGGGAGATATTTGGGAAGATAAAGGGACAATAGTAATGTCTCTATATCTCCACTTTATCTTCGCCAACAGCTATCTCCTCTTTATCTCCTTACAAGTTGAAGCTTGCGAAACTTGTATTTTTTTATCTTTTCGTTATTCGTGCAAGATAGTCATAATGCTCCCCTTGAAGCACAATCTCTGCCACATAACCACATTCAGATGCCTTCTGTTCAAGAGTCTCATAATCCACGTAAAGCCATGGAAAAGCATCACCCTTGATGTCTTTGTATTGCATCTGGTAGAGCAGTTCTCCGTAATACTTCTCACCTTCAGGAAGATAGATTATGCCATCCTCCTCCTCAAAGAGATAGCAGAGGTCAGAAGAATCAACAAGCACCTGTCCACCATCTGCCAACAGTTCGTCCAGATGATTAAAGAATAAAGGCATACGGTCTATACTTCCAACTATGCCGATACCATTCATCAGCATCAGGATTGTGTCGTATCTTCCCGTCAGAGTAAAGAAATCCTGTTCCACAACCTGTTTCACTCCACGTTCCCTCATGACCTGTACTGAATTGGGAGAGATGTCCACAGCCTCCACATTCTTTCCCAACTGCTGCAGGGCAAGACTGTGGCATCCAGCACCTGCACCAACATCCAGAATGCGCCCATCAGCCATCTGCAGGGCTTTTTGCTCCAAAGCAGACATGTTCATATATTCTCTGAAAAGCATATCCACAGGCATCTCGTCCTCGTCAAAGTCAGGTGAATACACCTTTAATGTATCTGCCTTTCCTGTGTGAAAGTAGTCGGCTATCGCCATTCCCATTGGGTCGGATATCTTGTTCATTGGTTCTGAGTTTCTGATGAGGTTGGAGGTTAGAGGTTAGAGGTTTGAGGTTAGGGGTTATAGGTTAGGGGGCGGAAACTGATTGAGAATCAGAAGAGGCTTAGCTGTATAGGTTCCTTCCTTTTGCTGACAGGTTTTTCCTTAGCAGGCTCCGGTTCATGCTGTTCTGAACTTGTAGAGTCAGCACCGCCACTTCCTACCATTTCCAAGAACTCATCCTCGCTGACAATCTTCACACCGAGTTTCTCAGCCTTCTGCAGTTTCGATGGTCCCATATTCTCACCAGCAAGGATAAACGAAGTCTTGCCACTGATGCTTCCTACGTTCTTACCACCATTCTGTTCTATAATCTGTTTATACTCGTCGCGGCTGTGATGTACGAACACTCCACTGATTACAACCGACTGACCTTCAAGCAGATTGCTCACATTGCTCATCTGAGCTTCAGACAGTTGCATCTGCAATCCATGCTTCCTCAACCGCTCAACGATGGCCAGGTTCTGCTCGTTATGGAAGAAACTGATAACACTTTCAGCAATCACCTCTCCCACCCCTTCCACTTCCAGAAGTTCTTCGAGAGAAGCATCCTTCAGAGCATCCATACTCTTGAAATGCCTTGCAAGCAACTTTGCTGTTATCTCGCCAACGAAACGTATTCCCAACGCAAATACCACACGCTCAAACGGGACGCTGCAACTGTCCTTAATGCTCTTTACAATCTTCTGGGCAGACACTATACGATTGTCATTTCCGCAGGTTATCTGTAGCGGAGTCAGTTCATAGAGATCAGCAACGTTGTGTACAAGTCCACGCTGGTAGAAGTCGTCCACCGTCTCAGGACCGAGCGTCATGATGTTCATGGCCTTGCGACTGATGAAATGCTCCACCCTACCCTTTATCTGAGGCGGACACCCCGTATCGTTAGGACAATAATGCGCTGCCTCACCTTCTATTCGTATCAGCTGCGCACCACATTCCGGGCAACACGTAATAAACCTGACCGGTTCTGCATCAGCCACACGACACTCCTCGTCCACACCTACTATCTTTGGGATTATCTCGCCGCCCTTCTCTACGAACACCTGATCGCCAATATGAAGGTCAAACGAACGAATGAAATCCTCATTGTTCAGGGTAGCACGCTTAACAACCGTACCAGCCAGCTGCACAGGTTCCATGTTGGCAACAGGAGTGATGGCACCTGTTCTTCCCACCTGGTAGGTAACAGACAACAGTGGAGTGCGAACACGCTCTGCCTTATACTTATATGCTATAGCCCATCGTGGAGACTTTGCCGTGAATCCTAACTGACGCTGCTGCTGCAAGGAGTTGACCTTCAGCACAATGCCATCTGTGGCTACAGGCAGATTCTTACGTTCCTTGTCCCAGTACTGTATATACTCCATCACCTCGTTCAGCGACGAGCACTTCTTCATGCCTTCAGACATCTTGAATCCCCACTCCGAACACTTGCAGAGGTTTTCATAATGCCCGTCTGCAGAAATATTATCCCCCAGAAGATAGTAGAGATAAGCATCAAGCCCACGCTTTGCCACCACACGAGAATTCTGCGATTTCAGCGTGCCGCTTGCTGCGTTTCTTGGATTAGCAAACAAGCGTTCGCCACTTTCCTCACGCTCTGCATTCAGACGATTGAACTGTTCCCATGGCAGCAGAATCTCACCGCGTATCTCAAACTCGTCAGGATAATCGCCATCTGCAGGCAACTGAAGCGGAATGCTGCGAATGGTCCTTACATTCTGCGTCACATCATCGCCCCTCACTCCGTCACCACGCGTTACGGCTCTTACCAGTTGGCCATGCTCATAGGTCAGCGAGATGCTAAGGCCGTCATATTTCATTTCGCAACAAACCTCAAACGCCTGTCCCTCAAGCCCCTTCGACACCTGGTCATACCAAGCCTGCACGTCCTCAGGGCTATAAGTGTTAGCAAGCGACAGCATCGGGTACTTGTGTTCCACCTGCTTAAACTGCTGGTTGATGTCATTACCCACACGCTGAGTTGGCGAGTTGGCATCATACATCTCAGGATGCACCGCCTCCAGGTCCTGCAGTTCGTGCATGAGCAAGTCAAACTGCTGGTCGCTTATGATAGGTTGATTCTGCACGTAGTACCTATATTCGTGTTCTTGCAACTGTTTTCTGAGATGCAATATTTTTTCAGTTTCAGTCATGTTTCTTATAATTTCTCAAGACCTAATTTGCATTTTATTTACAAAGGTACAAGTTTTTTCTCAATAATCGTTTATTTTGCAATAAAAATTTTCATATCTCACGGAAAAGCAGTACCTTTGCACCGTAATTTAGAAGGAATATAAAACAATAATAACGAAAAATGGCAAAAGTAATCATTAACTCATACGATGAGTTCGAAGCTTATCTCGGCAAAGAGATTGGCACAACCGATTGGTTTCAGATAGATCAGAACCGCATCAATCTCTTCGCTGATGCAACACTCGACTATCAGTGGATACACGTTGACGTAGAGAAGGCAAAGGTAGAGAGCCCATTCAAGTCAACCATCGCTCATGGTTATCTCACCATGTCTCTTCTTCCAAAACTCTGGTATGACACAATCGAGGTGAACAACGTGTCACAGCTTGTCAACTATGGTCTTGACAAAATGAAGTTCGGCATGCCTGTTATTACCGATAGCTACATCCGCATGAAGACCGTTCTTCACAACATCGTCAATCTGCGTGGTGTCTGCAAGGCAGAAATCAAGTTTACAATCGAAATAAAGGATCAGCGAAAGCCTGCCCTCGAAGGCATCGCTACTTTCCTCTACTACTTTAACAAGTAAATCACGCTCTGATTCACATAAATAAGTGACGCATAAAAAAGGTTCAGCCTATTATGCGTCGCTTATTTTTTTGTGTATCCCCCTAAAATAAAAGTGTTACTTTGTTACTTTCTAAATCCCTCGCACGTTTTACACTCCATGAATGCACGTATAGTAAAGCCTTCTTTATGAGCTATTGCTTGCACCTTGTTTGCCAACTCTATCGAACAGATGAATGAGATATTTTTCCATGGGGCTTCAGGAGATTCTGGAGTGTTGTTTACAGGCTTTTCACTCAGAACCGCTTCATGCTTAGTTTCCTCACATTTGTCCTGAGGCCGGATAATAGCACTGCCCAGGATATTACCCAGCAATGCGTCCATGTCTTTCTTTGCCATAGTCATTATAAGTTACGTGTTAGGATTTCTTCTGTTAGAGCAAGGTAATCAGCTGCACCATTAGATTGAGGGACGTACTCAAATATGCTCATTCCACTACCTGCTGACTCCGCAAGCGCAATGTTCTCGCGTATGCGCGTGTTCATTATTATATTATAACTGTCTTTTACTGCCTGTTCAACGACCTTGTTAAGTTTACGGTGGTTGTAACGAGCTATGAATACACCGCTAAGATGCAGAGAAGGCTTAATCTTCTGCAAGGAGAGTATAAAGCTGTCAAGCATCCTCATACCTTTCAGCGGAAGGAGTTCGGGTGTCATCGGCACAATGATCTCATCTGCTGCAAGGAATGCGTTAGTGGTGACAATACCCAGAGACGGAGGACAATCAATGAGAATATAGTCATAGTTCTCTTTGATTGGTTCAAGAAGGTTTGTCAATAGTTGCTCACGAGCCAGGAGATTAGTCAAGGCTATCTCAGCACTTGCCATTTCAAGTGATCAAGGAACAAGGTCAAGATTCTCCCTAATGTTTCGGATAGGGAGAGGTTCGCCAGACACCAGAGAATCAAAGACGCACTGGTAGATGTCATTTTCATTTGGTACGTAATAGAGCGTCAAGTTCGCCTGACCATCCAGATCAATTAGCAAAACCTTCTTGCTCTTCATTGCCAGATATGCACCAATGGATGCCGTTGATGTTGTCTTTGATACGCCTCCATTGTAATTGGCTAAAGTTATGATTTTCGCAGACATAGTTATATGCATATATGAATTAGTGAATACGTGTGTACATGTAGATATGTAAAAATGTGCACAAAGGTATAGTCTGATTGGCACAAGGCAAAGGTTGACACCTACATAGCATTTAGGATATAGTTATTATATAGCACCCATCAAACTGTTTGTTATGGATAACACAAATATTGACGAGACTTCCAGAAGGTAGGCACGAGCCATAACGACTACATGCCTACACTGGTAAATTATTCAAATGTGAATGGATAGATGTAGAAGTAGGTCTCTCCATTCTCGTACTCATATTCATTGATGTAGTTCATCATTTCTTCATTGGTACGTTCTCCTTGCTCAATACCGGTCTTTGAAGTCTATTCCTTGATGGCATCCTCGATGGTCGCAAAAACGTCCTCACATGCTTCGTCAAATGGCTCTCCGTATGAACTAACACAACATTCTTCAGTAAAGAAAGAGCCTTCATTATGAACATAGAAGACCTCACAGCCACACTCACACACTCGGTATGAAACAGAAAAAGGATAGCCTTGGACTTTGTTAATCTCCTCAATCAATTCTGATTTGTCCCATGCGGTTTCGGTTTCGATAGAGAGGATATTATTCTCTTCATTGTACTCAGCCCAATAGATATGACCACGAACACTAATGTGTCTTGCCTCATAGTCTATGCCACAACTCGTCAAGCCAGATGTTCTTTGTGTTGACGTTCATACTCTGTAGTATGTTCCAGAACTCGATTACTGATTGCTTATTATCACTGCTTATGCGATAAAGTGTTGTCGCCTGATTTGCCATATTTTTGAAATTTACTTTGTTACCACTCTGTATAATAACTCAGGTCATTGTTCTCGCACTCTTCTGCCCATTCTTCTTCGGTGTACTCGGTGTGAAAGTAGTAGGCAGCACCCATATCTACGCAATAGCCTTCACGCATCAGTTTGCTACACTCTGAGCACCTTCTGCAAGTTCTGTCTGTGTCCCACCAGTAAT
>JAZUKC010000016.1:0-5260 GCA_045643065.1 Prevotella sp.
CAGGTCAAAGATGTCATTGATATATAGCTTGTCCTCTGGATCATATCTCCCGATGTCTTTCTTGTATAGTGCCAATATCGATCTCTGCTCCATCAGCACCCTCTGCATATCGTTCGTATCCAGATAGGTCTGTACAGCAGCAGGCATTCCGCCCACCAACAGATAGAGGTTTACCAACTGCATCATCTTCTGATGCACATAAGCATCCACTGGTTTACGTTCATTCCAAGCGTCACGAATTGATTCGATTACTGTATCTTGCACTCCCACAGCTCTAATAAACTCCTCAAAGTCACAAGGGTAAATCTGCTTCTCGTCCATGTAGCCGACAGGCACAGAACGTACATTATTCAGTTCCACTCCTAACAGACTGCCGCTCAATGCCAGATGATAGCCTTTATCCGCAAAAGCCTTCACCCACGTCATCACATCTGGAAATTCCTCCACCTCATCAAAGAAAATCAGCGTCTTTGCCCAATCCAGAGGTTCATTGGCATAAGCCGAGATGCGGAGCAACACCTCCTTGATGTCGCCTGCACCTCTTACTATGTCGATAGTCTCAGGTTGTAGCAGAAAATTCATCTCCACCAGATGCCACCCAAGTCTCTCTGCCGCACGCCTCACAGCATACGTCTTACCAACCTGTCTGGCACCCGTCAACAACAACGCTTTCTTCGTATTTCTGAAGTGGTTGTCTATCCACTCGTCCACTTTTCTATGTATCATTGTTCAACATTTGTCCGTTTGTCTATAACCAAACTGAGTGTTTTTGCCCGTTTTTCCAACTTTTGATACAAAATTACAATTTCTTTTTCATTTGAGCAAGAAAATCTATAACCTCTTTGAGTTTTTAACTGTTTTTGCTTGTGTTTTATATTTTTTAGTGCTAATACAAGGGCTTTTTCTTACTTAAAGGTTACAAAGTTACACTTTTATTTTAGGAGTATTTACGCAAGTTTCAGTTCTATCCGGAAGGTGGTTCCTACTCCTACCTCCGACTGCTTGACGTAGATGCGACCGTGATGGTACTCTTCTACTATGCGCTTTGCCAGCGAAAGACCGAGTCCCCAGCCACGCTTCTTGGTGGTGAATCCTGGGCGAAAGACGTTGGAGATATCCTTCTTCTTTATGCCTTTACCAGTGTCCGTCACCTCAATGATTGCCTTTCCAGCCTGCTGCTCCATTTGGATGGTGATGGTTCCGGAACCTTCCATGGCATCAACGGCATTCTTGCAGAGGTTTTCTATCACCCATTCGAAGAGCGACTGATTGAGAGGCACTACGATATCGTCGGCAGGGAAGTTGCAGATCATCTGCACCTTACGCGACGTACGGCGATCCATGTACTGCGTAACATGTTCCATAACCTCAGTCAGAGACGATGGTACGGGTTCTGGAAGTGAGCCAATCTTCGAGAAACGGTCGGCAATAAGCTGCAGGCGACGTATGTCGTTCTCCATCTCAGGAATAAGTTCGTCGTCGGGATAGGTTTCCTTCAGCACCTCTGCCCATGCCATGAGAGAGGATATAGGAGTGCCAAGCTGGTGGGCAGTCTCCTTGGACAGTCCCACCCACACCTTGTTTTGCTCTGCACGTTTTGAGGTAAGCAGGGCGAAAATGGCAATGACTACGAAGAGCAATACCACTCCCAACTGAACGTAAGGATAGGTGGCGAGACGCTTTATCATGAGCGAATCGTCGTAGCACACCTCTATGAAGGCATGGCTCTCGTCGGCCGACTGCTGGTCGTCGATGTCGATACGGACAACCTGCCCTGCCTCTTTCCATTGCTTCGCCATCTGCATCAGGCAGTCTGTGCTATCGGTTTCGTTTTCTGCTTTCAGCTCTACGTTGCGGAAAGTCTGCACGGTGCCCTGCTCGTCGGTAACGATTACGGGTATGGTGTTATTCTCATCGATGACCTTCAGCACCAGATTCAGGTCTGTATTCTCATCGGCAGTATTGAGCGAGCGCATTGCTTCTGCCCATACCCCCATCTTGTTCTGCTCCTCCACCTGCAGGTCACGCACCAGATAATGGGACGTAACGAGCGATGCTGCAGCAATAATGACGGCTGCAACAACAAGGATTATCTTTACCTGACGTATGTGATCGGTCCAATGCATGGTCTCGCTTTGCTCGAAGTTAAAGAGTTATAGAGTTAAAGAGTTATGAGTTCTCCTCCCTTTGGGAGGAGTCTGAGGAGGTTTCATACTCCTTCTTTCGCTTCGGATTCATAGGGAACCATCCCTTCCTTACGCGCTGTTCCTGTTCGAAAATCTCAAGAATGCTCCACAGGCATGAGCAGCCTATGACACCCATGATGGTGCTTCCGACCTGCGACTCAATAACGAGCGATACACCTATAAATATAATGCCCAGAACGAGGAACCACCACCAGCACTTTGTACCGAAGTAGTATTCGCTCTTGATGACTATAGGATGGAAGAAACCTATGATGAGGAATGTCGCTATTGCTATGATTAATCCAAGGAAATTCATGCTTTGTTTATGTTTGAAAAAAAATGAAAAGTGGAAAGTAAAAATTAGAGTTACTCTGACCTTTAATCTAATTCCTAACTCCTAATTCCTAACTTCTTACAATCTAATCGACAGATCTATGCCTACCTGAAGTGGCTTGCTGTGCTGCTCGAAACCACGGTTGGCACTCTCGAAGTAGAACGTATTGTACTTATTATCAGTAAGATTCTTGCCCCAGAGCATTACCTGCAGGCGCTTCATCTCTACCGAAAGGCGTGCGCCAAGCGTTGCATAGAACGACTGACTGACGCTGTTTGCCTCGGTCCAGTATATTCGTCCGGCACCGCTGCAGTTAGCACCGAGGGAGACGGAGCGCAGCAGTCGGTCGCCCGAAACCCACCATGTGTAGGCAGCATCGATGTTAACGGAATGCTTCGGAACGTATGGCACGTACATGCCTGAATAGTCATTGCCATGGCCATCGTCGTAGTCGAGGAACTGGGCATGGGTGAATCCGTAGTTGCCCGTAAGCGCAAGGGCTCTCGTTGGCATCCAGCGAAGCGACAGTTCGCCACCGTAGCTCTCGCTCTTTCCTGCGTTCACCATCATTCGTCCTAAGCCTGACGGAGCGAAACGAGCAATCTGCTGATCGTAGATGCGGCTGTAGAAGACGGCGGCATCAAGCATCAGCGTGCGGTCGGACAGCGTAAGGTGGGTTCCAAGCTCGTATGTCCATGAGTATTCCGGTTTGTAAACGACCTGTTCTGTTGACGGAATCTCATACTCCGGCATGCTTTTCGACATGAGTTTCCTCACGTATTGCGGCAGCGTTATCATCGTCTTAGGATCATCAGGATCAGGAAGTTGCTTCGGCATGTTAGGTATGCTGGCAGCAAGTTGCTCCATGTAACCTTCCACTCCGTCCTTAACGCCCGTCATCATGTCAACGCTCATCGCACCCTGCAGCATGTCGCTGAACATCTGGAGGTTATATCCACCCGAGCGCTGGCCCATGGCAACGGAGGCATAGAGATTGTTATCACGGTCGAAGTCGTACTTCATCGAGAGTTTAGGAAGCACCTTCAGGCGGTCGTGTTTCAGCGTTCCTTCGTACAGGATGTGCGACTCCAGATTCTGAAGGTCTATCGCCATTTTGGCGTTACGCGGGTTTGGCATACGGAATCCGTACATAACGTCGGCTGGCGCATTATACTCCATCTGCTGATGGTCATAGTCGATGCGAAGTCCGAGCGAGGCATTCAGGTGGTCGTTGAAGTGGAACGTGGACTGATGGAAGAGGGCAAGGTTGAGCGTAGGAGTCTCAAACGCACCGTCCATCAGCAGTTCGTTGCCACGGAAGTAGATGCTCATCTCGCTGAATCCCATGCCTATAAGCATCGGTATCTTGTCCATGCTTGGCATGACGCGGTTGATGTTGCCCTCCAACCATCGCAGACCGTCGCCATAGAACACTACCGGACCGTCGGTGTGGAGTGTCTGATACATGACGTTAACGCCTGTAAGCCAGTCCCATTTGCGATTGCCGGTACTCTTGAACGTCACCTCTTCGGTCAGCGTATTTATCCTCTGACGCTGTTCGAGGGTATAGATATCTGGCGAGAGGAAGTCCTGATCGAGGAACATTCGGTCGCAGACGTTCTGATAGGCAGTAACGGCGTTCATCTGCCATGCGTCTGCCTTGTAGCCAATATTGAGGCCTGCGTTCAGCATTCCACGGCGATAGCGGCTCTCGCGGTTGTTGTTTATCTTGCCTAACATATCAGGATAGGGCTCAGGAGTTGTGCCTGATGCCGCACCCTGCGATGCGAGTGTGCCTGTATAGAAGTAAGGATAGGCACCTTCGTCAGTATAATCGTAGTTCAATGTTAGGTCGAACGAGAGTTTGCTGTTTGGCATATAGAGACCGCGGAAGCGTCCGCCACCTGACTGCATAGCGTCAACTTTCTTTCCGGTGAAGCTGTTACAGAAGAATCCGTCGCCACCTTCGTAGTAGCCACCGAGCGAGAACGCTGCCTTGCTGCCAAAGCGATGGTAGTGGGTTAGCGACACGTTGCGATGGTTGTCGCCTGTGGCATAGCCCAGATGCAGGTCTGTTCCGTTGTAGTAAAGAGGGTTCTTCGTGTATATACGAACCAGTCCGCCCATCGTGTTTCTGCCGTAAAGCACACCCTGAGGGCCACGCATCACGTCGATGCGCTCTGCATCGTAGATGTTGAAGTCGAATGCCGACTTGTCTGTGTAAGGTATGTTGTCAACATACATGCCCACCGACGGCGTGTTCAGTCGGCTTCCTATGCCGCGGATGTATATGGCGCTGGTCAGTCGGCTGCCATAGTCTGGTATGAACATGTTTGGCACCAGATTGCTGGTTCCCTTGAGCGATTCTATGTGGTTGGCGGCCAGTTGTCCTCTTCCTATCAGCGATACGGACATCGGCTGCTGTCTCATTGGTCCGTTCTCCTTTATTGCCGACACGCTCACTTCCTGCAGTAGCACCTGGCGCAGAGTGTCTGTGTCTGCCGCCTTTGTGCATAGGGCAATCATGATGGTCAGCAACAATGTGTAATATCTGTACATCCTGTAATCTTTTTTTCTTATTTTTGAAATCGGATGCAAAGATACTACTTTTTTTGAACATACGCAAATCATTAAATGTTATGATTTGTATAAAAATGCAGTTTTTACCAAATCGCAGAGTACTTCGTAGCAAGTACTGGAGTAATTCGTAAGGAGTACTGGAGTAATTCGTAGCAAGTAC
>JAZUKC010000017.1:0-4438 GCA_045643065.1 Prevotella sp.
AAGCTGTATGTAGGTGGAACCAATGGCACATATACGGGTTCTGCTCCTGATAGTATGCAGTCAGCGCCATAGTTCTCATACCATGGAGAGAAGATAACTACCTTGTCGCCCGGGTTACATACGGTCATTACTGCAGTCATCATCGCTTCCGTTCCTCCGCAAGTGACTACAATTTCTCTATTTGGGTCAATGTCCATTCCCATCAACTTTGACTGTTTCTTTGCCAGTGCCTCACGGAAATTCTGCGCTCCCCATGTGATGCTGTACTGGTGGAAATCCTCGTGTGCAACCTCAGCCAAACGGTCAAGGATAGGTTTAGGAGGATCGAAATCAGGGAATCCCTGTGCAAGGTTCACGGCTCCGTATTTCATGCTGACACGTGTCATACGGCGTATTACACTGTCAGTGAAATTTGCTGTTCTATGTGATAGTGGTTTCATGTTCTTTCGGATTTTATGATTGAGTATTTATCTCTTTTGCAAACATACTGTCAAGCTCTTCCATTGAGAACGGACAGGTCTCATTCCTTTCCTTCGCCATTTGGAATTGTTTGCAGGCATTGACTACCGATTGTTCCTCAAAACATTTGAAGAGCGTGTCCTTCAGTTCGTCAAGTCGCTCTGAGTCATCATCGCTGAACTTTCCGCAAGCCTTATAACTTACGTTTCGCAGTGGCATCAATTCATGGTAGTAATAGGACCATACCAGAAATCGCATACATACGTCAGGTGTCATCAATATCTCTTGCATATCACTATTGTTTATCTGAATTTACTTTGAATACTATACGGAATGAGCCTTCGTTAAAGCTCGTGCTTGTGATTTTGAATGTGCCGATTTCTTTGGTTGACTCAACATGCTGACCGATACAAGGGCAGATGTCATAATCACCTATACGGACAAGACGTAGCGTCTCACTTGCATCTTCAGGCAGTTTATCGAGTTTTACGCCCTCTGGGATGTTGTCTCTTGTGACAAACTCGTAGGTTACAGGCAGATTCATTTCAATGAGCTCATTCATCTTGCTCTTTATCTCTGCAACCTGTTCTTGGGTAGGACACGCGGACAGATTGTAGTTGATCTTTGATTTCTTTCGCTCAATATGTGCATTCTTCGATCTCTCACAACCGAACATCCTCACCATTGTCTGGTTGAGAAGATGCTCAGCTGTATGAGAAGGACGATGTTCTTCCTTATTATGACTGTTAAGTACTGGCTGTTCCATTTATTTGACCTTTTAGGATGTATTATTCTTATGGGGATATTATATCACCATTAAAATGACAGATATTATAGTTACTATTTGTATGAATCTGCGGAATACTCTTTCTGGCAACAGTTTAACAATACGTATGCCTATGAGTGCTCCGATTCCTATAACAGGTAATATTGACAAATTTAATATCAGGGAATCCCATGTTATATTGTCCCATACAAAAGCCTGTAATGGTACTTTGAGAAGGTTGACTACAAGGAAGAACCATGCGTTGATGCCTATGTATTCCATCTTCTCCTTTCTCATGGAGAGCAGATAGACGGACATTACAGGTCCTGCTGCGTTGCCAATCATCGTGGTGAAGCCTCCGAGCAAGCCGAATATGGCAGAATACCACCATTTCTTCATCCATCGGTTTTCTTTACCGAATATCTCGCTCCATATCATAACAGCAAGAGCAAGCATCAGTGTCCATCCCATCAGTTGACGGAACTGACCGCCAGGAATCATGCTGTCAACACCAATAGCAAGGAAGAATCCGAGAATAGCAGTAGGGAGAAGTTTTGCAACGATCTTCCAGTCAGCGATACGTTTGTAGTATGCCACAGCTATGATATCAGCCATACAGAGCATTGGCAGAATTACTCCAGTTGATTCCTTTGCTCCGAATGCCATAGCCATTAGCGGAACGATCATCAGCATTATGCCTTGAACACCGGTTTTAGACATACCTATGCTCAGGGCAGCAATGCTGATAGTTATCCATTGTATGCCGGTAAGTGCTTCTATCATTAATCTTGTTTTTACTCGTTGTAAATAGCAATCTTTATCACGCCATCTTCCTTGTTCTCGAAGATGCGGTAGGCTTCTTCTATTTTTCCCAATGGGAAGCGATGGGTTATGAGAGGGGTGGTATCAATCTTGCCTTCTGCTATGAGTTTCAGCGCTTCCTCACAGTCACATCCATCAACACCTCCTGTCTTGAACGTTAGGTTCTTGCCATACATCTGTGGGAGAGGAAGAATCTGAGCTTCGTCATAGAGAGCAACGACAGTTACGATGGCATTTGGACGGGCACATTGCCATGCGAGTTGGAATGTGTCGTTTGCTCCTGCAACTTCGAGAACTCGGTCAGCACCTCCATGATCGCTATTCCTTACAACGTACTCCTGACACTCTTCGGGTGTAGTTAAAAGGACTGAAGGGTAATGTTTACGAACAAACTCACGTCTTTCCTCTGACTTCTCACAAACGATGATGCGCTTTGGATTCTTCAGCATACAGCAGAGTAGGGTGCATATGCCAGTAGGACCAACTCCGATAATAAGGACTGTATCATCCTCAGTAATCTCAGAGATACGTGCTGTCCAGAAACCTGTTGCCAGTACGTCACCCACAAACAAAGCCTGTTCATCTGTCACGCCTTCAGGAATGCGATTCAATCCCTGGTTAGCCAAAGGTACACGGACATATTCCGTCTGACCACCGTCAATACGACAACCCAATGCCCAACCTCCATGTGGCGATGTGCAATTGTTCACATAGCCATTCTTGCAGAAGAAGCACTCTCCGCAGAAGGTCTCAACGTTGACGGTTACTCTGTCACCTGGTTTAACTGCAGTTACCTCAGCACCGACTTGCTCCACGATTCCCACCATTTCATGACCTACCGTAATCCCTGGCACGGCACGAGGTACGCTACCGTGCTTTATGTGAAGGTCACTCGTACAGATGCTTCCCAACGTCACCTTGACAATAGCATCTGTAGTGTCAATGATAGTTGGTTTGGGCTTTTCAACCAAGGCGAACTTACCCTTTTCTATGTATGTGTATGCTTGCATGAATCTATTTTGTTTTGAATAATCTGTATTTCCCCAATGTTCCTTCAATCTTTAAATCATCATGTTCTCCAATGAAGAAACTTGCATCAGGTTCTTTCATGAAAGGACTCCAGTTACCACAGATACGTCCATCGTAGGCGATGACAGGTTGGAAGATGCCAGAGTTGTTGTGAGCGAAGTGTCTGAAGGCAGGATCAAGGACAATATCACGACTCTTGTAGCCAATCAGATACTCGTCGTATGGAGGTATCAGAAGGTATTCACCTTTACGAAATCCTCTCGTTCTGCTATTCTCATGAATGAAGAATGTCCTTCCCTTGAAAGAGTCGCAGTAAAGATGATTGCCTATAAGGTCTATACCACGCTTGCAGTCGGCAACATTCAATCCTGACCACCAGACAAAATCTTCCAATGTGGCAGGTGAATGGCTCTGGAAATACTTTGTGGCAAGTCTTGCCAATGCCCAATCCCTTTCGATGTGTTCTGTACGTGGAATCTTCTCTTCGGATAGCGCATAGGTTGCTTTCATTGGTAGAAGATCACCACTACAGAGTACTCCATCAAGCTCAGCAAAACGAATGTGATAAGAGAGACGGTGATTGTCCATCGTTATACTTTTTACAGCAAGTGCTTCCTCGAAGTCTTCTTTAGTTACACTACCTTTCCGTTCTGTTGTTTCGACAATGAGGTTACGGATTGTGGACAGTTCTTCGTCTGGAATTACAATCTTATTGCTGCTCATCCATCCGTTGATGACCTGTTTTGCCTTAGGAGAGCAGAGGTCGAGCATCCACCAGTAATCTTCGGCACTGACCAGTTGCCATGTGCCACGCAATAGATGCAGACGCACAATTTTTCCGTCATTGAAAGCCTTTGTGAAAGCCTTCTCGGATGGTCGTTTCGTGCGCATCTCCACTGCCCAACGCATCATGCGGTACTCCTGTGCTTGCATTGCACCGAAGTGTGACACCACATCCTCTGGCTTTGAGTATTGTGGTGCAATCAGCTGTTGGCTTAATAGACGGATGCTTATAGGATTCATATTTTACTAATCAATGTTTTTGATGAACTTTGCAGGAACACCAGCGACAACAGTTCGTGGCGCAACATCTTTATTAACAACGGCTCCTGCTGCTACAATTGCTCCTTCACCAATGGTTACACCTTGCAGGATGGTTACATTTGCTCCAAGCCACACCTTATCTTCTATACGTATAGGCTTGAAGGTCATGTCACCTCGATGCTCTGGATCTGGATTATGGTTTATAGTACAGAGTGTAGCATTATGCCCTATGAGACAGTCGTTACCGATGAAGATACCTCCTTGATCCTGGAACTTGCAACCCATGTTGATGAAAGTGCGTTCACCCACCCAAGTGTT
>JAZUKC010000018.1:0-1907 GCA_045643065.1 Prevotella sp.
CGACAAAGTTCTTGATGCGGTAGGCGATGAAGAAGAACTCAGTCACGATGCAATCAAGGTTGCACAAAGCAATATTACCTCTCAACGATAATGCAGTATTATGCCACCAGAATATCTCATATGAGACGTTCTGATGGCATAGCGTATTGCTATCTCGACTTATCATTTTTTGTTATGCAACGTTAAAAACGTTAAATCCATACATTTTTGTGCCTTCAAAACAGTGTCATTAAGACTTTTCTACCTTATAATGCGCTACTCGCTGATTATCAACATGTGCCACAAACTATGTATGGAATTGTTGGTTTCAAGCGTCTTGACAAAAAAAACATTTTATCAAATAGCACAAAACTCCATTGTCCAGAGGCTTTTTACCCCCGAACAATGGATTTTTCGTGTTAAATATCGTACTTGGTCTTCAATTCCTCGTAGCACATTCCTGTAACATAGAAGTACAGGGTGACAAATGCTTTAATATTGCTGTCAAGCTGCTGTTCTGTCAACAGGTATGATGCATGAGCTCCGTTACCTTCATCTGTATTACGGTTGTTACGGATGATGTCGAGGTAGCCTGAAAGTTTTTGCTCAGTCTCCTTAGTACTCCATTTAAGTTTCTTAAGGCAAGGGAAGGCAAAGATGCAGTTTGCAAGAGTTATTTTCTTTCCTTCTTCTGTTGGCTTAATCTCCTCGCCATGAAGCATGTAATAGAGCTTCTTCAAATAAACCTCAAACTTGACGGAGAGGTTACCAGAATGAACATGCTTATCGATAATATTCACCTTCTTGCGGCCGAACAGCTCATCCATTGCCTTATACACATCAAGGCCAACGCCATCTACACTTGGATGTGCATGGATAGTGAGAATGTTGAAGAATGCGCTTACTACATCTTGTGTCAAAGGCATACCAGCACACTTTCGCAAATCCCTCTTGACCAGTTCACGAACGTTTTCCTTCATCTCGCCAACCGTAAGCCTATTGCTTTCCTCACGTTCCTGTTTCCGCTCTTGTGACTCCTGTGGCAGATCCTCCTCTGGCAACTCCTCTGGAATATTCACATCGAGGAGCGAATCGGCATTCTGATAAGCAAAGATAATCTTGGCTCTGTCTGATGGATCGAGGATGAATCGGCGAAGGATGCTCGACATGTTGGTGATGACGAAACGCTTTGGCACGTCCTGACCAGTTACTTTCTTTAGGAAATCAACGGCTTTCACCTTATCGAGAGTAGCAACGAGAGCATCGAAGCGTCCATGCTCGTTGACATTCTCAGTAGTTGTGTCCTTGCTGATAAGTTCCTTCAGCTTGTTGATATTGAGTCCTGTTGCCTCGGCAAGGGTATAAACCTGCTGGTCACACTCACGCTTCTGATAGTCGAGGATGTAATCATAGATAGTCTTGCCAGGGCTCAGACGCAGGTCGCCCGACTCAATGTCATGGAGTATTCGCTGAGCCGTACGCTGGTCACGCTGACCGAGTGAGGCAAAGGCGTTGTGCAACTCCTTCTGTGCTGCTTTCACATGCTCGCTGCCAGGACCTGATGTATAGAGGTTCTTGACGAACTTGATGAACTTCGAGTTGATGTACTCGGCATCAATGGTTCCTGCACCTGTCTCGGTGATGTATGCTTCCAACTGATAGACATCATCGTCACCACCACCGCCACCTGTGCCTTTCTGGAACAGTTCACGGTAACGGGCTAACAGCACCTTGTAGGTCTGCTCGTCAAGCTCCATCCTGACGGTTGTCCAACCGTTAGTATGAGGGAACTCGTATTCCGACTTCTCCCACAGGAATCCCTGCATCCTGGCTGCCTCCAGACGCTTGGTCATGTCGCAGAACTCCTTGGCAAACTTCTTTCTCGATGCCTCTGCCTGTGGTAGGGTTGCATAATAATCTATGCCTTC
>JAZUKC010000019.1:0-57151 GCA_045643065.1 Prevotella sp.
CAATACCTGCGTTGATACCTGCGCGGAGGTAATCCATACCGTCGGCAAGTGTGTAAGCAAGCTCGATGTCAGCAGTAGCACCAGCCTCCTGCATGTGATAGCCAGAGATAGAGATGCTGTTGAACTTAGGCATCTTCTGTGATGTATATTCGAAGATATCAGCGATAATCTTCATTGAGAATGCAGGTGGGTAGATGTATGTGTTACGCACCATGAACTCCTTGAGGATGTCGTTCTGGATGGTACCAGCCATCTCCTCAAGCTTAGCGCCCTGCTCCAGACCAGCCACGATGTAGAATGCCATGACAGGCAGCACACCGCCGTTCATTGTCATAGAGACTGTCATCTTGTTCAATGGAATACCGTCGAACAGCACCTTCATGTTCTCTACAGAACAGATAGATACACCAGCCTTACCTACATCACCGATGACGCGGGCGTTGTCTGGGTCATAGCCACGGTGGGTTGGAAGGTCGAAGGCTACGGAGAGACCCTTCTGACCAGAAGCGAGGTTACGACGATAGAATGCGTTTGACTCCTCAGCGGTAGAGAAACCAGCATACTGGCGGATGGTCCAAGGACGGAATGGATACATCATTGAGTAAGGGCCACGGAGGAATGGAGGAATACCTGCAGTGAAGTCGAGGTGCTCCATGCCCTCGAGGTCTTCCTTGGTATAGACAGGCTTCACCTCGATGTGCTCAGGAGTCTTCCAAACAGTCTGAACATTATTATCTTTCTGCCACTGTGCACCGTCTTTCTTCTCGATACCAGCAAAAATATCAATATTCTTATAATCTTTACGTGCCATAATTAGATACCGAGTTTAGAGTTAAACATTTTGAGAGTCTCAAGCTGGTTGACCTTCACGTGGATGAAGTTCTCGATGCCTGCTGCCTTGAGATCCTCAGAGCATGCAGGAGCACCAGCAACAACGTACATTGCACGACCATCAAGATACTTGAATGCAGGAATTGCGTACTCTGCGTATTCGTCGTCAGAAGAACAAATTACGACAATGTCAGCATTTGCTGCGAGTGCAGCGTCAACGCCTTCCTCAACGGTCTTGAATCCGAGGTTGTCGATAACCTTGTAACCAGCAGCAGCAAGGAAGTTGCATGAGAACTGTGCACGTGCCTGACGCATTGCCAGATTACCGATGGTAACCATGAATGCCACTGGCTGCTTCTCTGCCTTCTCTGTTGCGAGACGGAGGTTCTCAAAGTCTGCAGCAAGACGTGATGTGTTGACAGTCTTGTAAGCAGGAGCGTCAGAACATGCCTTCTTGCAGCATGCAGAAACAGGCTGCTTGCCCTCAGAAGTCTCAGTGAAGTTAGGGAACTGGTTTGTACCGAGGATGAACTCACGACGCTGAGCAGCGTGGAGATGACGCTTCTCGTTGGTAGCGTTGATGTCGTCCTGAACAGTACCAGCCTTGATAGCAGCGAGGAAACCACCCTGCTCCTCAACGTTGAGGAATATCTTCCATGCTTCCTGAGAGAGTGAAGAGGTGAGCTCCTCTATATAATATGAACCAGCAGATGGGTCAACGACTGTACCGAAGTGGCACTCCTCCTTGAGCAGGAGCTGCTGGTTGCGTGCGATGCGCTCAGAGAACTCGTTAGGAGTCTCGTAAGTAGCATTGAATGGAGTAACGACGATAGAGTTAACGCCAGCCAGCGCAGCAGACATTGTCTCTGTCTGAGAACGCAGCAAGTTAACGTATGAATCGAAGAGAGTCATGTTGTACTGAGAAGTCTCAGCGTTCACGCACATCTGGCAAGCGCAGTCGCATGTTGGGTTGAACTGCTTAACAATCTGTGCCCAGAGCAGACGAGCAGCACGGAACTTTGCAATCTCCATGAAGTAGTTCTCAGAGATACCCATGTTGAACTTGATCTTCTTTGCTGCAAGAGTTGGCTCTACGCCAGCATCAACGAGCTGCTGCAGATACTCAGCACCCCATGCAAGAGCATAACCGAGTTCCTGAACGATGTAAGCACCGCTGTTGTTGAGAGCAACAGAGTTGACAGCGATAACGCGGAAGTTTGGATACTCCTTGACTGTCTCAACGAGATCCTTGCCGAATGAAAGGATAGCCTCAGTGTCAGCACCCTTCATGATGATCTTCTCCATTGGGTCCCAATCGATGCTGGCATGGATGTTCTCCTTATTATAACCCTTCTCCTCGAAGTAAGCAACGAGAATCTGTGCCAGTTCAACGCTGTGGCGCTTGCATGTTGAGAAGTTCAGCTCCACGCAGTCGCAGTAGATGCCATTGAGCAATGTAACGACATACTCCTTGTTGACATCAGAACCACAGAAGTGGAAACCAAGCGAGTCAACACCACGGTTAAGCACCTCAAGAGCCTTCTTGTTAGCCTCCTCAGCGCTGTCGGCGATGATGTTCTGACGTACATACCACTCGTTGTCGCCCTTCTTGTTGCCACGTACGAATGGATACTCACCTGGCAGAGCGTCAGGTGTCTGCAACTTCTCTACATCCTCCTTGCGGTAGAATGGTTGCACGTTAAAGCCTTCGTTTGTTCGCCATACCAGACGCTTGTTGAAGTCTGCGCCTTTCAGATCGACCTGAATCTTGTCAAGCCACTCCTGAGTGGTAGGTGCAACGAACTCACCAAAGAGCTTTTGGTTGTTGTTTGCCATAATGATGTTTTAAGTTTTATATGTTTAGGTATAAATTTGTTAAATTGTTTTGCCTTTAAAATGCTGAGTTTATAACTCACCTTTGTCGGTGTATTGATTTTCAACTTGCAAATGTAATACAAATATTTGAAACTTGTGTTATTTAATAATGATTTTTAACTTTATATTTTTTTTAAGAAAAAAATGTTGCAAAAAATTCTTTATTGAGATAATTTATTAGTAACTTTGTACCCAAATTGGATTTTAAAATTATGGAATGGATTATTGACCTTTTTACAAAAACCGAATCTGTTGCCCATATTGCATTCCTGTATGCTATTGTGATAGCTGTAGGTGTGTATCTGGGTAAGTTGAAATTTGGAGGTATCGCACTCGGTGTGACCTTCATTCTTTTTGCTGGTATTGCTGCCGGACATTTAGGAATGACAGCTCCAGCACCGATACTGACGTTCGTGCAGGATTTCGGACTTATTCTGTTCGTCTTCATGATTGGTCTTCAGGTAGGACCGGGCTTCTTCGAGTCGTTCAAGGAAGGAGGCGTGAAGCTGAATATGCTTGCCGTGAGCATCATTATGCTGAACATTCTCGTAATGTTTGCATGCTATTTTATCTTCTTTGACACCTCAGACAAGACAAACCTCCCAATGATGGTGGGCGTGCTCTATGGTGCCGTAACCAACACCCCAGGTCTTGGTGCGGCCAACGAAGCTCTTAACGCTATCTTCCCTAATGGTGATGGTCCGACTATAGCCAACGGTTATGCTTGTGCATACCCTCTCGGCGTAGTAGGCATCATCGGTGCAACCATATTAATCAGATTCATTTGCAAGATAAACCTTAAGGAAGAGGAGAAGGAACTCGAAGCAAACGAGGCTGGCAATACTGCCGTAAAACCTTATTTAATGCACGTATTGGTAAAGAATGCGTACCTTAACGGACACACCATTCTTGAGGTTCACGACTTCATGAAGCGCGACTTCGTATTCTCTCGCATTCTCCGTGGCAACGAACTCATCGTCCCTAAGTCTCACACCGAGCTTCAGGAGGGCGACAAAATCTATTGTGTATGTGCTGAGGCTGATGCTGAGGCAATCAAGGCCTTTGTCGGTCCTCAGATAGAAGTGGCAGAGTTTAAGGATCAGGAGAAGAGCAAGCAGATGATAAGCCGCCGCATCCTTGTAACCAAGCCAGAGATTAACGGTAAGACACTTGCCAAGATGCACTTCTCAAGCGTGTATGGCGTGAACGTGACTCGCGTAACACGTCAGGGCATGGACCTCTTCGCTAGTTCAAACCTCGCACTCCAGGTGGGTGACAAACTGATGGTTGTGGGTGAAGAAACAAGTGTCAACCGCGTGAGCAGCCTTCTGGGTAATGCCATTAAGCGCCTTGACCATCCTAATATCGCTACCATCTTCGTCGGCATTATTGTCGGAATACTTTTCGGAAGCATTCCATTTAGCATCCCTAACATTCCTGTTCCATTGAAGTTAGGTATTGCAGGTGGTCCGCTGATTATAGCTATCCTCATCGGTCGCTTCGGCCATAAGGTTCATCTTGTAACCTATACCACAACATCTGCAAACCTGATGCTCCGAGAGGTAGGTTTGGCACTGTTCCTTTCAAGTGTAGGCATCAAGGCAGGAGCAAACTTCGTTAATACCGTTGTTGCTGGTGATGGTTTGTTGTATGTCCTGTGTGGTTTCCTTATTACTATTATACCTATTTTAATTATAGGCCCAGTAGCCCGTTTGAAGTTTAAGTTCAACTACTTTACTATCATGGGTATGATTGCCGGCTCGTTTACCGACCCACCAGCACTGGCATACGCTAACAGCTGCTGCTCAAAGGAAGCACCGGCAGTAGGATACTCAACAGTTTACCCTCTGACCATGTTCCTGCGTATCTTTACTGCACAGCTGATAATCATATTCTTCTGTGGCTAAAAAGCGAAAACCTAATAATAAAAACATATAAAACCTTTTAACTCATACTCAAAACAATGAGAAAACTTGTATTCCTGCTAACGCTGTTGGCAACGACCTCGTTTGATGCTTTTGCTCAGGGAGCAAAGAACATCAAGATAAACGAGGTGATGACAAACAACACGTCAAGCATTCAGGATGAGTACGGACAGAGAGAGGCATGGATAGAACTATGCAATGCTTCGTTTACTACGTTCAATGTCCGTGGTATGTATATCACGACAAACAAAGCCGTACTCAACAAAGAACTTAGTGCTCCAGAACGTCAGGAGCTGATGTCTATAATTCCAGACGGTGAAGAGCGAACCTTGATTCATGGTACTCAGCACCTCACTTTCTTCTGCAACAGCAATCCGAAGAAAGGAAGCCTGCATCTGACCACTGAGGTCAAGGCTGGCGAACCAATATGGGTAGCCCTCTACGACGGTAATGCAGTCGATCTGATTGACTCTATTTCTGTACCAGCATTGGCAGCAAATCAGTCGTTTGCACGTGAGAAGGACGGAAACAAGAACTGGGTTGTATGTCAGGAAGGAACAGCTTCTCCAAACATATCTAACACCCCAATTGAGAACGACAAGATAGCAAGAACAAAGCGCGAAGACCCTCATGGCTTTGCAATCACTATTCTTGCGATGGGAACAGTGTTTACCTGCTTGGCACTCCTGTTCATATTCTTTAAGTTACTTGGTCTTGTCATGGACCACCTGAATAAGGCAAAGAAGATAGCTAACACGATGCCTCTTAAGCCAGTAACAAAGACCGTAGGCGCTGTTGATACCGTATTAGACAAGACGGCAACGGTGATGAAAGATGGTCTTAAGACAAAGGGTAAGGATAAGCGAATCTACATAGCTGTCATCTCAATGGCACTGAAACAGTATCAGGATGATGTTCACGATGTGGAGTCAGGCATTATTTCTATCAAACCAAAGAATACTAATTGGAACGGACTTATCAAGTGATATTGTCGATAAAAACAAATATAACATAAATAATTCAAGAAACAATGGCAAAATATCAATATACAGTAGAGGGTACAGACTATGATGTAGAGATCCTCGAAATAGAGAATAACATAGCAAAGGTTACTGTAAACGGTGCTGAGTTTGAGGTAGAGCTGAAGCAGGCTCTTCGTCCTACTTCCCGTCCTATCGTTCAGGTAAATGCACCTGCTCCAAAACCAGCCGCTGCCGCTCCTCAGCCAGCCGCTGCTCCTGCCGCTCCTGCTGCTGCTCCAGGTGCTGGTGCAAAGGTAGAAGCACCTCTCCCAGGTACTATCACTGACGTGAAGGTTGCTGTAGGCCAGCAGGTAAAGAAGGGCGATGTTGTTGTTGTTCTCGAGGCAATGAAGATGCAGAACAATATCGAGGCCGACTGTGACGGACAGATTACAAGTGTACTCGTAAAGCAGGGTGACTCTGTGATGGAGGGTACTGCTCTTGTAACTATCGGATAAAGAAATGCCACAGGCGAGACTTATTATAAAATAGAAAAATCTCAAATAGTAAATTACTATAGATGGAAACTTTTTTGAAATTCCTTGGAGACAACTTTAATGACTTCCTTACCTATACTGGCTTTGCAAATGCAGAGATAGGTAACCTCATTATGATAGTAGTTGGTGCTTTCTTTATCTGGCTTGCCATAAAGAAGGATTTTGAACCTCTGCTGCTTGTGCCTATCGGTCTCGGCATTATCCTTGGCAATATTCCTTTCAAGGGTGACGCTGGTCTGGAGATAGGTCTTTATGAAGATAACTCGGTGCTGAACATATTCTATCAGGGTGTACGTCAGGGATGGTATCCACCACTCGTGTTCCTTGGCATTGGTGCAATGACCGACTTTACTGCTCTTATAGCAAACCCAAAGCTTGTGCTTATCGGTGCAGCTGCTCAGTTTGGTATCTTCGGTGCATATATGACTGCGCTTGCACTTGGTTTCGAACCTAACCAGGCAGCAGGTATTGCCATCATCGGTGGTGCTGATGGTCCAACGGCTATCTTCCTCAGTTCTAAACTGTGTCCAAACCTTATGGGTGCCATCGCCGTTTGTGCATACTCATACATGGCTCTTGTACCAGTTATCCAGCCACCTCTCATGCGTCTGCTCACCACAAAGAAGGAGCGTCTTATCCACATGAAACCTTCACGTGAGGTAAGCCAGACAGAGCGTATCCTTTTCCCTATCATTGGTCTGCTCATTACCACGTTCATCGTACCTTCTGGTATGCCATTGCTGGGAATGCTCTTCTTCGGTAACCTTCTTAAGGAGTCAGGCAAGACAACTCGTCTGGCAAAGACTGCAGGTTCGTCACTTAACGACATCGTAGTGATGCTCCTCGGCCTTACCGTAGGCTGCTCTACTCAGGCATCAGAGTTCCTTACACTTAACACTATTTTCATCTTCTTCCTTGGCGCTTGTGCTTTTGTTGTTGCAACATGTTCAGGTGTTCTCTTTGTGAAGTTGATGAACCTTTTCCTCCCAGAAGGCAAGAAGCTTAACCCTCTGATTGGTAATGCCGGCGTAAGTGCTGTACCAATGTCAGCACGTATCTCTAATAACCTCGGTCTTGAATACGATCGTAAGAACTTCCTTCTTATGCACGCAATGGGACCAAATGTTGCTGGTGTTATTGGTTCGGCAGTAGCTGCTGGTGCACTTCTTGGATTCCTCTCGTAATTTGTAATAAAATACAATATGAAGCAAAACATCTTCCGCGGTCTTGGTATCGCATTGATAACCCCTTTCAAGCAGAATAACGAAATTGATTATGATGCTTTGAAGCGATTAGTTGAATATCAACTTGAAAATGGTGCTGATTTTCTTTGCATCCTTGCTACTACTGGTGAGACTCCATGTCTGACGAAGCAAGAGAAGCAGGATATCCAGCATTTCATTGTTGATCTTGTTAATGGTCAGATTCCTATTGTTGTAGGATGTGGCGGCAATAATACAGCAGCTGTTGTTGAAGAACTCCAGAATGGTGACTTCAAAGGCATTGATGGCATCCTTAGCGTATGCCCATATTACAACAAGCCATCGCAGGAAGGATTGTATCAGCACTTTAAGGCGATAGCAAATGCTACCAGCCTGCCTGTCATATTGTATAATGTACCAGGTAGAACAGGCATAAACATGTCTGCGTCAACAACCGTACGCCTTGCTAACGATTGTGAGAACATTGTTGCAATTAAGGAAGCAAGTGGCAACTTGGAGCAGGTGGATGAAATTCTGAAGAGCAAACCAGAAGGTTTTGGTGTGCTCTCAGGTGATGACTCTCTAACCTATCCTATGATTGCATGTGGAGCAGATGGCGTGATCTCTGTAATAGGCAATGCACTTCCAAAGGAGTTCTCACGTATGTGCCGACTTGAGCGTAGAGGTGAGTTTGAGGCAGCAGTAAAGATTCATCATAAGTTTACTGACCTGTACTCACTCCTTTTCGTTGACGGTAACCCTGCAGGTGTAAAGGCGTTGCTTCATGAAATGGGATTCATAGAGAACATCCTTCGTCTTCCTCTCGTCCCTACACGAGTGCAGACTGTACAGAAGATGAGCCAGATCCTAAAATCTCTGAAACTTTAGGTCAATGCATAATTCATAATTGGTGATTTTTTAGTGCATAAGTAATTATCTCAAATCATGAAGAAAGTTCTTTTCATTGACCGTGACGGTACTCTCATATACGAACCTGCTGATGAACAGATTGATTCATTTGAAAAACTGAAGTTCGTAAAGGGTGTATTCAAAAATCTGACTTTCATTCGCCAGCATCTTGACTTTGAGTTTGTCATGGTAAGCAATCAGGATGGTTTGGGTACAGACTCATTCCCTGAGGATACGTTCTGGCCAGTACATAACTTTATTCTCCAGACACTGGAAGGTGAAGGAATTGTATTTGACAACATCTTGATAGACCGCCATTTCCCAGAAGACAATCATCCATGTCGCAAACCAGGTACCGGCATGCTGACTGAGTATTTGAATAATCCGGAATACGATCTTGCAAACTCCTATGTTATAGGTGATAGAGATACCGACCGTCAGTTAGCAGAAAACCTGGGATGCAAGGCTCTTATCTTAGGAAATGAACAAGGAGGTGGACTATCATGGGATAAGATAGCAGAACTGCTGTTTGCGGGAGAACGCATCGCAGAGGTCACTCGTACTACGAAAGAAACTGATATTCATGTAAAGATGAATCTTGACGGTACAGGCAAATGCGATATCTCTACAGGATTAGGCTTCTTTGACCACATGCTTGAGCAGATTGGCAAGCATGGCATGATAGACCTCACGGTAAGAACCAAGGGCGATCTCCACGTTGATGAGCATCACACTATTGAGGATACAGCAATAGCAATTGGTGAATGCATACTGAGTGCGTTGGGCGATAAGCGTGGCATAGAGCGTTACGGTTATTGCCTGCCTATGGATGACTGCCTTTGCTCTGCTGCCCTTGACTTTGGTGGACGTCCATGGCTGGTATGGGATGCAGAGTTCAAGCGTGAGAAGATTGGCGAAATGCCAACAGAGATGTTCCTGCATTTCTTCAAGTCGCTGTCAGATGCTGCTAAGATGAATCTCAACATCAAAGCAGAAGGACAAAACGAGCATCACAAGATAGAAGGTATATTCAAGGCTCTTGCCAGAGCAATAAAGATGGCTGTTAAGCGTGACATCTACAAATTTGAATTGCCTTCAACCAAAGGAATGCTGTAGTTTTATTATTGTGTCGTAACTGTTTATGGCGCACAATGCTCTGAACATTCAGAATACCTATGATAGAAATAAATCATGCAAGGGTAAATAATCTTAAGGATGTTTCACTGAAAATCCCTCGCAATAAATTTATAGTTATAGCTGGAGTCTCTGGCTCCGGAAAATCCTCGTTGGCCTTCGACACTTTGTATGCCGAAGGTCAACGTCGTTACGTTGAATCCTTGTCCAGCTATGCACGACAGTTCCTCGGCAGAATGTCGAAACCTGAGTGCGATTCTATAAAAGGTCTTCCACCTGCTATTGCCATTGAGCAGAAAGTCATCTCACGTAATCCACGTTCTACAGTCGGTACAACTACCGAAATATATGAGTATCTTCGACTTCTCTTTGCCCGAATAGGTCGTACATTCTCTCCTGTCAGTGGTCAGGAGGTCAAGAAGCACTCCGTTGATGATGTCATTGAATGTATCAAGAAGTATCCGAAGGGAACCCGCTTCATTGTTACTGCACCACTACGTGTCTCAGAAGGACGCACCATAGACCGCCAGCTTGAGATGAATCTTCAGGCAGGTTATGCTCGTATCTATCATAAAGGTGAAATAATAAGAATAGAAGATGCTATCGGACATCTCTCTTCAGACAATGATGTTCAGCTTCTTATTGACCGACTGACTGTTGATGACAACAAAGACATCATTTCGCGATATTACGATTCTATAGAAACAGCATTCTTTGAAGGACATGGCGTTTGCAAACTTGTCTTCATGCCAGCGATGATAGAGCATGAGTTTTCTATCAAGTTTGAGGCAGATGGCATTACATTCAATGAACCTACAGAGAACCTTTTCGCTTTCAATTCGCCTATTGGCGCATGCCCTGAATGTGAAGGCTTTGGAAAAATCATAGGTATAGACGAGCAACTTGTCGTCCCAAATCCTTCGCAGAGTGTATATGAAGGTTGTGTGCAATGCTGGCATGGTGAAAAGATGAAGATATGGAAAGACGAATTCTGTCGTAGGGCAGAAAAGGATGGATTCCCAATCTTCACGCCTTATTATGAACTATCAGCAAAGCATAAGAGCTGGCTTTGGGAAGGATTGCCTTCCGACTCAGGATTTGAAGACATAGACAAGGTCAGCATCAACGAGTTCTTCCGTATGCTTCGTGAGAATCAGTACAAAATACAGTACAGGGTGATGCTGGCTCGCTATCGTGGTAAGACCGTATGTCCTGTCTGCCGTGGATCACGCCTTCGCAAGGAAGCAGAATATGTTCGCATCGGAGCTGATATTAATGGCCAAGGAGGTAAAACAATAGTTCAGCTTGTGAAAATGCCAATATCAGAATTGGCAGAATGGTTTGACAATATTCAGCTGACAGATTATGAGCAGCAGGTAGCAAAGCGCTTGCTTACAGAAATAAAGAGTCGTCTGAAATATCTTCTGGACGTAGGCTTAGGCTATCTTACTCTTAACCGTCCGTCCAATACACTATCTGGTGGTGAGAGTCAGCGCATCAACCTTTGTACAAATCTCGGATCATCATTGGTCGGTTCACTCTATATACTTGACGAACCTTCCATAGGACTCCATTCCCGCGATACATCACGCCTCATTCATGTCCTTCGCCAGTTACAGCAACTTGGTAACACCGTTATCGTTGTGGAACACGACGAAGAGATTATGCTTGCTGCCGATTATCTCATTGACGTGGGACCTGATGCCGGACGTCAAGGTGGTGAGATTGTTTTTGAAGGTCCAGTTGATAGCATTTCCCAGTACAAAGATTCTCATAAGAGCCATACTGTCGATTATCTTTCTCATACAGAGATTATCCTTACACCATCATCAAGAAGACGATGGAACAGAATCCTTAAGGTTGTATCGCCTCGAATGCATAATCTTAAAGGCATTGACGTGCAGATTCCGCTTAATGTGATGACTGTTGTTACTGGAGTGTCAGGTTCAGGCAAGTCATCTCTTATAAAAGGAATCTTGTATCCTGCCCTAAAGAGAGCATTAGGCGATGTCTGCGATGCCCCTGGCGTATTTGGCGGATTGGAAGGCGATGTCTCTGCTATCAAGCACGTAGAATTTGTTGATCAGAATCCAATAGGAAAATCTACACGTTCCAATCCGGCAACGTATGTGAAAGCCTATGATGCCATTCGACAACTTATGGCTGAGCAACCTTTGTCAAAACAGATGGGCTTTACCCCTCAGTATTATTCGTTTAATACCGAAGGAGGAAGATGCGAAGATTGCAAGGGATCAGGAACCATTACTGTAGAAATGCAGTTTATGGCAGACCTTGAGTTGGAGTGCGAGGCATGCCATGGACAGCGTTTCAAACATGATGTCCTGGAAGTGAGATACCGTGGAAAGAATATCTCTGAGATTCTTGACATGACAATCAATCAGGCTGTTGAGTTCTTCCAAGAGTCAAAATCATCATCTTCTAAACGTAACAGAATAGAAGATGTCATTATTGCAAAACTCAAACCTTTGCAGGACGTCGGACTTGGATATATCAAGTTAGGACAAAGCTCTTCTACACTGTCAGGTGGTGAAAACCAGCGTGTCAAGCTTGCTTATTTCATAGGTCAGGAGAAACAAGTGCCAACACTTTTCATCTTCGACGAGCCAACTACAGGACTTCACTTCCATGACATAAAGAAACTCCTTGATGCATTCAATGCTCTCATTGAGCGAGGTCATAGCATCCTGATTATCGAGCATAATATGGACGTCATAAAATGTGCCGATCATGTTATTGACTTAGGTCCTGACGGAGGAGAACAAGGAGGATACATCGTTGCAACAGGTACTCCTGAAGAAATAGCAGATAATCCAAAGAGCATCACAGGTCAGTATCTAAAGGAAAAACTATCGGTATGAAAGAAATATTCTATGTGTTCGTAGGAGGTGGCGTAGGCTCTGTGCTTCGATTTATGGCAACGCTATTCTGGAAGCATCTATCCTTGAATCCACGTTTTGCTGGTACTATCCTGCCATGGCCTACGCTATGCGTGAATGTCCTTGGCTGCTTGTTGATAAGTTTGTTCTACAAATACTCCGAGCAATGGGGACTCTCGTTGGAGTCACGTCTTTTCTTGACAACAGGACTATGTGGTGGATTCACTACGTTCTCTACGTTTTCATACGAAGGCATCACTCTGTTGCGTGAAGGCTATGTCTCTATGTATATCCTCTACTTGTTGCTTAGCATCGTGTTGGGATTATTGGCAGCCTTACTACCTATAATGATAAAACTATAAAACAAATATATAATTATGAAATTAGGATTTGATAATGACAAGTATCTTAAGATACAGTCAGAGCATATCAAGGAAAGAATCGCTCAGTTTGGCAATAAACTCTACCTTGAGTTAGGTGGCAAACTTTTTGACGACAACCATGCATCTCGCGTTTTACCTGGTTTCCAGCCAGATTCTAAGTTGCGAATGCTACAGCAGCTCAGTGACTCTGCTGAAATCGTTATCGTCATCAGCGCTGAAGACATTGTGAAGAATAAGGTACGTGCAGACCTTGGCATTACATACGATGAAGACGTTCTTCGTCTGAGAGATGAGTTCATAAATAGAGGCTTCGTTGTCGGTTCAGTAGTCATTACCCACTACAACGGTCAGCATGCTGCTGATGACTATCGTCGCAGATTAAAGCGAATGGGCATTACTTCTTATGTACATTATTTAATAGACGGCTATCCTCACAACGTTGACCTCATAGCAAGTGAAGATGGTTTTGGCAAAAACGACTATGTCGTAACGACACGTCCGCTTGTCATCGTTACTGCTCCTGGACCAGGTTCCGGCAAGATGGCTGTATGCTTGTCACAGCTCTATAATGAGCACAAGCGTGGCGTTACTGCTGGATATGCTAAGTTTGAGACCTTCCCTGTATGGAATCTCCCACTTAAGCACCCTGTCAACATCGCCTATGAGGCAGCAACAGCTGACCTTAATGACGTAAACATGATTGACCCATTCCATCTTGAAGCATACAACAAGACAGCCATAAACTACAATCGTGACATTGAGATTTACCCTGTGTTAAACGCTTTGTTTGAAGGCATTTATGGTCAGAACCCATACAAATCGCCTACAGACATGGGAGTAAATATGGTCGGTTTCTGTATAAGCGATGATGAGGTTTGCCATGAAGCATCTAAGCAAGAGATTATCCGCCGCTATTATGCAGCCCTCAATTCCATGGCAGAAGGCAAGGACGCAACTGCAGAGGTGCAGAAGATAGCGCTCCTCTTCAAGCAGGCTAACATAAACAGTGCTTATCGTGCTGTTACCGTTGCAGCAAAGGAGAAAGCAGAGCAGACCGGTCACACTTCTTCTGCAATAGAACTCTCTGATGGCACGATTATTACAGCGAAGTCTTCTCCACTGTTGGGATGTTCTGCCGCTTTGCTTCTTAATGCGATGAAGCATCTTGCTGGTCTTGACAAGGAGGTGAAACTTATTCCTCAGGATCTTATCGAACCAATTCAGCATACAAAGGTAAACTATCTGAAGGGACGTAATCCTCGTCTCCATACCGACGAAGTGCTTGTAGTGCTGTCGGCACTTACGGCAAAGGACGAACGTTGCCGTCAGGCACTTGACCAGTTGCCAAAACTCGAAGGCTGCCAGGTTCATACTACTGTAATGCTTAGTGAAGTTGATCGTAAGATCTTCAAGAAGTTAGGTGTTGGTCTTACCTCTGATCCTGTTCAGAAAAAAAGCGTAAGAAACTAAATCGATACAAGTTTCGCAAACTCAGTATTCTTAGGAGATATAGAGGAGACAGCATTGCGAATATAAAAGATAAGATTTAGAGACATCACTATTGTCCCTTTATCTTCCTTTATATCTTCCCAATATCTTCTCTATAACTCCTTAAAACTGATGTTATTTCGCATAACGAAACCTTTTGCAAGATGAGTATGAATACAACTATCGACGAGAATACGGACGAGCGCTACATGAGAATGGCAATCTCTGAGGCAGAAAAGGCAGCAGATGAGAACGAGATTCCTATTGGCGCTGTCATCGTCTGCAACGGAAGGGTATTGTCCAAAGCTCATAACCTGACTGAGACTCTTTGTGACGTGACGGCACATGCAGAAATGCAAGCAATAACTGCTGCTGCTAACACAATAGGCGGTAAGTATCTGAATAATTGCACACTATATGTGACGGTCGAACCATGTCCTATGTGTGCAGGTGCTCTCGGCTGGTCTCAGATTTCGCGTGTTGTATATGGATGCCCTGATGCAAAGCGAGGCTATCGTGAGTATGCTCCTAAAGTTCTTCATCCCAAGACAACTGTCACAGACGGTGTGTTGTGCGAAGAATGCAAGACATTAATGACAGATTTCTTTAAGGGAAAACGGAAGTAAATTTATAATGCATAATGCATAATTCATAATGCATAATTCATAATGCATAATTCCTCATTCCTAATTCCTAATTCCTAACTCCTAACTCCTAACTCCTCATTCCTTACCCCTAACCTCTAACCTTTAACCCCTAACCTTTAACCCCTAACCTTTAACCCCTAACCAATAACCTACAACCATTAACCTTTTTAATAATCCTTGTATGAAAACAGACATTGAAATTGCACGTGAAACCATTCTTGAACCTATCGAACAGATTGCAGAAAGCGTTGGCATTCCTACAGACAAACTTGAGTGCTACGGCAAATATATGGCCAAAGTGCCAGAAACGCTGATAGATGAAGAGAAAGTAAAAAAATCAAAACTCATCCTTGTTACTGCCATGACACCAACAAAGTCAGGCAATGGCAAGACAACCGTATCCATCGGTCTTGCCTTAGGACTCAACCGACTCGGAAGAAGAGCAATACTTGCTCTGCGTGAACCATCACTCGGTCCATGTTTCGGAATGAAAGGCGGCGCAGCTGGTGGTGGCTATGCACAGGTGTTGCCAATGGAGAAGATAAACCTCCACTTCACAGGAGACTTCCACGCAATCACCTCTGCCCACAACATGATCACCGCCCTGCTTGATAACTATATCTATCAGCATCAGGAAGATCGTTTCCACCTGAAGCACGTACTCTGGAAGCGAGTCCTTGACATCAATGACCGAAACCTACGCTTCATCACCACAGGCCTTGGAGGCAGCAAAGACGGCATAACCATGCAGTCAGGCTTCGACATAACACCTGCAAGTGAGATTATGGCAATACTTTGCCTCTCTACCTCGCTTGACGACCTTCGCCATCGCATCGAGAACATCCTTCTCGGTATCCAGGACGATGACACACCTTTCACTGTCAAGGACATGGGTGTAGCAGGAGCCATAACCACCCTGCTTGCCGATGCTATCCATCCTAATCTTGTTCAGACCACTGAGCATACCCCAGCCTTTGTACATGGAGGACCATTCGCTAATATCGCACATGGTTGCAACTCTGTATTAGCAACAAAACTTGCTATGACCTACGGCGAATATGCCATTACGGAAGCAGGTTTCGGAGCAGACCTTGGTGCAGAGAAATTCTTTGACATCAAGTGCCGCAAAGCAGGTCTTGTTCCTTCTGCCACAGTTCTTATCATTACCTCTGCTGCTTTGGCTATACATGGTTGGGAAAACGTAGAGCGTCACTTGCTTAATCTTAGAGCCTTTGGCCAGCAGGTTATCATCTGTCTGAACAAATTCCCTAATGATACAGACGAAGTAATCCTCGACATAGAGAACCATGTAAGGCAGCTTGGCGCTCCTTTCTGCGTAAACAGATCGTTTGCTGAAGGTGGAAGCGGTGCAGAAGAATTTGCTCAAACAGTTATTGATGCCGTAGAGAAGAACGAGAATCCTTCTCTCTTCTTTACTTATAACAGTTCTGAGTCTATCGGCAAGAAGATAGAGAATATCTGCCATCGCATATACGACGCAAAGGAAGTGATGTATAGCGAGGAGGCACTTGAGACCATTGAATGGATCAACAAGATGAATCTGTCTGACCTTCCTGTATGCATAGCCAAGACACAGTACTCTTTCTCTACCGATGCAAAGATTACTGGTGCTCCAAAGGACCACACAGTAAATATCCGCAACATCGTCATCAATCGTGGTGCGGGAATGATAGTCGCCATTGCAGGAACGATATTGCGAATGCCAGGATTGCCAAAGTCGCCACAAGCAGAGCGCATAGACATCGTCGATGGACAGATAGAGGGACTCTCGTAATTCGTAATTAAACAAAAAAACATAAATCTTGAAGACAAGAACATTATTCCTCCCATTTCTCGCTTTTTGTGTCCTCTCATGTGCAGACAAGGACACGGATGCGGCAGAAAGCCTTATGACAGAGATTCGTAGCGATTTTGATGCTGGCCGTGACAGCGCATGTCTTGCTGGCATCGACACGTTGCGTGCAAGATATCCTAAAGCGATAGAACAAAGGAAAGAGGCATTGGAACTATATCAGAAAGCATCCGAGCGAATTGCTCAGAAAGACTTAGAGAAAACGAACCAATTGCTCGACGAGGCGAACGCTATCTATGAGAAGCAGAAGCAGGTAGTCGAGACACATAAGGCGTCTCTGACTGCCTCGCCAGAAGAACTCACGGCATTAACACTCATGCGCATGAAGCGTGACTCACTGCAGACACGTTTCGAAGTTCTTTGTGGGCAAATAAGATTCATTCATAAAAAACAGAAAGAAAAGTAACTCCTTAATTCGGAAATAAAAAATAACTTATGAACCAGATCAAACGTATCGTTCTTACAGGAGGACCATGTGCTGGCAAGACAACAGCATTGGTGAAGATTACAGAGTATTTCACAGACCTTGGATATAAGGTATTTACCGTTCCCGAAGTGCCTACCATGGTTACACAGGCAGGTTGGAACTATATGACCGACAACAAAGCGTTCTACTACGAAGGCGAACTCGTCATTCTGCAGTTGCAGCTCGCACTCGAGGAAAGCATCATGCGCATGGCAGAAACCCTTGCACCTCAACAGCCATGCATCATCATCTGCGATCGTGGCACAATGGACATCTCTGCCTATATCTCCCCAGAGATGTGGCAGGATCTCGCTCTTCGCGTAGGTCAAACCCATGAGCAGCTTCGCAATCGCTACGACGCTGTCCTTCATCTCGTAACTGCAGCCGATGGTGCAGAACAGTTCTATACCACAGCCAACAATGCCCAGCGCTATGAGAAGGCAGACGAGGCGGGACTAAAGATAGCGCGCATGCTCGACAACAAAGTCCTTACTGCGTGGTCAGACCATCCACACCTCCGTATCATAGACAATGGCAGCGACTTCCAGACAAAGCTTAACCGTGTCCTCAAGGAAATCTCAGAAGTTCTCGAACTTCCACTCCCTATAAAGGAAGAGCGCAAGTACATAGTAAAGATAGAGGGCGAGTTGCCAACCACCATAGACACCCATATCACTCAGACCTACCT
Source organism: Prevotella sp. (assembly GCA_045643065.1). Classification (GTDB taxonomy): domain Bacteria; phylum Bacteroidota; class Bacteroidia; order Bacteroidales; family Bacteroidaceae; genus Prevotella. The sequence continues at coordinate 17,838 of JAZUKC010000019.1, forward strand.
CATTGCCGATCCCGACTGCGAGGTGCGCCTTCGTCGTAGAGACTATCAAGGACGTGTTCAGAACATCCATACCACCACAAAGCGCATATCTGACACCGAGAACGTCATCACGGAGCGCATCGTGAACAACAGCCTTTACGAATCGCTCCTCAAGCAGGCTGACCCATACCGCATCACCATTCGCAAGAACCGCAAGACTTTCATCTGGCGAGGACAGCATTTCGAACTCGACACCTACGAGGGAAACCTGCAAGGACTCATCATTCTTGAGACGCGTGGCAAAAAGAGTCAGGACAATGTCCAGCTTCCTCCTTTCCTCACCGTAGTAAAGGACATTACAGGCAATAGCAGTTACTATAACTATAATTTGGCCCTAAATAGGAATTAGGAATCATACAAGATGAACGTAGTCATAATTACAGGAGCAAGCAGTGGGATAGGCAAGGCTGCCGCAGAGAAATTCGCAGACAAAGGATGGTGTGTGTACGATCTGTCACGCCATGGCAGCGACAGTATTACCAGCAAAGGCAATGCCATAAGACATCTTGACTGTGACGTAACACAGGAAGCAGACTGTATGAATGCTGTGAAGACCGTTGTTGAGCAGTGCGGACACATCAATGTCCTCATCAGCAACGCCGGTATTGGCATCTCTGGAGCCTTAGAGTTTACCGATCTGTCAGATGCCCGCAAACAGATGGACGTCAACTTCTTCGGTGCTATGAACATAGCAAAGTCGTGCATACCATATATGCGTCAGTCACGTTTGTCCGCTAACGAACGCTGTTCGATACTCTTTGTTAGCAGCATGGCATCCGTATTCTCCATACCCTTTCAGTCCTTCTACTCCGCATCAAAGTTTGCCGTCAATGGCATGGCATTAGCATTGCAGAACGAACTCAGACCGTTCGGCATAAAGGTGGCATGCTTGTTGCCTGGTGATGTAAAGACAGGATTTACCGATGCAAGAAACAAGTCTTATGCTGGCAGTGAAGTATATACCCACATGAATGCCTCTATCGCGCAAATGGAGAAAGATGAGGTCAACGGAATAGAGCCAAGAGCTATGGCAGACAAATTGTATGGCATGGCAACATCATCATGCACACCATTTTTCAATACTGTAGGTTTGCAATACCACCTATTTGCATTTGCAAACAAGATTCTTCCTACCACATTGGTTAACTACATCGTAGGAAAACTCTATTAACTGCATGTTACCCCCTAAAATAAAAGTGTGACATTGTGACATTGTGACATTGGGGAGTTTGGGAGTGTACATCTTAATCAAAAATCTTCTTCCATAGCCATAGGATAACTACTGATCCTAAGACGCAGAATATGAAATTCTTGAGATACCCACTGCCCAGTAGGTTCACGTTCAGGAGTGAACTGATAAACGTACCTGCGTAGCTGCCTGCTATGCCAATGATGAGATTCATGCAGCAACCTTTACCTTCGCCACTCATCAGGCGGTTGGCAACATATCCCACAATGATACCTGTGAGAATAGGCCATGCTGTAAATTCTACTAAGTGTTCTAACATATTATTATTATTTCAATTGGTTAAGGCAGCAGAGCTTCAGTTTGCTTTTGAGTTCTTCTGCCGACATGTCTGTTTTGACGTATATCTGAACAGGTGTTCCGGGGAAAAGGTCAAAGTAATTGTCTGAGAAGGAGCATTTCGCATCATCCACAGACAGGCATAGGGCGCGAACAAACTTCTCTGCCTTTACTGTGACTAAACAACCATCGGTTGCCGATTCTACTACGAATGCTGGTTCTACTGGCTGCAATTTCAAATCTTTTTGCAGGCAGAGGAAGCAGTTTGCCTGAGTGCTATTGCCAGAATCGGTCTTCAGTGAAAGACTTACAACAACATCCTCAGGCGTTTCGCCAGCCAACAACTGCTGCAAAGGCCGATGGATGTTGTCCACAGCTTCCTGACGGACGCTCTCTAACCATTCGCCTTCTGCTGGATAGGTGCTGCAGGCAAACATGACATAAAGTAGTTAGTTCTTATGTTTCCGGTGATAGTCAGGTAGGCAAAAGGAAGAGGGCGTGTCAGTCACTTTATTGACACGCCCTCATGGTATTGTAGATTTTACTTAAGACCGTCCATGATGCCCTGAAGTGCTACCTTTGCACGTGCAGGGAAGTCCAGGTTCTTACGATCAAGGAGACCGAAGTTCTCGCCAGTAGTCTCAAAGCAGTAGTTGTCCCAATAGAAGCATGGGATGTCGTATGGCTTCGCTGAGCTTACGATGAACTTGTGATAGTCGGCACGAATCTTGTCGTATGTGCTGTTCTTGCTCTTGTCAGAATTGTCCTGTGTCGAACCGAACTCTGCCATGATACAAGGAATGTTCTTCATGACGAACTTACGGTTGAGAGAGTTTAATGTACTCTTGATAGCAGTGAATTCTGCATCAGAAACCTCGTGCTTCTTCTTAGGTGTTGCATAATCGTAAGGGTCGTAGCAGTGGAACTCAAGGATGAGTCGATAGTTCTTGGTATCTGTAGGCATAACGAACTTGTCGTTGATGGCGAAGCCTGGATTGCAAGCCCATGGCTGAACCATAAGGCAGCGCCACTCGTTGTTGCCACCTGTTGCACGCACGGTGTTGACGAAGGTCTGCATGAGGTTGTTTACGAACTTGTAATGAGCATCGCTCGGATTGCCCCAGTTCTCGCTACCTGTAGCGCTGACACTGATAATCTCGTTGGCACCTGCAAGGATGAGATGCTCGTCATAGTCCTTGAAGGCTGTGGCAATCTGTGTCCACATGTTCTTGAACTTTGCCTGAATATCTGCCTCGTTGTATCCAGGAGCGAGACGGTCGTACCAGTTGTCGTGGTGTGAGTTGAGGATGACGTACATGTCTTGAGAAATGGCATAGTCAACGATTTCCTTTACGCGTGCCATCCAACGTGCATTGATATTCAAATTGTTATCAGCATGGAGATACCAACGTACAGGAATACGGATGGCATTAAAACCAGCCTCCTTAAGTGTTGTGAACATTGCTTTTGAGGTCTTCACTTTAGGGTTGAGCCAATTGGTCTCAATGTTGAGGTCGTCATCATTCCAACCATCCCAAATGCCGGCTTCGCAGGTGTTGCCAAGGTTCCAACCTACCTTTATCTGCTGTACAAGCAGGTCGGCTGTCAGCTTCATGCCATTAGGAGCGTCCTTGTCGCCTTCTGGTTTTGGTTTTTCAGTAAATGCAGGCTGAACGACGGTTATGTTATAAGCGAGGGCACTGCTGCTGATGTACTTTAAGGTAACGTGGGCTGTGCGTGCGTCCTTGGTGAGGTTCTCGTCAACAGAGATTGTGATTTTCTTACCTTCACCGGCTGTGCCCTGTGTAGGGTTTACTGTACACCAACTGGCGTCAGATTCAGCCTTCCAGTTCTCTTTGACGCTGATAGTGACGTCGAAGTTTTGGGCGTCGGAGTTAGGGACGGTGAACTGGAGTGCCACTGTTTTATGTTCACTTGGCGTTGGTGCTGGCTCTGGATCATCGTTTTCGCCACTACATGCAACGAAGGCAAGTGCGAGAATGCTCGCAAAGATGCTGAAAAAGAATTTCTTTGATAGTTTCATGTTGTTTTACGTCTGTTTATTGTTGTTTTTTATATTATTTAATCGTTATTTGATCGCGTGTTATGACATTGTCAGAGGACATCGCAGACTTCCACCATGTGGCATCAGGCATACTTGTACCATACCATGGCATGAAATACAACCACTTGGCTCCACTATTCCAGAATGCAGACACATCAGAGAATGCGATTTTGTTGTTGCTTTCATTACCGCACTCAGCAAGTGTGACCATCTTCTTAGGATATCGTCCTGCTATCTCTTTATATTCCGTTGCGTTTTGAGAAGCGTTATATCCATAGAGGTCACGACCTACGATATCAACATATTTATCGCCCGGATACCAATCAGTGTCAACATTATACTGTTGGGAATTGCCATTGTAGTTTTGCGTTGTCCATACCCAAATCAAATTATGAATGCCTTTCTGTTTGAAGTAGTCATACATTGCCACCCATAGTCTTTTGTATGTATCTGCTCCGTCATATCCCCACCAGAACCAGGCCTTACCCCAAGAAGCGCCTGACTTCAGCGTAGCATTGCCAGCGCCTTCATGGAAAGGTCGCCATAGAGCAGCGATTTTCTTTTGCTGGAGCTTAAGAATAACGTCTGCCACTTTCTCCATTTCGCTGTAGAACCACTTATTCTCCCATGTGCCTTCTGTCAAGGCATTTGATGCCTTAAAGGTAGTCTCGGATGGTGTACAGGTGACGCCGGAGCCATCTGACTTTGCTACAGTATCCTTTGACTTAGGGACATTAAAGTGCCACATCAGCTGTACGAGTCCTCCTGCATTAACCCATTCAGTAACAGGGTTGATGTCATTGTAGTTGATCCAATTATTGGTAGGCACATAACTATGTATGAAGTCATAGCAATTGAATGCTGGATATTTGCCGGTTGATGCAAAAATCTTATCTGCTTCCTTGTGGTTCCAGTTTACTTCTGCTATGACACCAGAAAGTGTCTTTCGTCCATAGCAACTAAGAAGATAGTTGTATAGTTGTTTGGTCTCGGCAGTAGCTGATGCATCGCAGAGATCATCGAACGCACCTGGCTGTGGAGCTGCTGTTGTTTTGAAGGTTAGGGTGAAAGACTTTGCTGTTCGATTTGGATCGCTTGTTGCAACTATTGCACCTGAAGGAACAACTAGTGTATAGTTCTTTCCCTCCTCAAGAGTAACAGGGATATCTATTTTCATTGCTGTCTGTGTATTCTTCTGTGCATTAACCTTTGTGCCGTTGAGGGTTATGGCAACGGAAGTGTTGGCAGTGACAGTTGCGTTATATTCAAGAGTAATCACAGATACACTTGATGCTTGGACCTCAGCACCTTCGGCTATTGAGCATGAGCGCTGGGTGATGTCCTCTATAAGACTACCACCAGAAGGTGTGTCTGGTTCATTGTCTGCATTGTCACCACATGATGTAATGCCAATCAATGAAATGAACATCAGGAAAGAAGTTAGTATTTTTTTCATTTAACTTTAAGATTAGTTGTTAGTCGTATTTTTCTTTTCCATACTATTGCAGAGGTTAAGTGCCTCGAAGTTAGATGCACTATAAACCTCTTGTGTACAGTCATCCTTTAGAATGAAACCAGGCTGTGAATCGTGCCAGTACTGGATGTAGCAGTTGTGGAGGTCGATGACATGGAGGCAGATGATGTTGCGCATGCCCTGCTGCATTGCTGACTGGCATTCTGCAGGCAGTGTTGCCATCAGTTCGTCTATTGATTGTATATAGTTCAGCCAAGCGCGGCGTGCCACTTCACAGGCCGAGCGCATCTCGTCTGATGAGTATTCGTTTTTAGAACTTTTTATGCCACTGCGTATGCGACTCATGATATGGCGGTAGCACTCGGTAGTAGCTTTTTCATCTGGGGTGTTGGTTAGTTTTGTATCAGCAAATGATGTTGTTTGAGCACCATCGATGATGATGGCCGTCATAGGCTCAATAAAGTTGAGACGCTGGAGGCGGCTATTGAGTTTCTCTCTGTTTTTATTGAAGAGGGCTTGCGACTTTGAGTCTTTGCCGACAAAGACTTTTTGAATAAAGTCATTCTCCTTCTCCAACCATAGATTGTAAGTCTTGGTGACATCATCCGTGGCATGGTACATCTCTGGATAATGACGAAGAACCTCATTAGCACGATAGCGACAGCTATCAGCACGATTCATGTTGGCTGTGTCAACGGGTTTTGCCTTAATGGTGTCTATCTGATAGTTCTCTATCTCGCTTAGCAGGCGCTGCTTTGTGGTTTGCTGTTTGCATGCAGTGAAGAGTGATAGTGCTGCAACGAAGAAGATGGATATTTTAAGAAATGACTTCATTTATTCAGTAATTATTTTTTTAGGAAAGGAAGCCTGCCCACGCTTTTTGTGAGCAGGCTTCCTTGTTAGTATCAATTAAGATTGATTTTCGATAGGATTACTGGAGGGTAATCTTTGTACACTTGATGTTGTCGCCGTTGAGCAGGAAGACACCACCCCACCACTGCTGTGTGTAAGCAGCATCAAGCATAGCCTGTGTGAGTGTGATTGTAACCTTACCACCGTTGGCATCAAGATCATACTCCTCAAACTTACCGTCCTCAGTGTCGTTGCCAACAGAGCAAACAGAACGGTATGTAGGACCCCAGTGGCCCTCAACAATCTGAACCTTCCAGTCTGCCTGAAGTGGAGTCAGGTAGAAGTTGACACGCTGGCCAACCTTAGCATCAGCCTCCTTCAGCTCAATACCTGTATCAGAGAGGAACATTGGCTGGTTACCCCAATCGTCAGCGATAGCCTCGCCAGACCACAATGTCTTCTCGTCAGACTTCTGAACGAGAGCAAGCTCAGTAACATCCATGCTCTGACCCTGTACGAGGAGGATGTTACCCCACCACAGCTGGGTTGTGAAAGTCTTGAGGTTGTCCTCTGTGATTGTTACAGTATAGTAGCCGCCAGCAGCTTCAAGGTCGTAGTTCTCAGCCTTGATTTCATCGTACATAGTGCTCCAGTGACCTTCCCAGATCTGACACTGCCAATCAGCACCAGTAGGCTCGAGCTTGATGCGGAGCTTATCGCCAGGCTTTGCACCTGCCTCAATGAGCTGTGCACCACCATCATCGCCGAGACCAATCTGACCAGCAGCATCCCAGCCGAGAGCCTTTCTGCCCTTCCAGAGTACCTTTACAGGGCCTTCCTCAGCATACATAGTGATGCGATCTGTCTCTACCGACCAGTTGTCGTGCTGAACGAGAGTAACCTTACCATCGCCCATAGACTCAGGAACAACGAACGAGATAGCGTTCTTGCTCTGTGTGAACTGACCCTTCTCGAGTGTGATGTCGCCAGGGAGAACGAGCTTAGCTACACGGTCGAGGTTATCACCTGTGAACGAAACAGTCTGACCAGCCTGGAGGTTCTTAGCAGGGTTGATAGAACCTGCATCGTAAGATGCCATTGGCAGAGTGACGTTGATAGATGTTGTAAGACCAGAGTAAGAAATGAGTACGATGTCACCTGATGTAGCAGTTTCAGGAACGATAACTGTGATAGACTTACCGTCCTCAGCATGATTCATCTCAACAGCACCGAATGATGGGAAGTCAACCTCAGTTACGAGGTCAAGGTTCTCACCGAAGATGGTGATCTGCTGTCCGAAGTCAGGTGTAGGATTAGAGAGTGATGTTACAGAAGCTGCATCAACCATGAGGTTGTCTGTCACAGCGAGATCCTCAGAGTCATCGCCAACACTGCATGTAACAGGACCAGAGATAGCATAAAGTGGCACATAGAGCTGAATCTCGTTACGAGTATTCTTTATGAATTCCTCTGCTTCAACCTTCACACCAGCTGAGAATGTCACACTCTGGATGTTCCAAACGAACTCACCAGAGATGGTAACAACATCGCCAGCATGAACACTCATAGGAGTGATGCCGTTAACCTTAACTTCCTCAGAGAAAGTGATGTTAGAAGCAGAAACGATAGTATCGTTGTTGTTTGTCACGAGACGGAGCTTACCAGGCACACAAAGATCTGGCACAGTGACCATCATCTCCTCTGAGCTATTAAGAGCGAAGTCGCCCTTGATGTAGGTCTTTGACTCAACAAGCTTTTGGTTGCCTTCTGGGAAAAGAACCTCTCTTACCTGATCAAGCTTTGTACCAGTAAGACGAATCTGTTCGCCACGGGTAATAGGCATAGGACCGAAAGCAAGGATGTTTACACCATTCTTTCCATACTGATTGGTGTTGACATCTTCGTCGGTACACGCTGTGAGCGAGAGGCCCGAGAGGGCTACCGCAAACAGCATTATGTAATTGAATATCTTTTTCATATCTTTAGTATCTTATTATTTAATAGGTACGATACGGATGTTGTCGTAACGAATGATTGGCTTACAAGCCTCGCCAGTGAGACCACCACTTACAGGCCAGATAGTGAAGCTATCGAAGCTCTCAGGAGTGATAGGCTCTGTACCAGCTGTACCATCCATGTTGTATGTGAAGTTCTCGATAGGCATTGTCACTGTAACCCACTTGCCATCAGTGTGGTAAGGGCCAACACCATTCCAAGGAGCATACATACCACGGCAAAGACCCTGATCAGGCTGGATGTAAGTGTTGTTCTGCCATGTATCGTTAGCAGCCACCTTGTTGTTCATGAAGAGAACCTGGAGTACACCAGCTGCCCATGGATTAGTCCTAGGAATACACATCTCAAACTTAACAGCAAGTTTAGCAGGCTCAGCGAAGTAACCAGCAGGGAAGATGTTACGAAGTGGAGCACCAGGACCCTCCATGATAGACATAGGGTCACCTCCCCAGTCACCGCACCACCAAGAAATCTTGAAGCCCTCAGTCCAACCACCATCAGCTGGCATCTCAAGATTACCATCGCCTACCTGTGCGTAGTAACCATCAAGACCACCTTCTGTAGAGTAAGTCATCGCAAGGTTCCAACCCTGTGGTACGATACCCTTAGTACCAGAGTTCTCACCGAAACCGTCAGGGTTATCGAAGTTTGTAATCATACCGCGTGAGTCCTTGTAACGGAATGGTGCCTTCTGAGTACCATAAACTGTGGTGATTTCAATAGGACCTTCCTCAAGACCAGCAGGAACAGTGAATGTGATCTTGCTGTCTGTAAATTCGTCAATCTTTACCTTCTGACCAGAAATGGTAAGAGTGAGCGGAGTGTTAGGATCATCGATGAAGTAGCTACCATAGATATTCTGCACATCGTCGGCAGGAGCCCACTCGTTGTCCATAGTGAGAATCTTTGGACCAGGTACAAGCACCTTGAAGTCATACTCAGTAACCTCACCCTTATTGTTGTGCATGAAAATCTTGTTGAACACCTCACCTGGGATAGTACCAGGAACGGTAACGATGAGAGTGTTGTCGGTGATGAGAGAAGGGATGAGCTGTGCCTTCTGATCGTTGAAGTACATCTCAACGATGCTTCGGAGGTTCTCACCAACGATACAGATTTCGTTGTCCATAAAAGCGCCAGTGAGAAGCGAGTCTGCGCTTGCTACGTCAACTGGACGTATGTAACGGATGGTAGGAGTGCCATCTGTTACCTCGTACTTATCTGGCTCATCAGCGCACGATGTGAAACCAACGGTAGTGATGAGGGCTGCAAACAAGACGAGAATGCTATATGCTTTTTTCATTGTTTATCTTAATTTTGCAAAATTAATACTTGAAAACTTTACGTACATCTACATGCTCTGCAGCATCCTTGAGGTATGGATTGAATGTGAGGTCCTCCTGTGGGAATGGAATAACGAAGCTTGCTTCAGTAACGTTTGGTGCCTCTGTTTGGTCATCATACATTGCTGTCTGATCGTTGCCGTCGTCATCCTTGTTTACGAGCTGCCACTGACCTGTCTGATAGTATGTCTTGAACATACCGTCAAGGTTCCAGTAAGTGTTTCGGCGCTGTGCCTTAATCTCAGCAATAGCACGTGCAGGGTTGTAGTAAGAGAGACGAACGAAGTCGTACCAACGGTCGCCCTCACAAGCGAGCTCAAGACGGCGCTCCTTCCATACTTCGTCAAATGTAACAACATCACCATCTTCTGCTTTTTTCTCTTTTGCTGTAGGAATAGCACGTATATGAACCTTGTTGAAAGCATCAATAGCCTGTGCATTGCTTGTCTGACCACCATCAAGGAGGCTCTGTGCCTCTGCGAGAACGAGGTAAACGTCAGCAAGACGGAGAAGTGGAGTGCAGAGTGAACTTGCCATACGGTCAGCTGATGTGCCGAGAGCAGTAAGGTGGTCAGCGTTGTTACCGTACATGTGCTTTACGACATTAGCACCTGTAGGACAACGGTGTTGTCCCCAGGCAGCCTCATTGTATGTCTTGTCATACTCGAAGCGCATGTAGTCGAAACCACCTTTATCACGCCAGAGGTAAGGAACAACGTCACCTACTGTCATGAATGTAGCAGCACGGCGTGTGTCTGGACAGATACGGCTTGCTGGAGCCTCAAGGATGTTGTAGTTGAATGCGTCCTGGAGGTCAACTGATGGGCCACCCCATTCGCCCCAAACGTCACCGAACTCGTCGATACCGGTCATACCGAGGTCTGACTGGAGAGTATTCTGAGATGTCCACTGTGAAGAAACAACCCAACGCCAAGCAATCATGTTCTCAGGCGACTTGTTGCCTTCGAGTTTGAATACATCAGCATAGTTTTGCTCAAGGTTGCGACCGCTGTGGAGCTTAACATCAGTAGCAAGATCTACAGCCTTCTTGAGATCATCCTTGTTGAGAGTACCAGTTACACCAGCCTTCTGGAGGTAAACCTTTGCTGCAAGACCTCTTGCGCAGTACTTGTCAAGACGGCCTTCTGTACACTTCTCAGGAAGGAGGCTGTCTGCTGCTTCAAGAGTCATACAGATATACTCATAAACATCAGCCTTCTGAACCTTCTTCTGCTCGTTGTAATCGCCAGCTTCAATCATTGAAGAGTTGTCGTGAACGATAGGCACATCACCAAATGTACGAACGAGGTAGAAGTATGCCATAGCCTTCCAAAGGAGGCACTCGCCCATTGTCTGGTTCTTTACAGCTTCTGAAGCGCCACCGCCCTCGATGTACTTACGAACGATGTTAGAGTGACCGTTAACAGCCCACAGTGAGTAAGACATGTTACGGAGGTCTTCATCGTTAGAGTTAAGCGAGAAGTTAAGGTATGGAGATGAACCCCAGTAGTAGTTGCCCGAAAGCACCTCACCCACCTTGAAGAAACCACGCTGGAAATCATACCAAGGTGAATTGTACAGATAGTCAACAGCTGCAATGCAGTCTGCATCTGTCTTATAATAGCCGCCAGCTACGTAGCTATCCTCTGTAGGACGGTCAAGGAAGTCCTCACATGAAGTCATTCCAAGGCCGATAACTGCGGCTGCTGCAATATATTTTAATGATTTGATATTCATAATTATATTTCAATGTTTCGAATTATCGAATGTCTCGATGTTTCGAGTTAAAACTTAGAATGAAACGTTAAGACCGAATGAAAGAGTGAATGGTGAAGGATAACGACCGTTATCAAGACCGAACACGTAACCGTTAGCATCAGTTGTAGAAGCACCGATTTCTGGATCATAACCATCGTACTTTGTGAATGTCAGAATGTTCTGAGCGTTTGCATAAACACGGAGGTTAGTCAGGTAAAGCTTGCTTGTGATGCTCTTAGGGAATGTGTAACCAAGAGATACGTTCTTCAGACGGATGTATGAACCATCTTCAACGTAGCGGTCAGAAATGTTGGGATTGTATGTATGTCCGGGAGCAACACGTGGAGTCTTTGTCTCTGGATTAGTTACGTGTACATTAGTAATATCATTGTACCAATAGCCACCATCCTCATAAACCTTACTTGGGTCAATTGCTGCGAGCTGAGCGCGATCAGCAATCTTCTCCATAATCTGGTTGTTCCATGTAGAAGACATATCGGTAAGCTTGATTGATGTGTAGTTCATAACCTTGTTGCCGATAGAACCGTTGATGAAGATAGAGAGGTCGAGGTTCTTGTAACGGAAGGTGTTAGTCCAACCGAATGTGCACTTTGGAAGTGGCGAACCGATGTGAGTTTTATCGTTCTCGTCAATTACACCGTCACCGTTAACATCCTTGAACTTGAGGTCACCAGGCCATACAGTATTGTTCTTGCTATACTTTGTAGGATCTGTCTGGTGTGAGTATGTATCATCCTCGTTATGGATTACTGACTGTGCATAAAGCTTATTCACTGGTGAGTTGAGGATATCATCGAAATCCTTGTAAACACCTTCTACAACATATCCGTAGAAGTCATACATAGGACGACCTACAGAAGACATTGCAACAACGTCTGACCACTGGCCGTAACCGATGATAGCTGCTGATGTAGTACCCTGAAGAGCAACGAGTTCGTTCTTGTTGAAAGAGAACTGGAGGTCGCTGTCCCATGAGAAGTCCTTTGTCTGAACAGGACGAGTCTTGAGCTCAACCTCGAAACCAGTGTTACGCATTGTTCCGTAGTTACCAGAAGGAGCCTGGAGTGCAGAAGAACCGTTACCCTGTGTACCCATGTATGAAGGGAGCTGCATTACCATAAGCATGTCCTTAGATTCCTTACGATACCAGTCAAGAGTAAGGTTGATGCGGTTGTCAAGGAAACCGAGGTCAAGACCGAGGTCGATCTGCTCCTGTGTCTCCCACTTGATAGACTCGTTAGGAAGACCAGTTGGCTTGTATGACATACCGAGTGCTGATGGCATTGTAGAAAGAGCAACACCCCACTTGTAAGCACCGATGTTAGAGTTACCTGTCTGACCCCAGCCAGCACGAAGCTTACCGTTAGAGATCCACTTAACGTCCTTCATGAATGCCTCGTTAGAGAAACGCCATGAAGCAGCGAATGAGTGGAAACCTGCCCAACGGTTGTTAGGACCGAAGTTTGAAGAACCATCGTAACGATAGGTGTATGTTGCATAGTAACGATCGTCGTAGTTGTATGTCTCACGAGTGAAGAACGAAGCCATGGCTGCGCTACCGAAACCTGCTGAGAAGTCCTTGTTTGTCTTCTCTGCGAGAGCAGGGTTCTGAACGTCGTTCTTTGGAAGGTTTGTACCGGTGATACCCTGATACTTCCATGTTGACTCCCAGCACTCCTGACCGAGCATGGCTGTGAAGCTGTGCTTAGCAATCTTACCATTATAAGTAAGGTAGTTCTTAATCTGGTAGAAGCTGTTGTTGTTGCTCTGCCAGTGGTCAGAGTTAGCAGGCTTGATCCATCCACCGAGATTTACAGAAGGCTCGAATGTCTCAGCGTTTGAACCAGAGATATCGTAACCAAGCTCAGCGTGCCATACCAGATTCTTCATGAAGCTGATATCTGCAAAGATGTTACCTGTGAGCTTACGACGGTTAAGAGTGTAGCTGTTCATCTGAGCCAGAGCGATTGGGTTAGGGTTTGTGTAACCCTCACGAGCCTCTGAATAGTAGTTACCATTTACGTCGTAGATTGGAATATCAGGAATTGTAGTAAGAGAGTAGCGGATAACACCATCCTCACCGTCAGCCTTCTTCAGATCATCGAATGTGTCTGCGTATGTAGCGGTGAAACCGAGCTTCAACCATGACTTGAGCTGAGCGTCGATGTTAGCACGTACTGAGTAACGACGGAACTCAGAACCGATGATAGTACCTTCCTGGTTCATGAAGTTACCAGAGAGATAGTACTGAACCTTGTCAGAACCACCCTGTGCAGAAATCTGGTGCTGATGCTGGATAGCTGTCTGGAAAACAGCGTCCTGCCAGTTAGTACCTGTGCCAAGGATTGAAGGGTCAGAGTAGCGCTTGTTAGCCTGAGCACCGAGAATCCAACCATTGTCAACGTAATCCTGATAGTACTCTGCATATTCGCGGAGGTTCATCATGTCGAGACGCTTCATCTGACGGTTGACAGCCATCATACCATCGTAGTTGAACTTAGCCTCGCCAGCCTTACCACGCTTTGTTGTGATGAGCACAACGCCGTTTGCACCCTGAGCACCGTAGATAGCAGTTGCAGAAGCATCCTTGAGGATCTCCATGCTAACGATATCAGAAGGGTTGATTGTAGAAAGTGGAGAAACTGTAGAAACCTTACCATTACCAAGGCGGTCGCCAAGACCAAGTGAAGCACCTGACTGGCTTGAAGCCTGGAAGATGACACCATCGATAACGTAGAGAGGCTCCTGATTAGCGTTGATAGAACCGATACCACGTACACGGATTGATGATGCAGAACCAGGAGCACCAGATGTTGTCACAGCTGTGACACCAGTAGCACGACCCTGAAGTGACTGGTCGATGTTGGTAATTACAGAACCCTTGATAGCGTCCTCACCCACTGATACTGATGAACCAGAGAGGTCTGAACGCTTCATTGTACCGTAACCTACAACAACTGTCTCCTCGAGCATGTGTGCGTCTGCCTTAAGAGTGACAGTGATGTTGTTGCGACCAGCAAGCTGAACGTCTTGTGAAACGTAGCCTACATACGAAATACTCAGTGTGCTGTTGGCGTTCTTCACCTTGATGGAGAACTTACCGTTAATGTCGGTGATAGCACCGCTCTGAGTACCTTTTTCACGCACTGTTGCGCCAATGACAGTCTCACCAGTTTCGTCAAGCACAGTACCAGTTACGGTTGTCTGTGCAAAGACAGTAGCTGAGAAGAGCATGAAGAGCGCGAAGAGTGCGGTTCTAATCCCTTTTACTGGGATCTGCTGAAAAATGTTTTCAGTCTTCATAGCGAAAAAGTTTTTTGTTAGTAAATATTGTTTTTAAATGTTATTGTCAGTTAGGGATAGATTGATAAAAATAACGGTTGCAAAGTTATAAAAAAATATGCTAATAAAAGTGTATTTATTTATCTTTGTATGATACTTTTTTGCAATTATCCTTGTAAATATGCGTTCTGCTTTACATTATGACCTCAACAACGTGCTTGCCAGGGGCTGCCTTTACGATGTTGTCCTCGATAGCTACGCCGTCAACTGTAACACTCTTGACACCCTTCTGATTGCCGTCAGGGTTCTTAACAGTGATGTCATACTCAACGCCACGGAGGACACGCTTGACGTTATACTGCTTGATGTCGGCAGGCAGACATGGGTCAACCATGATGCCATCGTATGTAGGCTTGATACCGAGGAGATGCTGGCTGACTGTGAGCCACATCCATGCGGCAGTACCAGTGAGCCATGAGTTCTTGCCCTCGCCAGGCTTGGCAGCGTCCTTACCAGCTACCATCTGGCAGTTAACGTATGGCTCTACCTTATGAAGTTTCTGATCCTTAAGCCACATTGGGCTGATTTTGCGGAAGAGCTCCCATGCATCGTTGCCACGTCCGGCAACAGTCTCGCCAATGATAACCCATGGGTTGTTGTGGCAGAAGATACCTGCGTTCTCCTTGTAACCTGCAGGATAAGACGAAATTTCGCCCATTTCAACGTGATATGTAGTGTAAGCAGGGTTGTTGAGAACCATACCATGCTCGCAGTCGAGATACTTCTTGCAAGAGTCAATAGCCTTATCAACCATACCCTCCTCAAGACCGATGCCTGCCATAGTACAGAAGCCCTGTGACTCGATGAAGATCTTACCTTCCTCGCACTCGTTAGAACCAATCTTGTTGCCATAGAAGTCGTAGGCACGGAGATACCATTCACCGTCCCAGCCATGCTTCTTGACAGCCTCTACCATGTCATCGATGCACTTCTGAGCGCGTGCTGCCTCGTCGTCCTTGCCCACCTGCTTGCAGAGTTCAACGTAGTCCTTACCAGTGACAACGAAGAGACCGGCAATCATCAGCGACTCAGCCTTTGAACCCTCAGAGTTGTTCTCTGTTGTCTGGAACGACTCGTTTGGATCCCAAGCGAAGCAGTTGAGGTTGAGACAGTCGTTCCAGTCGGCACGACCGATGAGAGGAAGCATGTGAGGAGCGAGGTTCTCAACAACGTGGTTGAACGAGATGCGGAGGTGCTCCATGAGGGAGACTTCGCTGCCAGGGACATTGTCCCAAGGTACCATCTCATCGAGGATCGAGAGATCTCCGGTCTCCTTGATGTATGCCACGGTGCCGAAGATGAGCCACATAGGATCGTCGTTGAAGCCACCGCCGATGTCGTTATTGCCTCGCTTGGTGAGCGGCTGATACTGGTGATAGCATCCACCGTCAGGGAACTGGGTAGAGGCAATGTCGATGATGCGCTGACGTGCACGGCTTGGCACCTGATGAACGAATCCGACGAGATCCTGATTGGAGTCGCGGAAGCCCATGCCTCGACCGATGCCGCTCTCGAAGAACGAAGCGGAACGGCTGAAGTTGAAGGTGATCATGCACTGGTACTGATTCCAGATATTGACCATGCGGTTCAGGCGCTCATCGCTGGAGGTGACGACATACTTGTCGAGGAGGTTGTCCCACATCTGACGGAGTTCGAGGAAGGCTGCGTCTACTGCTGCCACGGTCGAGAACTTCTGGATGGTGGCGAGAGCCTTCTTCTTGTTGACCAATGTGCGGTCGCTGTCCTGGCTGGAGATGAGGGTGCCTGCCTTCTTGCGAGCAATGTCCTCCTCGGAGAACTTCTCTTCCTGCTCGTTCTCTACATAGCCGAGAAGGAAGATGTAGTCCTGGCTCTCGCCTGGTTTCAATGTCACTTCGATGTAGTGTGAAGCGATCGGGCTCCAGCCGTGTGCGAGGCTGTTGGCTGGCTTGCCTGCCATGACGCACTGTGGGTTGGAAAATTCGTTGTAGAGACCGATGAAGCTCTCACGATCGGTATCGTAGCCCTGAACAGGTACGTTGACACTGTAGTAGGCATAGTGATTGCGACGCTCCTTGTACTCGGTCTTGTGGTAGATGGTGCTGCCGTCGATCTCAACCTCGCCGGTTGACCAGTTGCGCTGGAAGTTCTCCATGTCGGTGGCTGCATTCCACAGACACCACTCTGCGAAGCTGAAGAGCTTGATGGTCTTGGTCTCTGAGGAGGTATTGCGCAATGTCACTTTCTGCACCTCTGCCCAGGTCTTGAGCGGAACGAAGAAGAGTACACTCGCCTCGATACCGTTCTTGCTGCCGGTGATGCGGGTGTAGTTCATGCCATGACGGCACTCGTAGAAGTCGAGTGGAGTCTTGCAAGGCTTCCAGCCTGGATTCCAGACGGTGCCGTTGTCGTTGATGTAGAAGTAACGGCCGCCATTGTCCATTGGAACGCCATTGTAACGATAGCGGGTGATGCGGCGGAACTTGGCGTCCTTATAGAAGTCATAGCCGCCGGCGGTATTGGAGATCAGACCGAAGAAGTCCTCGTTGCCCAGATAGTTGATCCAAGGGAACGGGGTAGCAGGATCGGTGATCACATACTCTCGGTTCTGGTCATCGTAGTGACCAAAGGTTTTGTTCTCCATATAATATATTGTTCTTTTGTTGTTTTGTTCTTTTGTTATTTCGTTCTTTTGTTGCTTCCTTTGGTGCGCGCGAGCAGAGCCCGGTGCTTTTGTCATTTCTTCCATTGATTGTACCAATCCATCATCGCAGGATTCCAGTGATCATAGTCTACGTGGTGACCATAGTTGCGATAGATGTGGTATGCCTTAGGTGCATTGACGAGATTGTATCCGGCAATGTTCGTATGAGGTGGACAGGTGACGTCCTGGAGTCCTATGCCGAGATATACCGGACACTCAATCCACGAAGCCAGATTCTTGATGTCGAAATAGGAGAGATTCTTGTAGAGTTCCTCATCGCTCAGGCCCAGAGCAAGCTGCTGCTCATGAACGGCACTGTATGGCCATTCGACGATCTGGAAGTAATCCGGGAAGTCGCTCATGAAGGTGATGTAGCAGGCTACGGCTGTGATGCGATGATCCAGCGCTGCTGCTGCCATGGAGTAGGCGCCGCCTTGGCTTCCGCCTTCGAGGAAGATGTTCTGCGCATCAACCTCTGGGAGTGTGACGAGGAAGTCTATCGCGCGGGTGCAGTCGAGGTAGGCTCCGCGATAGTAGTATGACAGGGGATTCTGAAGACCGAAACGGATCCAATCACCGAAGCGGTTGGTGTCATTGTTGCGACCCTGACCGCGGCTGCTGACGATTACGTCTATCCATCCGTTGTCTGTCAGATCGAGATCCCATGGCTTGCTGCTATAACCCATATTGATGATATGAACGGGATACTTGCCTGGCTTGCTCGGAACGGTGTAGTCAATCTGGACAAGATCGCCTTCCAGACCACGGACCTGTGCGATGTATGCCTTCTTCTCTCCTGTGCGATCCTTGCGCTCGGTTACGACAGGACGCATAGGTACGGCTGCCAGTTCGGCTCGTGCTTTGTCCCAGAAATCCTGGAAGTCGGGCTGTGCATCGGGAGCAGAAACGATCTTCTCTGGCTCGTAGCCGAAACAGAAGCGGTCGATGAGCATCTGCTTGCCATATACTTCGGTTACGTTATGTGTCACGTTCTTGCCATTGACACTTACGGTAACGTGGTAGAAACCTGGGTGACGGAATGGCGCCGGATTCTCATCGGGTGTGTTCTGGATACTCTTCTGCAAAGGAAGGGTTGCGTTGTGTATCGTCTGTGTCAGCACACTTTCTCCGAGATCGGTGGTGATGCTGATTACGACGGAATCTACGAGTACCTCCGACTTGATGAGATTGGCTACCTCTATGTCAAACTGGATCGTCTCTCCTTCATACCAGACCCAATCTTCGTCAGGACTGGTCATTGTCGCAAATGGCTCGAGAGCGAAGTCGCGCACCAGCTGAAGTGTCGTGGTGTCGCAGGCGAAGACTGAATTGAGACCTTGCTCCTCCTGTGCTGGATCGCATACGTAGTCATCGAAAGGTTGCCAGATGGTGTTCTTCACGTTGGCATAACCGCCCCATCCCCAGAAATTGCAACCGGCGATTTTGCCTGAATCGCGGATGATGGAGAATACATACTGATAATAGGTATCACGACCTCGGGTAGAAGATCCTGGTGTGAAGAGGAAACGGTCACGAGGATATCCGAATTCCTCCAGTACGACAGGACGTCCAGCCTTGCTCATGTAGCTGTATGCTTCGTCGATGTAGGCCAGCGTCTTCTGACAGGCTACGTCAACCATCTCGACGATTGGATCCGGTGCATCTTCTGCAATAGTCTTGTCTGCGTCGTAGTTCTGATTGAACTTGCCTAACCATCCCCAGTTGTTTGGCCAGATGTGGATGCAGGCATAGTCGATATTGGAGAGGGTGTGGATGGCGTTGAACAGTTCCATGTCCTCCTCGCAACCGTTGCGGCCTTCGCTTCCGGTCGTGACGAGGTGGTTGGCATCCAGACTCTTGATGAGTGTGGACTGTTCATCGATCCACTCTACGAATTTGGCCTTGTGGATGGAGTCGTTCACGAAGCAACGAGGTTCATTGGCAATCTCCCATGACATCAGCGCCTTGCTTTCGGAGTAGGGCTTGCCGGTGAATCTGTTGGTGCGGGTTACCATATTGCGCACATGATCAGCTGCCAGTTTCTTGGCTTCGTCGTTCATTACGAAGTTGCCAGCGTACTGCATGTACTCCCACCAGCCATCGATGCTTGGGACAGGAGTCTTGTCGAAATGCTTGATTCCGCTTTCGGTGTTGGACTTCACGTCGCCGTTGAAGCCTGTCCAGTCGAGGTATGCGCCGTAGCCGCCGCTCCATTCCCATGCGTTGTTGAAGTAGAGGACTGCCTTCATGTCGCGCTTCTCGAGTTCTGCCATGAGATAATCGAGTCCTTCGAGGATGGTGTCATTATAGACACCTGGTTGAAGCTGGAGTTTGGGCATGATGTGGCTCGGTATGCCCTCCTCTCCATCTCCACCGATCAGCACTCGGACATTGTCGATGCCGACCTCCTGCATCAGGTCCAGTTCCTTCTGCAGACGATCGCGATTGCCTCCACGGCCCTCGCTTGCCAGAATCGCTCCGTACCAGAAGTTGGTACCGACGTAGCGATACTCCTGATCTCCCAGGTAGAATCTGCCATCTCTCACGTAGACATAAGGATTGGTATTGTCGCTTTTCTGCTGTGTGCATCCGAAACTCAGAAGCGCAGCTCCCAAAGTGACGGCCAATGTCAAACGGTTCCAAATCATAGCTTAGTATATTAAAGGTTGAGATTATAGTCTGTTGAGAATGGTACTACTGGCAACTGACGTGCATTATGTAGATGGCCTACCACGAAGTTGTGATAGTTGTATCTGATATTCTTGATCTCTCCTGCAGCAGGGCATACCAGTTTGAGGAAGCAACCCTGATAGGCCGGATCTCGCCAGTCGCTATCTGCCCAGACGGTAGCAGGATGCCAGATACCATCGGCACCGGCAGCTTCGAAGCCTTCGATGTCATAGAGACGGTCTACACCATCCTCCATGTGGGAGAAGTAGAGTACGAGGACCTTGCCCTTCTCGTTAGGATTCTGTTCAACGGCAGATCCTGCGATGACGCGCTGGTCGCCTTCGTTGGCCTCCTTGAGGATCATCTTCTGGAATTCAGGAGCCTCGGCTGCAATTCCCTTCATGCCGTAGTCGCGTGTAGCGGCCATATAGGCGAGGCGTTGACCGATCTCCAGTTTCTTCGTTCCGTGGATCTGCTTTGGTTCATAGTCATAGATGAGGTCGCTGGTGCAGACGCATCCGCTGTTCTCCAGCTGACGTGCTATGAGGTGCTGGACCTGACGGAAATCTGCGCCATTGGTCCCCTCTACATTGTCATACCAGTATGGAGGCAGCTCTACGGTGTATATTGGCAATGGATCATTGCCCTGTCTCCACATCTTGCGCCACAGGCGTGTCATGGTCTGGAAACGGCTGTAGTATTCCTTCTCACGTCCGATATTGCTCTCGCCCTGATTCCAGAGGAAACCGCGGATGGTGTAGCCCGCCAATGGGTTGAGCATGCCATTGAACATGACCATCTTCTGAAGATAGTCGTGTGGACCGAATGGCGTCAATCCGTCAGGATAGGTGAGGAGGGTGTCCTTAGGAAGCCAGCCTTCGACGCAACTGCCGCCCCATGAACAGTTGATGATGCCTACAGGAACATCGATCATGTCTGTGAGCGTGCGTGCAAAGTAGTATCCTACGGCGCTGAATTCTGGGGCATTCTCCGGAGTGCACTCCTTCCATCTTCCTGCTACGCGATCCATAGGCTCCTGGGCAGCGACTTTGGCAATGGTGGCTACGCGGATGCTGGCGCGATGCTTGCCACTCATGGCTATCGTCTCATTGGAACCCTCTATCGGGCAGTTCCAGAAACCGCGAAGAGGCATCTCCATATTGGACTGTCCAGAGCAGAACCAAACTTCTCCGATCAATACATTATTAATATGGCGTGTCTCTCCGTCTCCCTGAATAGAGATGGAGTGATTGGTGTAGGAGGCGGCAGGAGTCTCAACCAGAACTTCCCAACGGCCATCTGCCTTGTTGGCCTTTACGCTGTACTTCTGTCCGTTCCAAGAAGGGGTGACGGTTACGGATGAACCTCCTTTGGCCCATCCCCAAAGACGTGCTTGCGTTTGCTGCTGGAGCATCATATTGTCTCCAATCTGTTCTGGCAGTTCAAGTGCCATGGCCGGTAAGGTCAATGCTGCAAGACAAATGCTCAATAGAAATTTACTTTTCATTGGTAACGGTTTGAATGTGTCGATGATTCGGTTAAGCGCAGCAAAGGTATACAAAAATCCCAACTCGTGCAAGAGCTGGGATATTGTTATATTTCATTTAGATAAAAAAGTATCAAGAAAATCACACTACGATATGCTTGCGGTGATATGCGCTGCGGAAATCGGATGGAGAACAGCCTTTGCGCTTCTTGAAGATGCGGTTGAAGTTCGAGACATTGTTGAATCCGGACTGGTAGCAGATTTCGACTACCGAAGTGGTGGTGTCAACCAGCTGTCGGGCTGCATAACCCAGGCGGATGTCGATGATATAATCGGAGAGGGTGCGGCCTGTACGGATCTTGAAGAAGCGGCTGAAGGCGGTAGGAGTCATGCCTGCCAGATCCGAGACGACATGAAGGCGGATCTCCTCCTTGAAATGCTCGTTGATGTAGTCCTCTACCTTGCGGATACGGCGGCTGTCCGGAGCGGTCTTGACGGAAGCAAAAGAGGAGGTAGCCAGCAGATGATAGTCGTTCTCGATGGACAACTGGTAGAGTATGTCCATCAACTTCAAGACGCGAGGGAATCCCGGTTCTTCGTGCGAGAGCTGATCCAGCTTTCCATAGATACGCATGATGACGGGAAGGTCAAAGGCGATGCCACGCTTGGCGTTTTCGAGCAGAAGCTTGAGCGAGGCCATCTGACTCTTGGACAGGAATTGCTCTCCGAGAAGGTCCGGTGAGAACTGTACGACATACTCGCGGATTTTGTGTCCGTCCTTGACGTCGCTCAAGGTCTGTCCTGGCAACTGTTCCCAGGCGTGCTCCAGATTGCTGCCAATCAGAGCCAGGTCAAACTGATGACATATTTCGATGGAATCTCCGACTACGCGGCGTACTCCGGTACAATTCTCCATGAAGGTGAGCTCGAGCTCTGCATGCTTGTGAAGGGGATAGTCGTAGTTTTCCTTCAGATGATCGAACATGTAGAAACTGTCCTGCTCTGTGAGAGGCGTTATTTCGGTGATGACTTTTTGCATAAGTATAATAAATGTAAGGTCATTGTGTTGATTCGGTTGTTGCAATTTTGGTGTGCAAAGATAATTATTTTAAAAGTGTGATACAAATATTTTGGCATATTATTTGCTTTTTTTATCAAGAAAAGTTGTGTTCTGTTTATTTTCTTGTCAAATAGTGGTCGATTTTTTTTAGAAAGTTGGAGTTTTCGAGTTTTTTGCCTATCTTTGCGCCATTAAAATTAGAAACGATGAAGAATTATCTTGTATCTTTACTTGTACTGTTTGTTTCCTTTTCTGTCTCTGCGCAGATTGTTGAACCAGTACATTGGAGCGTGTCCTATGAGGAATCTGGAGCAGAGCTGAAGGCTCATTTCAGCGCCAAGATTGATGATACTTATCATCTGTACGCTATGGATATTCCTGAGGACGGTCCACAAAAGACGGAGTTTCACTTCGAGGAACTGAAGGGACTGGAGCTCAAAGGTGCTCCGGTCGTATCGAAAGGCCAGGTGATCACACTCGAAGATCCGACTTTCGAGATGGTGCTCTCCTATTTTGAGAAGCAGGTTATGTTCACTCAGACCTTTGCGATCAAGGATCCGAACTGGTCTCTCTCCGGCTATGTCTATTTTATGTCGTGCAATGATGGAATGTGCACGCCTCCTACTCGTTGGGAGTTCGCGAAGCGTAGTGATGCTCCGGTCAGGTGCAATCAGCCTGATGGCGGCGCATCCGCTCAGCCATCCAGCGCAGAAACGTCACAACCGGAGCTGTCAGATGTGGAGTCATCGACGGATACCGAAGCATCTGCATCGACGGTTGCCGTGTCTTCCTGTCGGAAACTCTGGGCACCGGTCATCGCGGAACTCAATGCCTATGGCAACTCCACCGGTGATGTCTCCGGTGAGAGCCACAGTTGGTGGTATGTATTGCTGGCTGGTTTTGTCGCAGGATTGATTGCCTTGATTACCCCATGCGTATGGCCGATGATTCCTATGACCGTAAGCTTCTTCCTGAAGCGTACCAAGAATCGCAGCCAGTCTATCCGCGATGCCTATACTTATGGTATCTCCATCATCGTCATCTATGTATTGCTCGGATTGGTAGTGACCGCTGTCTTCGGCGCCTCTGCATTGAATAGCCTGGCTACGAATGCGGTCTTTAATATCATCTTCTTCCTCCTCCTGGTCATCTTTGCCTTCTCTTTCTTCGGAGCATTCGAGATTGCATTGCCATCCTCCTGGACTACGAAACTGGATGAGAAGGCAGATGCCACGACAGGTCTGCTGAGCATCTTCTTCATGGCATTCACATTGTGCCTCGTCTCCTTCAGCTGTACCGGCCCAATCATCGGAACTCTGCTCGTAGAGGCAGCCACATCCGGTTCCTTCCTCTATCCAGCTATCGGAATGTTCGGCTTCGCATTGGCATTGTCTCTGCCATTTACCCTGTTTGCCCTCTTCCCATCGATGCTGAAGTCAATGCCTAAGTCCGGTGGCTGGTTGAACATGGTCAAGGTCGTGCTGGGCTTCTGCGAATTGGCATTGGCCTTCAAGTTCCTCAGTGTGGCCGACCTGGCATACGGCTGGGGCATTCTGGATCGTGAGGTCTTCCTCTGCCTGTGGATCGTCATCTTCCTCTTCCTGGGACTCTATCTGCTCGGCATGATCCGTCTCCCTCATGACGATGATCCTCAGCCTTCAGACCGCGTCTCCGTGCCTCGTCTGATGTTGTCTATGATCTCCATTGCTTTCGCTATCTATATGATTCCAGGACTCTGGGGTGCACCATGCAAGGCAATCTCTGCCTTTGCTCCTCCGATGTCAACGCAGGATTTCAAGCTCGGAGAACAGGCCGTCACGACTTATCACGACTACGAAGAGGGAATGGAGGCAGCCCGTCGTATGGGCAAGCCGGTACTGGTCGACTTCTCCGGTTTCGGATGTGTGAATTGCCGCAAGATGGAGGCTTCTGTCTGGACTGACAGCGAAGTCAAGCAGATCATTGACAATGAGTATGTCCTTATCGAACTGATGGTAGATGATAAGACCGCTCTGCCAGAGGTGGAGATCGTCAATGAGAATGGCCGAGAGGTCAAACTCCGTACCGTAGGCGACAAGTGGAGCTATCTCCAGCGCAGTAAGTTCGGAGCCAATGCCCAGCCGTTCTATGTATTGCTCGATGCTGAGGGTATGCCATTGACCGGCAGTTATAGCTACAATGAGGATATCCCTGCGTATGTCGGATTCCTCCAGAGTGGATTAAAGAATTTCAAACATTAAGTAATATGCCAACATTTGATTTAGAATTTGTGAAGGCCCACGTACGTGAGGGCTTCATCCTCAACCCAAACGAGAAGGTTGTCAATGGTATCATCAAGGGCTTGAACCGCAATGAAGGCGAGTGCCCTTGCAATAATGATTCGGAGGACAAGATGTGTCCTTGCTCGAACTATCGTCTCCACGATCATTGTTGCTGTACTTTGTATATTAAGAAGTGATTTTTGAGCAACCGATGTACCAAAACGGTGCAAAAAATGCTCGGAAATGCAAAAAACAGAGGCAAATACTTGGCTGTCTCATAAAAAAATATCATCTTTGCACCGCTTTTTGCGGAAAATGATCCGTTTCATGCGGTGAAAGAGAGGCGAAAGCATAATCTTTTTATTAATCAACAACAGTTAGTTATGAACAACTACGAAACCGTTTTCATTTTGACTCCCGTTTTATCTGATGCTCAGGTAAAGGAAACGGTAGATGCTGTTAAGGCTGAGCTCACTAACAATGGTGCTACCATCGTTAACGAGGAGGCTTGGGGTATGAAGAAGCTTGCTTACCCTATCGAGAAGAAATCTTCCGGCTTCTACTTCCTGGTGGAGTTCGATGGCGAACCAACCATCGTAAACAAACTCGAGACTTATTATCGTCGTACCGACCGTGTCATCCGTTTCATGACCGTTAAGAACGACAAGTATGCAGCTGAGTACGCAGCAAAGCGTCGCTCATTGAAGAAAGCACAGGAGGCATAATTATGGCAGAAGTATCTGAAATCCGCTATCTGACCCCAGTGTCAGTTGACGTTAAGAAGAAGAAGTATTGCCGTTTCAAGAAGAGCGGCATCAAGTACATCGACTACAAGGATCCTGAGTTCCTCAAGAAGTTCTTGAACGAGCAGGGTAAGATCCTTCCACGTCGTATCACCGGTACTTCACTCAAGTTCCAGCGTCGTGTGGCTACCGCTGTTAAGCGTGCTCGCCAGATCGCTCTCCTCCCATACGTTTGCGATATGCTCAAGTAATTATTAACCAAGTAAAATTTAGACCAATTTATGAAGATTATTCTCATTGAGGACGTCAAGAACCTTGGTTATAAGGACGACGTTGTAGAGGTAAAGAATGGCTACGGCCGCAACTATCTTATCCCAACCAAGAAGGCTAAGCTCGCTACTGAGTCTGAACTCAAGCAGCTCGCTGAGAAGATCAAGCAGCAGGCTAACAAGCAGGCTAAGATCAAGGCTGACGCTGAGGCTCTCAAGGCTGCTATCGAGGCAGCTGGCGAGTTGACTATCGCAGTTAAGGCTTCTGAGGATGGCAAGGTTTATGGTTCTGTCAGCAACATCCAGATCGCAGAGGCTCTTGAGGCTAAGGGCGTGAAGATCGAGCGCAAGACCATCGACTGTGACGCTATCAAGGTTCTCGGTCAGTACACCGTTGCAGCTCGTCTGCACCGTGAGGTTTCTGCTGAGATCGTTGTTAACGTTGTCGCTGAGTAATTCTCGACTTGACAAACAAGATTATAAAGGGAGTGTCATTTCTGGCACTCCCTTTTATGATATTAAATTATGAACAACCGAATCACAACAATGGAGCGCGGTATGCAACGCCGTACAGAATTACTTCTGGGCGTGGATAACCTCGACAAGATACAGCAGGCCAAAGTGCTGATCTTTGGCGTGGGAGGCGTGGGATCATGGTGCGCAGAAAGTCTGGTTCGCAGCGGTATCAGGAACCTCACTATCGTAGATTCCGACCGCATATGCATCACGAACTGCAATCGTCAGTTGATGGCTACGAGCAAAACGCTCGGACAGGTGAAGGTGGAGGCTTTGCGTGACCGACTCCTGGAGATCAACCCTAATGCCGACATCGTATGCCTACAGAAGATCTACGAGGCAGAGACAGCCGCCAGCTTCCACATGGAACAGTACGACTACATCGTCGATGCCATCGATTCGCTGAAGGAGAAGGCTGACCTGATTCTGCGTGCTACAGCATTGCCCAAGCATATCACATTCATCTCCTCCATGGGAGCCGCATTAAGGCGTGATCCGTTCATGGTGAGGAGAGCGGAGTTCTGGAAGATCAAAGGTGATGCTTTGGCCAGGGCTTTGCGCAATAAATTCAAGAAGGAGAAGCTCTTCCCATCTCGTAAGTTCCTATGTGTCTATAGCGAGGAACAGCCGATGAAGAACCTGGGTGTCAATAAAGCCTGTGGTACGGGCTCATGTCTCTGCCCTAAAGCGAAACTCCTGAGTGGAGAACGAGGAACTGATACTGCCGTCTATGATGCTCCCGGTGACCAGCGCCTGGTAGAGCATGAATGGTGTACGTCAAAGGCGCAGATCAACGGTTCGCTTTGCCACATTACCGCCACCTTCGGAAATGCTATCGCCGGTATGATTATCAATCATATCATTGATAAATGATAGCTTAATTCTTTATCATTTCCATTTCTCGCTCCTGCAAAGTGGTTCTGATGGCTACAATACCGTTTCGCATTCGTGAGAAATGGCTTCGACACCTTACGAATCTGCTTTACAATTTTGCGAAGTGCTTTCGATGGCTACATTTCCATTTTACAATTTCGGGAAATGGTTTCGACGTCTTACGTTTCCACTTTACACTTCTGTAAAGCGGTATTGATGGCTACAGAATCATTTTACAAACTTGCGAAGTGCTTTCGACGATGCAGTTACAAGTTGCAGTAAGCGATGTTCAACCTCGCTGAGGTTCCCAAAGTCTTCCCTTAACCCCAAATTAATAAGTAGCCACTTAGTGCAGAACAACTGAAAAAGATAAAGGGATCTGCATTTTGCAGACCCCTTTATATAGAGAAAAATCATTAGTTTATCAGTTTTTCAAAACTAATTCAACACTCTTTTCAACGTAGCTAAGATTCTTACCTCTCCATCTATGTTAATATGTAATTATTTCTGTACTTTCTGTTTTGTATTATTCTATTTATAGTGACCAAATGATGAGAGTATATAAACCTCTACGATATTATCGTAAACTCTATAAACCACACGATGCTCTTTGTCAAGCCTACGAGACCAGGTTTCTTCTGCGAAATACCTCAATTGCTCACATTGTCCGGTACCTGTACGCGGATGCTGTTCCAGCTCCTCGTATATTTTCATCAGTTTCTTGAAAGCTTGAGGTGCTTTTTTCTTAAGTTGTATGGCATCCTTTTGGGCATCAGGCGAGAAAACTACTCTGTACATAGGCGTTCAAAGAATTGTTCCGTCGTTTCGTTAGCGCTCCTTGATAGCCCTTTACCCTCCTTTATGTCTTTGACTCCAGCCATGACTTTAGCTTGCAATCGTGATTGCTGTTCTTGCTCTATGCTTTCTGTTATCAGTTTGGAGAATGTGCGCCTCACACTCTTCGACGAAGAGTTGAAATGTGCTATCAGAGCACCTAAAGGACTCATGACATCTGTATTTTGTTTGGTATTTATTGTTATTGCCATAATCGTCAATGCGCGTTATATGTTAATATTTGGAATTTTGCAGTACAAACATTTCGCTTGTTGCGGCTTTCTGGTCGCAAAGGTAAACATTTTTCTGCAAATGTCAGCAGTTTCGATGTTAAAAATTGTGACTTATATGCAATTCTATACTAAAACGACTGAATAACACGATTAGAATTTGCAAAAGTATTTGTACCAGCTTCATCCGCTATTCTCCAAATTCAAGGAGATCATGGAGGAGCCTTGAGCGAAGATTTATTTCATCACAAGTTCTACATCATCGATGAGGCACTGTCGCTGATGCAGAGCGACTTCTCGCCAATGACGTGCTGGCGATCCACTTCAGTGTTCATGTATTTTCAATATTTGAACGAAGATCCGCCCACGAACTCTCGCATGATGGAGGTTGGTGGAATCTCCTTGTCCGATACAGGAACAAAGTAATGGATGAACTTCAGCAGACGATGTGCTTCGGCATACTCCGGACAGTTCTTGGGTACCGATGCAAGAATAGGTTCTGCATGCAATCGGAGCACAGCAAATTCGATATTCAGCGCTGAGTTGAACATCACATCGGCATTCTCCTGATACGGGTAGATCCACTTCTCTTCGCCCTCGCAGACGGATGGCCACTGGGAGATGGTTTCGCGTGCAGAGAATGCTCCCTTGTTGTAGTCGCGGATAATGCGACGCAGCAGACGGTTATCGCGCGTTGGAATCCAGTTGTGGTCATCGAGCGAGATGGCCGTCAGGGTCGAGATGTAAACCTTGTACTTGTATTCGTCGGCAATCTGCGCGGTGAGCATAGGGTTCAAGGCATGAATACCCTCAATGAGCAAAACCTTGCCCTCGCCTAACTGTAGTCGTTTGCCGTTGTACTCGCGTTTGCCTGTTGCAAAATTGTATTCCGGAATCTCTACTTTCTTGCCTTCGAGCAAAGCCTTCAGGTCACGTTCCATGGTCACGTTATCGACCGCCTTGATGTTCTCGAAGTCATAACGGCCATCGGGGAACTTTGGGGTATCGACACGATTCACGAAATAGTCATCGGTCGAGAAGGAGATAGGCTTCAGGCCACAAGCCATGAGCTGAACTTCGAGACGCTTGCAGAAGGTGGTCTTGCCGGAGCTCGATGGGCCAGTGATGAGCACCAGACGTACTGGGTGTTCTGGGTCATGATAACGGGCATTGATGTCCTCGGCAATCTGCACAATCTTCTTCTCCTGCAATGCCTCGCTGACCTGAATCAACTTAGATGCTTCGCCACGCAGACAGGCCTGATTGACTTGTCCGACGTTCTGCATACCCATGATGATGTTCCAACGCACGTTCTCGGCAAAGACATCAAAGGTCTTAGGTTGTGGCTCGAACTCTGCCAGTTTGGATGGATCGTGTCGATCCGGTACGCGAAGCAACATGCCTTGCTGATGTTTCTCGATGCCAAATACCTTCAGGTAGCCAGCCGATGGAACGAGAGCTCCGTAATAATAGTCGATGGTGTCACCGAGGGTATAGTAATCGGTATAGATCTGTCCGCTGGTTTCCAACAGTCGGGCCTTATCGTGCAAGCCACGCTCCTTGAAGATGTGGACTGCCTCTTCGGTCACCGATTCTGTACGACGGAATGGCATGTCCTGGGTGATGATCTCTTGCATTCGAGCCTCGATCTTCTTGACATCCTCTTCGGTTGCTGGCTGTCCGTCGGCTTTCTTGAAGTTGCAGAAGTAGCCGCGTGAGATAGGGTGTTCCATGTAGAGACGGCTCTCTGGGAATACATCCTGAGTCGCCTTGTAGAGTACAAAACAGAGGGAACGGACATAGACACGAAGTCCACTGGAATCGCGCACATCCACAAACTCTACGTCTCGGTTCTGCCACACACGGAACTTCAATCCTTGCGAGGCATTATTTACTTTGGCCGAGATGACTTGGCAAGGGAAATCCAGTTCAAATGCCTGAAAGGCTTCCAAAAGAGAAACTCCCTCGTTGAAACTCTTGGTCACTCCATTGTTTTTGCAGCGGATCTGTATCATGAATTTATTTATTATTGTGGTGCAAAGATAAGACTTTTCTTTTAATCTTGCAAATATCTCGTAGTTTTTTTGTGGGTCTTATTTTATCGAACGCTAAAATCTATTCGCTGTTCGTAACGTGGTGTCAATTTGCTAATCACTCTGCCTTTAGTCTCCCTTCGGTAAGGGTCTTATATCCCTTCGTTATGAGTCCGCTATGAGTCCGTAATCACTCAGTAATCGGAATGAGCGGAATTGGTAGCATTTTGCTACGTCCCGAAGTTTCATCTGCTACAACTTTTTTTGGAGGTAGACACTGTGCAAAAAAGAAAAATTGGGATAACAATTCATAATGATTAGGAGAGAGAACGGGCAGAATTAAGAAATAATAAATGAAAAATTAGAGTGGCATATTAAGGATAAATAGAGCAAAGGTAGGAAGAAAACGAAAAGACTTGGAGTGGAAATTTGCATTTATTTTATTAGTAATGTATATTTGCCACGCAGATGGTGTACATAGGCGGTAAATGATAACTGCGTACCTCGTCTCAAATAGAGAAAACTAATCACGCTAATTTAATAGCACAAGCCTTTGGAAGGCTTTGCTGCATCATGATATGGAACAGCAACTAATCTCCAGTGTGCGCTACGTTGGCGTCGTGCCCATGATTATCATAGCGCTGATGCTTGCCCTGAAGAATCGGGGCAGGGTGCAGTCGAACGTCTATAACCGGTCGCGCTGGCTGCTTGTCATGGCCACGTTGCTGCTGGCTGCGCACTTCCTGATACAGTACGTGTGGCATCTGCGCGAGCAGAGCGTCACGCTGTGCTGGGTGGTCAATCTGGCCTTCTTCGTCGTCATCACCCCGCTCTATAACATGGCCGAGTTGAACCTGCTGCGAGCCGGTCACAACATGAAGTGCCGATACTGGAGCAACACCATCTTCGTTGCCATCTGCTGCCTCGGCCTCGTCATAGGTTACTTTACCGATACGCTCATCAACGACCAGCAGCCCTGGCTGACGGCTACGTGCGTCGTCGCACTGCTCTTTTTCCTAAAGATCATCGAGCTTTCGTGGGTGCTGGGCAAGGAGATGAAGGTGGCCGACAGCCGCCTCACCGACCAGGAACTGAGTCATCGCCACCAAGCCCTGCGTTATACGGCCCGCGTCATGCGCTGGATCATCCTCCTCTCGCTCCTCTCGCCCTGGATAGGCATGTCGGCCTCACTGGTACTCAACTCCATCTACGGCATGGCCATCTTCGTGCTCCTCATCTGGTTCCAGATCAAGTTCCTCCAGTATGGCGAGAACATGGCTGAGTGCATCGAGGTCAACGATGAGATTCTCGAGGCAACCATGATTGAGACAGAGACAACTGATGATAGGAACGATGAACTGGAGCAACGCATCGAGCAGTGGGTCAGCCTGCGCCGTTACACCGACCCAAGCCTAACTATCCTTGAAGTGCTGAAGGAGATGGGAGTTTCTGCCTCGGCTCTCAACTTCTATCTTGAGGGCCATACTACAGTACGGGGGTATCGCAAATGGCTGCCCCATCTTCGCATCGAAGAGGCCAAACGTATCATGATCGAGCACCCGGAATACTCTCTTGAGCATGTGGCCGAAGCATGCGGCTATGCAAACGGTGGCAATCTGTCACGTGCTTTCAAAGATCAGGAAGGTATGCCACCAAGTGAATGGTGTTCAATCAAGGCCAAATCCATCGAAAATAAATAGCTATTGTTTTTTAAGCAGTTACAGAAGGACTTATCATGAATTTGATTTCATGATAAGTCTTTTTTCAGTTCATGATAAGACAACTTAATTCATGATAAGGCCTTTTCACGCTTTTTTATTACCTTTGCGCCCGTTATTAAGGTTTTCTTTCTTATTGTCAACCGAAAATGGACTATCCACTTTCTCCGACCCCGCTCGATTTTCCTGCGGAGTATTACTACAGCCTGTCTCTCATCGTTGGTGCTGTGGTCAACTGGGTATTAGCAGCAATGCTGTTTTTCGATCCCGACAACTTCATCTACACTTTCACGCCACGTTATCTGCGCTCGCGTTATCTCACCGCTTTGTCGCTCCTGGTCTTCGGTATAGGGTTCGCGTTGCACTGGTGGTTCATGCCACGCTTCTATAACCCTATAGCAGCATCGGCGCTCTCACTTGGTTATTTCCACATCGGTGGCACGCTGTTCTCCATGAGCCACACCGGACTCATCGACCGCCATTACCTCAACTTGAGGGTAGTGGTGCGCGATGTTAGCGCAGTGCTTCTCTCCGTCATCGTCTATGCCATCAGTGCACTGCTCCAGAGGCACACCTTATTATATATAGGCTTCGGACTCTTCTTCCTGCACATCGGATTCCTCACATGCAAATTCTACCAGAGCTTCCACCGCGTCTATCAGCAGCTGGGCAACTACGCCAACTGGCTGCCCAACGACACTGACCGCGACGTGCGCTGGCTCTTCTTCTCGTGTCACCTCATCATACTCTTCGGCATCGGCGGCATTGCCGTCACGCTGCTGTTCCCCAACGACACTGTGCCTTTCACCATCCTGATGTTCATGGGCGTAGGCATCTTCACCTACATCTACAAGGCACTCGATGTCTATAGCGCCCTGGCCTACGACTCCGAGGTCAACATCCAGAAGAGCGAGGAATACCTGCACACCGAATATGGCAGTCGCGAGATGGAGATTTTCCGCAAGAAACGCCTTCAGGTATCGTGGCTCACCGATGTTCCGTGGCTCAGCGGATTCGTGAAGCAGTGGTAGAAACACAAGTGTTAATTGATAATTGACAATTGATATTCTTTTGATAAAA
Source organism: Prevotella sp. (assembly GCA_045643065.1). Taxonomy (GTDB): domain Bacteria; phylum Bacteroidota; class Bacteroidia; order Bacteroidales; family Bacteroidaceae; genus Prevotella. The sequence goes on from JAZUKC010000019.1 coordinate 50,729, forward strand.
TAATTTACATATAAAACAAAAAGTAATGAACAAAACAAAACATTTCAAGCGAACGGCGTTCCCACTGAGCGCCAAGTCGATGGTGAGCCTCATGCTGCTCCTCATCGCCATGCTCATGCCACAAAGGGTGTGGGCAACGGACTTCATCAGCGAGGTGAAGATTAGTGTGGAAAAAGGTAATAGCGGCAGTAATGCAAAAAGCAGACTTACTAACGACAAATACACTTTGGTCGATGCTGACCTCAATCAGGGCGGTGGCGGTCATTATGTGTACATCGGCTACAAGACCAGCACGAATGCAGCGGATGCTATTACTGGCTTGCTTATCGTGGAGAGTTCGTCCGAATTTGACTGCCATGCCATAGCCAACATCACTACATCTGCTTTCACCTACAATGGCAAGAAGTATTATCGCTGTACTAGCTATGATGCAGGCGACGCTCGCCTTGACTGCGACCTGAACCGAGGAAGAGGTTCTGGTACACCAGACATTACTCTTTACTACACCAAGGATGGCAACACAACCAATGGAGGCACACTGTTGACATCCATCAGTGTGGTTGGTAACACCACAACAACTGGTGTCACCTATACTCGCCACTGGAAATATAATGATGCCCAGAACGGAACAACTAATGATGACGTTTATGGCAACACAAACAAGGGCGGCACAGCTCACTACATCACCTACACCACCCACACCCATGCCTTCTCCGATGCGGATTATGACACCAACAATCACAAGCTTTGGTGTGCCAGCTGCGGCTATGTATCTGCATACAACGCTCACGTGTGGGAGAACACAGGTTCAAAGATAAGTGATGCAACCTGTACCCAAGCTGCCAAATACTACCAGAAATGTAAATGGTGTAAACGCACAGGCGACGATAATCATTTTTACACGACTTCAGCCCTCGGACATGGCACCAATAACACTGGCTACACCCCAACTTGGACATGGGGAGGAAAATACAATGAAGCTACATGTACTTTTGCTTTGAAATGTAACAGATGTAAACTGGAGGTGAGCAAACAGAACCTCACTCCAACCAAAGTAACCGATTCTCATGTTGATCCAACCTGTGCGAAAAATGGTAATGAACGATGGACAGTCGCTGCAGTCTCATACAGCAACAGTAAGACAAACGATGCGTCATACACAGGCTCAGCACAAACAAAGGACTACGTAATCTCCGCACTGGGTCACACCTTCGCAGCAAATGACCTGGCAAAGAGTGTCTGCCAAAGATGTAATCACGGTTTCTTCCGCTATAAGTCAACGACGGGCAAAGCCGTTGTCCTTACCGCATATAATGATGCTGTTTTTTTGGACGAAAATAACAAAACTCTCGACTATACCAATACCTATGTTGATGGCAATGGCGTGATGGAGTGTGAAAGACCTATAGTTACTATAGTTAGTAGCTCATTCCGTGAAAGCAAAGGCTTCACTGGTGATCTCATCATCCCTAATACAGTCAAGACAATTGGATCTAGAGCCTTTGAACTAACAGAATTCAATGGTAACCTTATTATTCCTAACTCTGTTACGAGCATTGGAGAATCAGCCTTCTGTGAATGCAAAAACTTGACGGGTGATATCACCATTCCTAACTCTGTTACGAGTCTTGAATTCCGCACTTTCTATAAATGTTCTGGCTTCAATGGTACTCTCACCATTCCTAACTCTATCACTCGTATTGAACGTGATGTTTTCTTTGATTGCAAAGGCCTGACAGGTAATCTCACTATCCCGAACTCTGTCACAAGCATTGGCCAATCAGCTTTCTACGGTACTGGCTTTACGGGCAATCTCTCCATTCCGAATTCTGTCACAAGTATTGGAAATGAAGCCTTCAGTTACTGCGAAAAATTATCTGGTACACTTACTCTCCCTAATTCTATCACGAGCATTGGAGAGCGTACCTTCAACCATTGTCCTGGTCTGACAGGTAATCTCACTATCCCGAACTCTGTCACAAGCATTGGCGAATCAGCTTTCTTCGGTACTGGCTTTACGGGCAATCTCACCATTCCTAACTCCGTCATAAGCATTGGTAATCATGCTTTCCGAGAATGTAATAATTTGACTGGAACTCTCACTTTAGGAAACTCAGTCAAGAGCATTGGTTCTCAGGCCTTCCTGTCAGCCCGCCTCACGGGTGTTCTTACTATCCCTAACTCAGTCACAGAGATTGGAAATACTGCTTTCTGGGGTTGCAAAGGATTCACTTGTGTAACGTTTGAATCAGTCCCGAAGGTCGGAAATCTTGCGTTCAGTGATATAACTACCAATATGAGTGCCAACCTCTGCGCCAGCTCGTATGTATATAAAGGTGACAATCCTAACTTCCCAGCCGTTGCTTCTGTAACTGCACCTTGTACCCTCGACCTCACAGACAGCGCTGTAGCTGGTCACTCGAACCTGACTCGTACCCATACCTTCGCTGATAACGACTCAGCCAAGAGTGTCTGCACCGTCTGCAGCCATACCTTCTTCCGTTACTCCGCTAAAGAAAAGGTAACTCCTGAAACCGGTACTCTCTTGGATTCAATAGGTAATGATATCTATAATTCGGATAAGCATACCTTTGCTGACAGTCTGGGCGTGATGGAGTTCGACGGTCTTTTGGCAACTATCGGAGATAACGCCTTCTATAAATCGAAATTCACGGGTAGTCTCATCATCCCTAAATCTGTCACAACCATTGGTTACAGAGCCTTTTTTCGATGTACAGGATTCACTGGTAATCTGATCATTCCAGAGTCTGTAACGAGCATTGAGGAAGAAGCTTTCTATAACTGTAATTATTTCACAGGAAATCTCAACTTACCAAATTCTGTAACGAGCATTGGGAAAGGTGCATTCTCTGGATGCGGTGGCTTCACTGGTAGTCTCATTATTCCTAACACTGTAACGAACATTAGCGATTGGGCCTTCTCATACTGCACTGGCTTTACCGGAGATCTCATCATTCCTAATTCCGTCACGAGCGTTGGAGAAAGTGCCTTCAGTAACTGCATAGGCTTCAATGGTAATCTCTACATTCCTGAGTCAGTAACGAGCATTGGGGAAGAAGCCTTCTATAACACCCATAACTTAAGAGGAAATCTCATCATTCCTAAATCTGTCACAAGCATTGGTAATAAAGCCTTCTGTGCTTGCCAACGCTTCACGAGTGTAGAAATGAGATCTGTTCCACAAATGGGTAGTGATATATTCTCTTATACCAATGCCAGCAAGTGCTTAGTTCTCTCCGATGACTCGTATGTATATAAAGGAGACAATCCATACTTTCCTGAGGTCACTTCGATTATTGTCCCATGTACTCTTGATATCACTGGTAGTGTTGTGGAGAATCATCCAAAACTTATCCACACCAACGGAGAAAGAATCGTTGATGCAGCTGTGGCAGCAACCTGTACAACAACAGGTCTCACCGAAGGTACTCACTGTAACCTTTGCAACAAGCCACTTGTGGCTCAGGAGGTTATCCCTGCACTCGGTCATACTCCAGTCACCGATGCAAGCATAGCTGCAACTTGTACCACAGATGGCCTTACCGAAGGCTCACACTGCGAGGTTTGTCATGCTGTATTGGTGGCTCAGGAGGTTATCCCTGCAGGTCATACCTTTGCAGACAACGACCCGGGTCATACTTATTGTTCTGTCTGCGAGCACACCTTCTTCCGTTATACCGCTACAGAAAAGGTAACTCCAAATGTCGGTACACTCTTGGATTCAACTGGTAATGATATCTATAATTCGGATAAGAATACCTTTGCTGATGGTCAGGGCGTAATGGAGTTCGATAAGCCTTTGGCTACTATCGGCGGAAGTGCATTCTTTTATCATCTTTCCTTCACTGGTGATCTCACCATACCGAACTCCGTCACAAGCATTGGATACTGGGCCTTCTGGGGATGTTCTGGCTTCACAGGCAATCTCACCATCCCTAACTCCGTTACGAGCATTGGAAACAATGCCTTCTACAATTGTTCTGGCTTCACAGGCAATCTTACCATTCCCAACTCTGTCACCAACATAGAAGCGTATGCTTTCTGGGGATGTTCTGGCTTCACAGGCAATCTCACCATCCCGAACTCCGTTACGAGCATTGGAAACAATGCCTTCTGCAATTGTTCTGGCTTCAAAGGCAATCTCACCATAGGAAACTCTGTTACAAGCATTGGAAACGGTGCCTTCTCTGGATGTTCTGGCTTCACAGGTAATCTCACCATCCCTAACTCCGTAACCAGCATTGGAGAATATGCCTTCAGGGGATGTTATGGCCTCACAGGTATGGAATTTTTATCTGTGCCATCCGTAGGAATAGATGCATTCTCTAATGTCAATTGTTCCAAGACCGTCATCCTCTCCGAAGACTCGTATGTATATAAAGGCAGCAATCCCGACTTCCCAGCCGTTGCTTCGGTAACTGCTCCATGTGCTCTCGACCTCACAGGCAGTGTGGTGGAGAATCATCCAAACCTTGTCCACACCAACGGAGAAATAATCGTTGACGCAGCTGTGGCAGCAACCTGTACCACAACTGGTCTCACCGAAGGTACTCACTGTAACCTTTGCAACAAGCCACTTGTGGCTCAGGAGGTTGTCCCTGCAACTGGCCATACTCCAGTCATCGACGCAAGCATAGCTGCAACTTGTACCACAGATGGTCTCACCGAAGGCTCACACTGCGATGCTTGCCATGAGGTGTTTGTGGCTCAGGAGGTTATCCCTGCAACTGGCATCCATACCTTTGCAGACGATGATCCTGGCCAGACCTATTGTCCTGTCTGCGAGCACACCTTCTTCCGCTATACATCATCGACCAACGAGGCAGTTGCTCCATATGACGCTAGTGAATTGAAGGGTGCAAACGGTGCAAAGCTCGACTTCACCAACACCTACGTTGACGGTCATGGCGTGATGGAGTTTAAAGGTACTCTGAAGACTATTGGAGCCAATGCCTTCTGGAACCGTTCAAGCTTCACTGGTGATCTCACCATCCCGAACTCTGTCACGAGCATTGGATACTGCGCCTTCCTAGGATGTTCTGGTTTCAATGGGAACCTGTCCATCCCGAACTCTGTAACCAGCATTGGTGAAGCTGCCTTCAGCTATTGCTACGGATTAACAGGTGTGGAATTTCAGTCTGTGCCATACATATACCCTCTGGCGTTCGAAGATACGGAATGTCCTAAGACCGTCATCCTCTCCGATGACTCGTATGTCTATATAGGTGAGAATCCTGACTTCCCAGCCGTTGCTTCGGTAACCTACAACCGCAACTTGGCTGCAGGCAAGACAGTGACCTTCATGCTGCCATTCGATGTGCCTGTAGAGAACATCAATGGCAAGGTATATGAACTGAGCGGCTTCGATGGTGAGACTCTCAGCTTCAGCAAACCAGCCGATGGCATAGCACATGCCAATAAGCCTTATCTGTTGGCAGAACCAGAAGAGGGCAATCTGATGATATCGCCAGTTTCTGCTATCTCAGCAGGTAATCCTCAGACAATTGCAGCAGACAATGCCGAGATGTGGGGAACCTACACCAAGCAGACAGGCATCTTCTCGACCGACAGAGAGAGCATCTACGGTTATGCAGGTGGTCAGTTTGTACGTCAGCAGAGTGTGGCCGAAGGTGCTACCAAGGGCGCAACACTCAAGCCATTCCGTGCGTTGATCAAGGTGCGTGAACTGGAGAATGGAGCTCCTGCCGCTCGTCTGGCTCTCAGCTTGGACGAAGAGACCATCGGTGTGATCTCTGTCTCCGACGATGAGCTGAACACTCTCCCGGTGAATGTCTATGACATGAACGGCCGCCTCGTCCGCGCCAACGTGGATCCTATGACCTGCCTGAAGGGCTTGCCAAAGGGAATGTATGTGGTGAGGACCCTCTCCGCCCCACAAGGGGGCACCTCTCCCTTTAAGGAGAGGGTTGTTTACAAACAGATGGGCGAATAAGTAATGGTGAAAAAAGAAAATGATATGAAAAAGCAATATATTCAACCAATGATAAATGTGATGGAGGTGGATATTACCGAGGTGGTTTGCACGAGTCCTTACCAGCAAGGCACCTCTGGCCCGAACTCCGGTGATGGCTGGGAATTTGATGCCCCTTCTCGCCGCAGTAGTGGCTGGGACGACTACGAGAACCGCTGATTCTCCATCAATATCTATGCAGAAGGCTACCCTCATCGGTAGCCTTTTGTTATTAAAAAATATTGCTGTCCGGGGAATATTTTACTCCATGAATCGAAATCAAAAGAATTCAATCTGTTGCCTCTGTGTCTCGTCAATGTGGCTATAGGAACTCTATCTCTTTGATTTTAGCTTCCGAAAAAGCGTTCGGAAAGACTCCTGTCGAAATTCGAAAGGGTGTGGGAGGTCGTCGTTGGAAGCAAAATTCTTTG
>JAZUKC010000020.1:0-6688 GCA_045643065.1 Prevotella sp.
GTTAGTGAGGGAGGGAGCAATGCGGGCATTGTGACCGAGTAAACTGACACTTTGAGCCGAAAAGAGTCCGAAAGATGACAAAACGCCGAACTCACTGTTATATGTTAAACCTAAGGTGGTAATTAATAGAACCCACCTTAAAAAAGCAGACTTTATTTTGATCGCAAACGCGACAGTTGCCATGAGTTTATTACGTTGTGCCAGATGCTGTAGAAGCCACCTACTACCGACGTTACTGGATTCAGGAATACCAATCCCAACCAGATTACGAAGACAGTGTTCTTCTGTCCGAACGCCTGTCCTGCCGTTATGGCAGAGCGTTCTATAGGGTCAACGTAGTGGTCGGTAGGGTTTTTCAGTTCGTTTTGTGCCTTTGTAGGCTGCGGCCAACGCTTTCCGATTGTTCTTCCCAGCCAGAACTGCAGGACGCAACACAGCGCACTTATTATGGCAAAGCCGGCAAGTATCTCCAGTGCGATGTCGCTTTGCGCTATCGTTCTTACCGTTGTGCAGATGGCAAGGGCAAGAGCCACGAGCCAAAGATAGAAGGCGAGGTCGGGGATGGAGAGCATTTTATCCATGAGACGGGGTGCATAGTGGCGGACGATGAGTGCCAACAGCAGCGGGCAGAGCAGCAATGGGAACACCTTTCCCATGATAAGGAAGAACGCATCAACCCAACCTCCTCCCGTTATGGCAACGTTGGGTTCTACGATAGGTAGGAACGTTGGTGCAAGGAGGCTCACCATGATGTTACAAATTATGATATACGTGACGTCGCCCGATAGCGAACCGCCCAGTTTCTGCACGATAACGGCAGAGGCGGTGGCTGTAGGACAGATGAAGCAAAGCATGGCTCCTTCCATCAGCAGCTTAGCTTCGGGGAGTGAGGAGTTAGGAATTAGGAGTGAGGAGTGAGAGTTATTGCAGTCGCATAGGTATGCTAAGAGAGAACAAATTACGAACAATCCACCTTGTGTCAGTAGCAGAACGCCATGCCATCGGTGCGGTTTCAGGTCCTTCGGCTCTACTTTCAGGAACGAGAGAAACAGCATTGCGAAGATGAGGAGTGGCTGTACGCCGTGCGAAATGACGTCATAGAATGCGTGTTCTTTGCCTTGTGGCAGTATCATTTCCATGATGTAGTACATGATTACGCCCAGTATCATAGCGACGGGGAGCTTCCATGTCTTCAGCAATTTATAGAATGCGTTCATTGTTTTTGTAAGGTTTAACGGTTAATGTTTAACGGTTAACGGGGCTGTTCAGGGTGTTTTCTAAACATTGTTTTGGCTGGAGGCCAATACCTTGATACGTTCACTATGACGTACAGTCATCTGAACGTATCATAGTAGTGACTTCCAGCCACTTATTACTTATTTGCTTGTGTCCGCAGGCGTTGCCCACGGTTACTCATAGTACTGCCTTACAGGCAGGACAAGCTTGCGAAACCTGAATACATAACTCAAGATTCGCAAACTCAGTTTTGGCTGGAGGCCAATACTATGAGTATCTGGGCACAGAGTGTCCGCACTATAAAACTAAAGAAACTCTCTGGCTGGAGGCCAGTACCTTGATACGTTCACTATGACGTACAGCCATCTGAACGTATCATAGTAGTGACTTCCAGCCACTTATTACTTATTGTCTGAGTCCGGACACTTTGTGCCCGGTTACTCATAGTACTGCCCTACAGGCAGGACGGGCTTGCGAAAGTTGAATTAATAATTAAAACAACCTGCTGCATAGCACTCCAAAAATCTCTGTGCCCTCCGTGTTCTCTGCCTCTGTGTTAAAAAAACATCACTCTTCCGTCAACAATTCACAAATCTTATCTTGCAGGTTGTGCGCGAAAGACTTGTCCGAACAGTTGTTTATCAGGATTGAAAACGCCAGCTGATGACCGTTTGCCGCCGTGGCAAAACCTGCGAGAGTAGAGACACCCGTTAGCGTTCCGGTCTTTGCATGCACCTTGTTCAGTGCCGGACCCGTAGTCATTCGCTTCTTCAGTGTGCCGTCAACACCCGCTATTGGCAGCAGTTTCATCATCGAAGTGTATAGGTCGCGCTTGCTGTATATGAAGCGAAGCAGGTCCACCTGCGCCATTGCCGACGACTTGTTGGAGTGCGACAGGCCGCTGCCATCCTTGATAGTGTAGTAGCTGTCGAACATCGTTCCGATGCTGTCCTTGCTGTGATAGCGGTTGCGAATGCTGCACATCATCTCGTCAACCTTATTGCAACAACGGTCGTACGACCACTCATCGTTGTCCTTCAGCATGTTAAGCAGCACCGATTCGGCATACGTGTTATTGCTCATCTTGAGCATTCGTTCCAGTATGTCAAACGCCGGCGTAGAATGTTTCGCTACCACGTGTCGGCCTCTCTGTGTGCCCGGCATTACCGTCCAGTTTGGATCCAGGCTGAAGGCAATGCTGTCTGCCTTTAACATCGCTGCCAATTGCTTCGCTATCGACTCCCCATCCTTCTTTGTTCGTTCCGTTTTCTTACTCTGACACAGCACTATACGCCCGTTGATAGAGTCATGTCCGAGTGCCATAACCATCTCGGCGAGACGCTTTATGTGATCCTTTTCTATCGTCGGGTCGCACGAAGTGTTCAGGTAAAGGTCGGCATCGATGAACCGTCGCCCTACGGAGTCCGTCCCGATGCGCTTGTCAATGCTGATATCAGTGTCGAAAGTGTATCCCTTTCCGGCATTGTTCAGGAACGCCGTCGCCACAAAGAGCTTCTGCGTACTGGCCGGCGTCATCAGTTTGTTTGGGTTGAACGAGTATATCATCCGGTTGTCCGTAAGGTCGTAAACGCAGCATCCGATGCTGAACGATCGCTTCGCCTGCACCGCCGTTGTCACCGTCTTGTACGTTGTCTTGCGGCGACGCTTTTTCCTTACCGGCACCTTCGTCTGCTTGTATGCAGTGTAGTAATATGGTTTGTTGATGATGGAGTCGAGATATTGGTATATGGAGTCTGTAGGCATCTGCGTTGTTGTGCTGCGTGCCATAGTTGCCGCCAGGGGCAGCATGAGTGTGAAAAGTGAGATGAAAATACGTCTAAAGGTCATTCAGTATATGCTTTTTTTAATGGATTTTTTACTGTTTTGTAATGCACTGAGTATCATTGCGTTAGCGAATCAATACTTTTCACCGTGTGAATCAGTGCTTTTCACAAGGTGAATCAGTGCTTTTCACCTTGCGATTCAATATGTTTTGTAAAGATTAATGTAATTGTTCAGTACATTTCTTTTTTAACACAGAGGCAGAGAACAGTTTTAATTAATAATGAATAATTAATAATGAATAATTTGAAACATGCTGCATAGCACTCCAAAAACTCTGTGTCCTCTGTGTTCTCCGCTGTCTCTGTGTTAAAAAAAACGTCATTATTCTCCGTATTGAACGTAGAAGGTGAACGTGCGAGGCTGCACCTTTACACGATACTGAGGCAGCGCTTCGCCGTCCTTGCTCCATGAGTTCACGCCGCCAACGCCAGCCATCTGCTGGTCGATATACAGATTTGTGTAAGCCGAGCGCTTCACTTCCTGAGGATGACGCTGCGCTTTCTCACCATGTTCGTCAAGGTCGCGCACCTCGTAATGCAGCGCACAGGCCGAGAATGGAGCATCGGAGTAGATGGTTATTGAAGATTTCTCATCCCCAAAGCTCTGCTTCCACCAGCGCATGTCGCACTTCGAACCCGTCTCCTGAGGACGCACGTATGGCCAGAACTGCTCGTCGGCTGTCTGAGAATAGATGCCGATGTTCTGCGAAAGGCAACGGTCGGCGTAGTTCTCTACAGGTCCGCGGCCGTAGAATTCGCTCTTATCCATGTCGTAAGGCAGGCGGAATACCATGCCGAAACGTGGCATATAGCTGCCTCCCTTAGCCTTTGCACCCTGCAGAGTGTCCAGTTTCTCCGTTACCTTCAGCAGGTTATCGTTGAGTCGTTCGTAGGTGATGGTCATAGTGCAACCTACGGAAGGCATGTCGTAATGCTCCTCAACGGTGTTCTTATCAATGACCTTACGCTCGGTGCAAGGCATCTCCGGGTGGCGCCATTCCGCATAGTCGCGGTGGCAGTTGGCACCCATGTCGTTGTCGGTCATAGCACGCCAGAAGTTCGGACGCAGCGTTGCGTGAGCCAGAAGGCGGTCGAACTCGCCACGCATCTTGCTGTCCTTTACCGTCAAGGCACGCGTTGTGTAGCGGTCGAGCATCGTTTCGTAAGGGAAAGAATTGATGGTGAGCTGCTGATGGGCTACCGAATGGCCAGCCTCAAGCATCGGTTCGCCCTGCTTCAGGCGGTAATCGACGTTCAGAAGCAGTTCCACATCGCGGTCAGGGAAGCTGTAAGGGATGGTCACTTCAGTGGTCTGCTGAGGCAGAACACTAAGGTTGTCGATGGTGCCCTGCTGCGTTTCCACACCGTCAGCGACAAGAGTCCAGTGGAGAGAGACGTTGTCCAGCGAGCGGAAGAAGTTCTCGTTCTTCACGCGGATGATGCCCTTGTCGATGTCAACAGCCTCCGTCCAGATGTTCTGATACTGATAAGCTATCTCGTAAGCCTGTGGGGTAGGGCGTCGATCGGTAGTGATGAAGCCGTTGCAGTTGAAGTTATTGTCCGAAGCATCGTAGTCGTTGTAGTCGCCGCCGTACATAAGAGACCCATCGGTCTGCAATGCTTGGTCCGCCCAATCCCAGATGAATCCGCCCTGATACTTAGGGTATTTGCGCACCAAGTCCCAGTATTCCTTTATGCCACCGCCAGAGTTTCCCATGGCGTGCGAATACTCACACTGGATGAGAGGCTTCTTGTTGTTGTCGTTAGTGGCGTATTTCTCGCAGCCATAGTGAGAGAAATACATCGGACAGAAGATGTCTGTGGCCTCGCCACCGTGGGCAGCCTCATACTGAACAGGGCGACTCGCGTCCTGACTCTTTATCCATCGGTACGCATCCTTGAAGGCATCGACGCAGAAAGTCTCGTTGCCGAGGCTCCAGACGATGATGCTTGGGTGGTTGAACTTGGTCGAAACGTTGTGTATGTTGCGCTCTTTTATCTGCGTAGCAAGCACCGATGTCTTCTCGTTGGCATCACGACCGTACAGGAAACCGTGGCTCTCCTGGTTGGCTTCTGCCACGACATAAATGCCGTATTCGTCGCACAGATCGTACCATTCAGGGCAGTCAGGATAGTGACATGTACGCACGGCGTTGACGTTAAGCTGCTTCATGAGGCGGATATCCTGCAACATTCGCTCGCGACTCACAACGTATCCCGTCTCCGGATCCAGCTCGTGGCGGTTTGTTCCCTTGATAAGCACCGGCTGACCGTTGACGAGCAGCTGGCCGTTCTTCACTTCTACGTTGCGGAATCCTATGCGCTGTGTGGCTGGATTCAGTTGTGAGAGGTCAGGCGTTGAGGCTGCTTTTGCTGCCTTTTCGCTCAGGAGTGCCACCTTGAGAGTATAGAGATAAGGTGTCTCTGCCGACCAAAGCTTCGCATTTTCCACCTTCATCACCTGGCGATTCTCTGCCCCCGCCTTCTGGTTTGCCGTTGCTACGACATGGCCGTTGGCGTCAGTCAGTTCGTAAACGAGCGTACCGCTGCCCTTGACTTTCGTGTCAATGGTCAGTGTTCCGTCCTGACTGGCAGTGGTGCGGATGTCCTCCACGTGGTTCTTTTCCTGTGCATAGAGGAAGCAAGAGCGGCTGACGCCAGAGAGACGCCAGAAGTCCTGGTCTTCGGAATATGAGCCATCGCACCAGCGGAACACCTGGAACGTAATCTGATTCTCTGCCCCTGGCTTCACGAATCGTGTGATGTCAAACTCCGCAGCAATCTTAGAGTCCTCGCTATAGCCTACGAATTTGCCGTTCACCCATAGGTACATGTTGCTCGTTACGCTGCCGAAGTGGGCGATGATCTGCTTGCCTTTCCACCCGGATGGCAGCGAGAAGGAGCGTCGATAAGTGCCTACGTGGTTCTCCTTGAGAGGGACGTAAGGTGCGTTGTTGCGGAAGTTGCCGCGCCATGCAAAGCCGACGTTGACGTATTCCGGTTCGCCGTAGCCGTTCAGTTCCCAGCATCCTGGCACGTTAATCTCGTCCCACGCGCTGTCGTCGTACTTAACGGCGAACATGCCCTGTGGTCTTTCGTCAGCGTTTCTCACCCAGTTGAATCGCCATTTGCCGTCCATCGACACGCGTTCGGTAGTGTTCAGCAGGCAGTCTGTATGCACTGGGTATCGGTTAACGTCATTAACTTCCAGGTCCTGCCATTCGGTAAAGGTCTGTCCTGCTGCCGAGATGGCGAGTACAAGAGCAGCAGTAATCGAAGAAAGTCTTTTCATAATGTCTGTTTGGGGTATAGTTATTTATTTTGATTGCTGTATATTATTATGTCAAGTTAATGTCTTTTTATAACAATTGTTATTTACGAATCGTTGTTAGCTGTTAATTGTTAACACTGTTAACAGACAACTTTTATATTCAAATTTCGCTTTGTTCTGGCTGGAGGCCAGCACCATGAGTAACTGGGGACAAAGTCTCCGGACTCAGGTATAATTAAGTATTTCAAGATTCGCATGCTCGCTCTGCCTGTAGGGCAGTACCATGAGTAACCGTGGGCAACGCCTGCGGACACAAGCAAATAAGTAATATGTGGCT
>JAZUKC010000021.1:0-5599 GCA_045643065.1 Prevotella sp.
CTGGATAATCAATGTTGGCGACCTCAAACCAAAGGAAATGCCTATAGACTTCATCATGCGCTATGCCTGGAATCCAGATGCTTATCCTGCCGACAAGATTGACCAGTACATGGTGGATTGGGCACGAAGCATCTTCGGTGGTGAGCATGCCAGAGAGATTGCCGACATCGTGACTGAGTATTCAAAGATGAATCTGGAGCGCAAGCCAGAGGTGCAGCGTGTGGGCATTTATAGTGTGGAAACGGGTGAGGCACAAAGGATGTATGAGCGTTGGGATGAACTTGAGAAGCGCACTCTTGCTCTTGGTAAGAAACTGCCCACCGAGATGCAAGACGCTTACTATCAGCTTGTGGAATATCCAGCGGTGGGAAGTGCTGGAGTGGCGAAGATTTACCTTGCTGCCACGATGGGCGACACGCTGACGATGCAGACACTCTTTGAGCGTGACAAGCAGATGACCTATAAATATAATAAGGTAATAGCAGGAGGAAAATGGGACGGCATGATGCTTGACAAGCACATAGGTTATCGTCAATGGTCAATGCCAGACGATAATACTCTCCCTAAGGCAAACGAGCCATACAACAAGGATAAGGCAGTCGTGGAACCAAACGAAATTGCTATCATGGCATACGACTATACGCGCAGAACCAATGCCAACGATGCCCAGTGGACTTTCCTTCCTGGAGTTGGTCGTGGCAAAGGCAATATGGGCATTGAGCCTGTCACAGCACAGAGTCGTCCGCAAGGTGATGGTGCAACATTGGAGTATGATGTTGACTTCAAGCAGGCAGGCAAAAACAAGCTCGCCCTTGGCATTCTGCCTACCAATGACATCAACCCAAGCCGTGGTCTTCGCATCGGCATTCGAATTGATGATAGTGAGATGCAGACAATCGATGCTCGCCAAGGTTATGTAGATACTTTCAACGAATACACGAAAGAGAACATTGTTCGCTCGAAGGTTCTGAAACCTCTGCCACAACCTGCAAGTGATATCTATCTCTCTGGTTTCCGCCAGCGTATGCGCAGCGAGATTTTCGACAACCTCCGTTGGCTGAGCATCGACCTCAGTATTCCGACTGTAGGAAAACATACACTCAAGGTAGTGATGGTCGACCCAGAAATTGTGGTGGAGAAACTTGTCATCAATCCAGACAATGAACATCCATCGTATCATGGCAAAGAATGAAAAAACAAGAATATAACATGAAGAAGGCATTTCTAACGCTCATCCTATTACTCTCCATAAGCTCTGCTTTTGCTCAAGGATTCAAGAACCCTGTGCTTCCTGGCTTTCATGCCGACCCTTCGGTATGCCGTGCTGGCGATGATTTCTATCTGGTCAATTCCACTTTTCAATACTTCCCTGGAGTGCCCGTGTTTCATAGCAAAGACTTGATACATTGGGAGCAAGTGGGCAACTGCTTGACACGTCGTTCACAGCTTGACTTGTCGGGTTTGTATTCCCAGCAGAACCCCGAATTGGGATGGACAAATGGGGGTGTTTATGCCACAACCATTCGCTACAATGAGCGCAACAAGCGTTTCTACATGGTCACTACCGTCTTTCCTTCGCGTCGTCATTTCTATGTGTGGACGGATGATCCTGCTGGTGAATGGTCGGAACCTGTGGTGATTGATTTTGCCATCGGTTCGTGCGACCCTACGCTCTATTTCGAGGGCAACAAGACATACTTTCTTTGGAAGGAAGGCGACATCAAGATTTGTGAGATTGACTTAGAGACTGGCAAGCAACTTGGTGAGATCCATCATCTTGGCACTGGTCTTGGCGGGCGCTATCCTGAAGGTCCTCACATCTACAAGAAGGATGGCTTCTATTATATGATGCTTGCAGAAGGTGGTACAGAGCATGGGCATCAAGTCAATATACTTCGTAGCCGTTCGCTCTTCGGACCATACGAACCGAACCGCGCAAATCCAATCCTCTCGCACTTCAACATGGAGATGCAGGGCAGCGAGATACAAGGACTTGGTCATGCCGACCTTGTGCAAGCTCCCGACTCTTCGTGGTGGATGATTTGTCTTGGTTATCGCACCAGCGGTTATCTATTGCATGTGATGGGACGTGAGACAATGCTTGCTCCTGTGCGTTGGGATGATAATGCTTGGCCTGTGGTGAATGGAAACGGTACTTTGTCTGTAGATATGAAGTGCAAGACTTTGCCACAAGTGCCTGTGGCTGTCGATCCTGAGCGCGAAGAGTTCAACTTCGTGAAGCGCAATGTACCGACCGACAGCTACAGTTCCATCGGTTTGCCTTGGGGATGGATGAGCATCGGCAATCCCGACTATTCATGCTACTCGCTCACCGAGCGCAAGGGATGGCTCCGTCTTCACCCTACCACAACGTCACTTGCTTCCGCCACTTCTCCTACGTTCGTAGCAAGACGACAGACAGAGAAGTCTTTTACTGCCACAACCTTGCTCGATGCTTCTCATCTTGCAGAAGGTTCTGTGGCAGGCATTACTGCATACGCTGCACCGCTCAATCACTATGATGTCATTGTAGAGAATCGTTGTGGACAACTTGTTGTGCGTCCGAATATCCGTCTTGGCGAACTTGCTCATTCGGAAAAGGAGATTACCATGAAGGGCAAGAAGGCATTTCTGCGTATCAGTTCCGATGGAGCATATTACTACATGCAGGTTTCTGAGAATGGTAAATCCTTTGACACACTCTGCAAGATGGATTTCCGCTACCTATCTACCGAAGTCATCGGTGGTTTCACAGGTGTAATGCTTGGCATCTTCGCACAAGGAACGGATAAGAAGGGCTATGCTGATTTCGATTGGTTTGAATACAATACAGAGAACAAATAATGACTGAATTTCAGAATCACATACAACCAGGTCCTGTAAAGAAGCGCCTGAAGGTGTTGGACGCTATGCGTGGATTTGCTTTACTTGGAGTGTGCCTTGCCAACTACAAGGAACTGACGCTCTATGCCTTCTATGACGTGGAGCATACCACAAACGTAGAGGTCAGCATGATGGATCAGATAACGAATTTCCTGTTGTACTTGCTTGTTGACGGCAAGTTCTACACCATCTTCTCTATACTATTCGGCATAGGATTCAGCATCATCATTGGTAATGTAATGGAGCGTGGCGCCAACGGCATGAGCATCTTCTATCGCCGTATGCTGATTCTGCTATGCATCGGTTTTGCGCATCTTATGTTGCTATGGAGTGGCGACATTCTGATGCTCTATGCCGCAATGGGAATGATTCTGCCGCTTTTCTGGCGATGCTCTCCAAAGGCAATACTCAGATGGGCTGGATTTTTCCTCTTTCTGCCCGTCATCACCTCCTCGTTGGTTTACGCCCTCGACCTGCAACCTTGTGCATGGTTCTTCGGTCAGATGGACTATTGGCAAGCACGCTTCGGCATTGGAGATTGGGGTACATGGCTTCATGAGAGCCAGTCGTACAACGACCTGCTGAAATTCCTCGTCATGGGGGCATTCGAACGTATGACAGAGTTTATCTCCAGCGACAGATATTTCAAGGTTCTCGGTCTTTTCCTCGTTGGTCTTTGGATTGGCAAAAAGAGGATTTTCAACGACATAGAACTTCATAGTCAGTTTCTGAAACGAATCATGATGTTTGGCTTTGCCATTGGCATCCCTTTTGCCATTATCCATGCATACGATGCTGTGAACGGCTATCAATTGGCTCCACCATTCCACACAATTATAGAGATGATGAACATTTATCCTCTCGGATGCGCATACATGGCAGCATTTGCTCTCTATGGCAAACGCATATACACTCCATTTACCTACCCCGGCAAGATGGCGCTGACATGCTACATTTCACAATCTGCCATAGCCATTGTACTGTTTTATGGTGTTGGCTTTGGATGGGGAATGCAACTTACCATGCCAGAAGTCGTATGCTCTGCAATCGGAGTTTATCTCATGGAGGTTGGCTGTGCGTACCTTTGGCTTAGATGTTTCACATACGGACCACTTGAATGGATCTGGCGAATGCTGACATACAGCAAATGGTTACCTATAATAAAAAGTAAAAATAGATAGAACCTGGTTGCCATTTATCGGCGAGCGTTGCATCTCTTGAGGGATTGAGAATGGTGAAAAATATCCATTGAACTGAGCCTTTATTAAATATTTTCATTATCTTTGTGCCATAATTTTAGTTTCAACCTAATAAACTACAATAGAAACAACCAATGACATGAGAAAGATATTTACAATACTTATCCTTTGCCTCCTCACAATTGGAGTGCAAGCTCAACTGAAACCTCGTGTGGTCGTCCTTACAGACATAGGACGCCCTGACCTTGAACCTGACGACACGGAGTCGCTCGTTCATCTGCTATGCTATGCCGACATGCTGGAGATTGAGGGCATCATCACCTCAACGGGTTGGAATTGCGATCCCTACCCTACCGAGAGTGCTGCCTATCGTGACTCGGTGGTGGAAGCATACGCTGCGGATGTACACATGCTCATGAAGCGCTCGGGACAACGGTCGTTTGCCTCGCTCAACAAGGAGAATGGCAAGCAGCGGATGGGTTACTGGCCAAGTGCTGAATACATCCGCAGCCGATGCAAGATGGGCAGCCAGCGTGCTGGTATCGGGGTGATTGGTAAGGATAATGACTCGGAGGGCAGCGAACTCATCATCCGTCTGGCAGACGAGAAGGACGACCGCCCTATCTGGGTATGCGCCTGGGGTGGAGCCAACACATTGGCACAAGCCATCTGGAAAGTGCAGCAGACACGCACTCCCGAGCAGTTGAAGGCTTTCCTGAACAAGTTGCGCCTTTACACCATCACTGATCAGGACATGGTGTGGGCTATGCGCGAGAACCTTGCCTACAGTTCCCATCAATGGATGCGACGCGAGTTTGCCGACGACCTGAAATTTGTGTGGGATGAAGGTGCATGGCAGTTGCAATGCGAACTCGGAAAGCAACATTGGCAAAAGATACAGCAGCACATCCAGGGACATGCCGCAATGGGCAAACAATACCCTAATTATAAATATGGTGTGGAGGGCGATACGCCATCGTTCCTGAATGTCATACCAAACGGCCTTCACAATCCCGAAGAACCGATGCAAGCGGGTTGGGGCGGTTATCACACATGGGCATTGACCAAAGACTCTGTGACCTATGCATGGACAAGCATACAGGATGCGGTGAAGAATCTGTCGGAAGGATACTACAATCACTTCTACCTTGACAACCTCAACGACTTCATTGCCCGCATCGAATGGGCAGAAAAGGGCCAAGGTAACCACAATCCTGTAGCCATCGTCAATGGAAAGAAAGGGACAGGCGCTATCGTCATCAAGGCGGAAGCTGGTCAAACCGTCACCCTCGATGCATCCAAATCGTATGACCCGGATGGTGATGAACTGAGTTTCTTCTGGGCGCAGCAGAAAGGGATTGGAAAGACTGAAGTAGAGCAGTATGAGTATGATAACGGCCTATCGACGGTAAAAGTACATATTCCTGACACTTTCCATAATGACGAGATTCATATCATTTGTGAAGTGCACGATAATAGCAAATACACTTTGCCTGCCTATCGCAGAGTCATCATAA
>JAZUKC010000022.1:0-1821 GCA_045643065.1 Prevotella sp.
TGGCAAGGAAATGAAATTCTGCATCGGCTGCCTAACCTGTGGCACAACCCACAAGTGCTGCATCAAGGACGATGTTCCTGCCATCATGGACAAGGTTCTCAATGCTGATGTAGTGGTTTGGGCAACTCCAATCTATTATTATGAAATGAGTGGACAGATGAAGACGCTCATTGACCGTATGAACGCCATGTACTCGCAGGATTACAAGTTCCGTGAGGTTTACATGCTATCGACAGCTGCAGAAGATGAAGAGTGGGTATCGAAGCGTGCAGAAGCAGGTCTTACAGGTTGGATTGACTGCTATCCAAAATGCGAACTCAAAGGTACTCTCTTCTGCGGTGGTGTAGATGCTCCTCGCACAATTGAGGGCAATGCCAAGTTGCAGGAAGCTTACGAGATGGGTAAGTCTATATAGGTCTGCCACTGGTAGCACACAATGCCAGGTTTGATGAAGGATGCATAAAGGCGGTCTTCAAGGTTTATCAGATGGATTATCCCGGCTATGGATTTTATGACACACTGAAAGCAGCACGAAAGGCATTCCCTTGTGCTCCAAACCATCAACTACACACAATTTCGGCATTGTGTGGATATGACCTCACAACTGACGAACGAAGCAAGAGCAGAGTGACTTTTGCCTACGGGACAAAAGTAGTCGCTTCGACTTTGCCTTGCAAGGAGGAAGAAGACCGAAGGTCAATGCACCATCACGCTCTGGCAGACGCAGAGAGCATCCTCAAATGGCTCTCCGTAAGAAGAAACACAAGCCTCTTCAGGGAAGTATTTGCCTTCATCGTGAACGTAATAGACCTCACAGCCACACTCGCATACTCGATAAGAGATTTCCAACTCGTCCCAAAGAAGGTGATTAATCTCCTCGAAAAGTTCATTGCAAGCGTCCCATGCCGTTTCTGTCTCAAATGACAAGAGTATATGGTCCTCGTATTCTCTCGTACTCAGCCCAATAGATGTGACCACGGACGCTAATGTGTTAGCCTCGTAGTCGATGCCATAATACTTTGCCAAGTCGTCGAGCCAGATGTTTTTGGTGTTTACATTCATACTCTGGAGTGTGTTCCAAAGGTCGCTCACTGCTTTGCGAGTACCTGTGACCTTGTAGGTCGTTGTTGCTTGATTTGCCATGTCTGAAAATTTTCATTTCCCTTTCGTAGATCAACTACTTCGGGAATGGTTAGAAATTATGTTGCTTTTCAGAAGGTGTTTTGACAATCGAAGCAAGGTTTTGAATGCAAAATACTACCCTGAGGTGTGGAGATTTTCCAGCAAAGCAGAGCCATGACCTTGAAGCGATAAGCCAGAACAAGTTACCTTCGCAACCTAATTTCACCAATTCCCAAAAGTCGATGTATGAACAAACATATAACACAGGTAAGAACAAAAACTATAAGGCATTAACAGTATGTTGTCATGGACAAACAACTATAACAAGCTGCCCCCGACTACTGGGCAGAAGATTGTTCGGCAGCAACAGAGAACATCATGCTCGCAGCTCATGCCATGGGGCTTGGAACAGTATGGATGGGCGTCTTTCCTCAGAAGGAAAGATACGAGCTTTTGAAGGACTTGCTTGAATTGCCAGACAATATCAAAGCATTTGGCATGATTGCCGTTGGTCATCCAGCAGAGCAGCCTGCACCAAAGGACAAATGGGATGCTGATAAGGTACATTACGAGAAATGGTAATTTTGCAATCAAATTTTACAGCCATAAAATTTATAGCCATAAAATTTCAAGAAAAGCTGGCAAACATATTCGCACATTTCTGCAAGCGCAAATGAGCGAGTTAAGATCCTTTTCTCC
>JAZUKC010000023.1:0-18070 GCA_045643065.1 Prevotella sp.
CAAAGCGTGAGGAGTGGGCTAAGAATACAAGCTTCGTTTACCCTGGCCCAATCCAGTACTGGGGTCCTGCAGAGGTTTGCGACCGTCCTACTATTACTCTTACTCTCGAGCAGCAATAATAATTTCCTCTGAGAGCAAGTAAAACTACTTGAATGAAGGAACAACAAAACCCTCAGCGTAACCCGCTGAATAACATGCGAAATATGCTCAGCCACCACCCTAAGTGGGTATGGTGGCTGGGCGGTTTCGTTATTGTGGCGCTTTACATCTGGGCGTTCTGGAGTTTCTTTGTTACGCCGACAGCCTTCAGATGGCAGGCTCTCTACGGAGAGAAGAAATATCCTGACGGATATGAGATACAGGGCATCGATGTCTCTCATTATCAGGGCGATATCGATTGGTCCTTGCTTCGTACTGCTTCTATTAACAAATGCCCGATTCGCTTCGTGCTGATAAAGGCGACGGAAGGAACTACCGTGACCGACGAGAACTTTGAGGAGAATTTCTATCAGGCACGAGAGCATGGCTTTATAAGAGGAGCATACCATTTCTGGAGCACTAAGTCGTCTGCACGAGATCAGGCGCACTTCTTCCTTTCAAGGGTTCCACTCGAACCAGGCGACCTGCCTCCTATCCTTGATGTTGAGCATAAGCCGAAGGACAGAAGCACAGAGGACTTCCAGCGCGATGTCCTCACATGGCTGCACATCGTGGAAGATAAGTACCACGTCAAGCCAATACTTTATACTTATTATAATTTTAAGGAACGCTACCTTGCCGATGCACGATTTGACGACTATCCTTATTGGATAGCTCACTACTATGTGGAGCAGATGCAGTATCAGGGTCCTTGGAAGTTCTGGCAGCATACTGATGCCGGACGACTGCCAGGCATTGAAGGCGAGGTTGACTTCGATATTTACAACGGTTCGTTTTACGACCTACAGAAACTCTGTTTGCAGGAATGATAGACACATCGTTATTTCAGGGTAAGAAAGCCGCTTATTACACACTCGGTTGCAAACTGAACTTTGCAGAGACTTCAACATTTGCTCAGATGTTGAAGCAGATGGGCGTGGTTACCGTTGAAAAGGGAGAGAAGGCCGACATCTGTCTTATCAACACATGTTCGGTGACAGAGGTGGCAGATCATAAGTGCCGCCAGCAGATACATAAGATGGTGCGCAATCATCCTGACGCCTTTGTCGTTGTTACAGGATGCTACGCCCAACTCGAACCGCAGCGCATTGCCGCCATAGAGGGTGTAAACCTTGTTCTTGGTTCCAACGAAAAGGCTGATCTGATTCAGTACCTTAACGACGAATGGAGCGCTGCTAACACTAATGATGACTCTGTAAAGAAAGCAA
This sequence comes from Prevotella sp., assembly GCA_045643065.1. Classification (GTDB taxonomy): domain Bacteria; phylum Bacteroidota; class Bacteroidia; order Bacteroidales; family Bacteroidaceae; genus Prevotella. The sequence goes on from JAZUKC010000023.1 coordinate 1,368, forward strand.
TAGGAAACGCATTCACGGTAAAGACGAAGGACATCAAGACCTTCGCCCATTCATGCTCTCGCGGCAACCGTACGCGCTATTTCCTTAAGGTTCAGGATGGCTGCAATTACTACTGCACCTATTGCACCATACCGTTTGCCCGAGGCAACTCACGCAATCCTTCCATCGATTCGCTTGTCGCTCAGGCACAAAAGGTTGCAGACGAAGGTGGAAAGGAGATTGTACTTACTGGTGTCAACATTGGCGACTTCGGTCAGACAACAGGAGAGTCATTCCTTGACCTCGTGAAGCGCCTTGACGAGGTGCAAGGCATTCAGCGCTATCGCATCTCCTCTATTGAGCCAAATCTCCTGACCGACGAACTCATTGACTATTGTGCTCATTCGCGTGCATTCATGCCGCATTTCCACATTCCGCTGCAGTCGGGTAGTGATGAGGTGCTTAAGTTGATGCACAGACGTTACGACAAGGCGCTCTTCCGCCATAAGATAGAACTAATAAAGGAGAAGATGCCTGATGCGTTCATCGGTGTTGACGTTATGGTTGGCTGCCGTGGCGAGACACCTGAATGCTTCCAGGAGTGCTACGACTTCCTTGACTCTCTGGATGTACAGCAGCTTCATGTGTTCCCATACTCAGAGCGTCCGGGCACAGCGGCACTCAACATTCCTTATATAGTAGATGAACGTGAGAAGAAACATCGTTCGCATCAGTTGTTGAAACTCTCCGATCAGAAGACAGAGGCATTCTATTCTCGCTTTGTTGGTAGGGAAATGAATGTTCTTATGGAAAAGGCATCGAAGGGTAAGGCTATGCATGGATTCACAGAAAACTACATTCGTGTGGAACTGCCAGCATCGCTTTCGAAGGATGAGTACGACAATGAGATTCTAACCCTTCGCCTTTCTGATTTCAACCACGACCGCACCGCCCTGAAGGCAAGCACATCCCTATAAAAAAAGTAGTGTCTTCCAGTTCTGCTGGAGGCCTTATACTGACAGTAAAGGAAATATGAAATCGGCAGTAATCATACTCAATTGGAACGGTGCCGCCATGCTCCGCAAGTTCCTGCCATCGGTAATAGCAAATACTACCGATGCTGACATTATTGTCGCTGACAATGGCAGTACAGACGATTCTCTGACTGTGCTTGAGCAGGAATTTCCAAGTGTTGCAACCATTGTCCTTGACCAGAACTATGGTTTTGCTGAGGGTTACAACAAGGCGATAGAAAAGGTCGATGCAGAATACATTGTGCTATTGAACAGCGATGTTGAGACACCAGAGGGATGGCTACAACCGCTTGTCGCATACATGGATGCCAATCCTGATTGTGCTGCTTGCCAGCCGAAACTCCTTGCCTACCATGACCATGCATCGTTTGAGTATGCAGGTGGCAGTGGTGGTTTCATCGATTGCTTTGGCTATCCTTTCTGCCGTGGCAGAATCTTCTCAACTGTTGAGAAGGATAACGGGCAGTACGATGACATTGTGGATATTCATTGGGCAACAGGTGCCTGCATGATGGTTCGTAAGGATGTTTATACACAATCAGGAGGGCTTGATGCTCGTTTCTTTGCTCACAACGAGGAGATAGACCTCTGTTGGCGAATGCGACTCTTTGGCTATAGGATAGCTTGCGTGCCACAGAGCTGGGTGTATCATGTAGGCGGAGGAACCTTGCCTCAGGGCAATCCGCGAAAGACGTACCTGAACTTCCGAAACAATCTCACCATGCTCTACAAGAATCTCCCTGAGCGTGACTTGAAGCATGTGATGCGATGGCGTCTTTTACTCGATTACGTTGCCATGTTACAGTCGCTTGCCAAGTTCAACATTGCTGACATAAAGGCAATCATTCGAGCACGTGCCGATTTCAACCGTTGGAAAGATGAGTACAAACCAATACGTGATGCCATTCAGTCAAAGGCAACAACATCTGCTTCACTCCTGATGCCATACTCTATTTTGTGGCGATACTTTGTGCTGCGTAAGAAGACTTTTTGAATTATGAAACATATTACATTGTTACTGTGCCTCATAGGCATGACACTGGTTTCTTGCTCTTCATCTGACAATGATGCAGAGAAGACGAAGAATAAGCGTCCGGCAACCTGCGTTGCTGTCACGCCAACTCTCGATTGTCTGCCTTTCTACATTGCCCATGAGACAGGCATTGATACCCAACTTGGCATTGAACTGTGCTTGCAGCAGCAGTCTTCTGTTTCCGACTGCGATACTGCGTTTATCAATGGTTCGGTAAGTGCTGCCATGCTTGACTATCTCCATGCAGAGACACTTAAGAGCAACTGGGTTAAGTTCCAGATAGACAGGTTGAAAGACCAAATGTCAAAGGAAAAAGGTAAGACCAAGAAGAGCAATGTTGCTGCACGATATGACGAAGTGCGTAAACGTGCTGCCAAGGATTCTCTCTACATCTATCCTCATGCCAACATCCAGCTTTACTTCTTCACCAGCAGCAAGAGTCGTATCAGCGAAGCCAAGCAACTTGCCGATAAGGTTACGGGTGTTGACCGTAATGGTGTTGAGGCTTTGATGGCAAGGCATGTTCTTGACTCTGTAAAACTCTCTGATGAGAAGACATTCCTCGTGCAGATGCAGAATCTTAAGACACGCAGTAAGATGCTGAATGTTAATACTCTCGATGCTGCCATCCTTCCGGAACCGTTTGCCACTCAAGCACGCAAGGCAGGCCATCGCTCTATCTATTCTGCCACTACCGTCAACGGTCGTAAACCAGGATGCCTGCTCGTGCGAGGCAATCAGAATAAGCTTCGTGAGGCATACAACAGAGCATGCGACAGCATCAATAAGAATGGCATCCATCGCTATGACTCTATCATCGTCAAGCACTATTCCCTCCCTGCTGAAGTAGTAAAGGCAATACCTGCTCATCGATTTACAAAACTATAGAATAATGCATAACTGATAACTCATAACTCATAACTGATAATGAAACTCAAACAATTAATTGTTCTTTCGCTTACGGTACTGACAACCGTTTCGTCATGTATAAAGGACGAATTGCCAAACAGCGAATGCGACATCAGGAAGGCAACAATACATCTGCCACGTCCAGAAGATTACTTTGTCAATCTCTCTGATACCACCGCTGAGATTCTGCCTTCTTTCTCAAGCAGTATCATTCAGTTTACTGGCATTAAGGCAAAGGCACGCCTCAAGGGCATCACACCTACGTTCACCATTTCGCAAGGCGCTGTACTGTTCCCACCACAGGGCACTCTCCGCGACTTCTCCGATGGTCGTCAGCAGACGTACTACGTTATTGCTGAGGACACTAAACACCGTTTCCCTATGCCTGACATGAACGACGAGAAAGCAGTTGAGGCATATGAGAAAACACTTGCCAAAGCTGACAAGGATGGTGAGCATGTGCGAACCTATCAGGTGCAGTTCACATCGTCGGTAATAGAAATGGCTGATACCGTTTATTATAACTTTGACAACTTCAAGTTAGAGAGCAAGGGACGCTTCTACGAGTGGAATGACCTCTTTGAAGGCCATGAGCGCTCTGTACCTAATTGGGCAACAGCCAACATGGGATTCTCTACTGCTAAGGGCAAAGCGCTGCCAGAAGAATATCCTACCGTACCTATTCTTAATGGTGGCATTGATGGAGGTCCATACGTCAAGTTGCAGACATGCGACACTGGCAGTTTCGGTGAGATGATGCACATGCCTCTGGCTGCCGGCAACATGTTCCTCGGCACGTTCGATTTCTCTGTTGCACTCACTCATACGCTTAGGGCAACACGATTCGGCGAGAACAATATCCTTGGACGTAAACCATTGAAAATCACTGGCTACTATAAGTATTTCCCAGGTCCTGTCTTTACCGATCCAAAGGGCAACGTCATTGACCGTGTCGATATGCCAGCCATCTATTGCATCGTGTATAGAAATAAGGATGCTGCTGGCAACCCTGTGCTTGTCTATGGAGACGACGTTACGTCAAGTCCTTACGTGGTAGGTAGGGCAGAGGTAACCAACTGGGTAACCAATTCTGAGCAGTGGCAGGAGTTTGAGATTGGGTTCAACTGGTCAAGCATACTTGAACCTGAAGTTCTCGCTTCCAATGGCTACAGCTTCTCTATAGTATGTTCTTCGAGCACAGAGGGTGCGACATACTCAGGAGCTAAGGGCAGCCGACTGTTAGTAGATAATTTTAAACTAATCTTTGAGTAAATGAATCGAGAAATAAAGTTTCTGATGCTGTTCTTAGCATCACTTCTTGCTACTCCCCTGTTAGCACAAGACGATACCAACGACGGCCAGGCGGCTGACACGAACATACGCCATTGGAATCTTGACCTGCGTGCTGGTTACAGCATAGGCGGAACCATTCCTATCGACATGCCGGCAGAGATGCGCCATATCAATGGTTTTTCTCCAAAGTTTAACTATCGCTTTGGACTTGACATCGAATATCGCCTCACACCTGAGTGGGGCATATTGTCAGGGGCATACATTGAGAGGAAAGGCTTTCAGGGCGACATGGCTGTTAGAGGCTATCAGATAACCATGCGTCAGGGAACGGAAGAAATCTCTGGTCCTTTTACGGGCAATGTGGTGACCAATATCGTGCAGACAGGCATAACCGTTCCTGTTCAGGCTACATGGAGGATAAACCCTAACCTGAAGCTTCGTGTCGGACCATACGTCTCTCTCATTACCGACAAGTCGTTCAATGGATATGCTTACGGCAACACTGGTGCCGACGGCAGACCTACTGCCTACCTTCGTCGTGATTCGCCAAAGGGCGACCTTGTCTATATCGGCAATGACGAATCCTCACGTGGTACGTTCGGCGATGAGGCTTTCAAGGATTACCTCCGTTCGTTTCAGTGGGGAGCAGATTTAGGATGCGACTGGTTTTTCTCGCGCCATTGGGGTGTCTTTGGAGATGTCTCATACGGTTTCAACAGTGCTTTCAATGACAAGGAGGGCAACCCGGTAAACATGAATCTACATCCCCTCTATGCCTCTATCGGTGTAGTGTATAGGATTAATTAATTCCGTAACTCCGTATTAAACAATGAAATACCTTTTTATATTAGTCGTTAGCTTTATTGCTTTAACTTCCTGTTCGGAATATGACGACAATGTTGTTCGTGAATATACCCCTGACGCCATTGGCGACAATTCATGGACGGCAGAGATAAACAATGAAATCGATGAGGACATGGACGTTCCTGGTTTGCCACCAAGCGATCCAGAGTTTCGCGGTACTCTCGTCTCGCGCCTTTCTGCCCTCTACGATGGTGATCTTAGCATAACCATTAACGACCAGTCAACGCCGGCAAGTCAGCAGCAGGTTCTCATTCGTGCTATAGATGCAAACCACATCAACTTCGGCCTGAAGAACTTCTTCCTTTCGGACGAAGAGACATCGATGCCTGTTGGCACCATCGTGCTTCGTAACATAGAGATACATGATGCCGGCAACGGGCAGGTGTCCTTCGAGTTTGAGGACAACATCACTATCCTGAAAGGTGAGGATGACGTCATTATCGATGGCGAGATGACTCACTTTGAGGAGGATGACTGGTTTGGACCATTCATTGGCGACATACCGGTGAAGATAGTAGGCAAAGGCGATGCAAAGAACATGAACATCGGCATCGACATCGTCATGGAAGCTCTCGACCAAGTCATCCATGTAGATTTCATCGCAAAGTAATAACTGTGGCATACAGTAAAAGGATAACACAATAAAACAAAAGCAAATGAAGAAATTTTATCTTACAGTTTTAGCTACTGCATTCTTCTGTTCGGCAAACGCCCAGGAACAACTTGCCAACAATGGCTTTGAAGAATGGGAAGCAGTATCTTATGGTAGTAAATCGGGAGAGGAACCTGTAAAGTGGAGTTCCTTCCTTGACGGAACAGGCGACAAGAAGTCGCTTGCAGCAGCTGTCCAGGTTCAGAAATCAACAGAGAAGCGCCCTGGTTCTGAAGGCAGTTACTCTGCAAGAATCAACACCAGAGTCATCTCCATTCCTCTTATTGGCAAGATACCGGCCCAGGGCAACCTTACTACTGGTTGTGTCAACATGGGCAGCACAACTGCTACTGATGCCAGCGGCAACTACAACTACATCAATCATGACCGTGCCGATCAGTCAATGCCATTCACAGGACGTCCTCAGAAATTCAGCGTGTGGCTTAAGGGCTCATGCCAGGAAGAAGCTAACGTAACCATCCACCTCGTAAGCGACGGCTACTATCAGGATCCTGTCTATCAGTCGCGCAACAAAGCGAAGGAGATTGCTAATGCCGTGCTCCATGTCAAGCCAACAAACGATTGGAAAGAGTACACATGCGACTTTAATTACCTGTCAGACGACGCACCACAGTATGTCCTCGTAAACATTTCTACAAGTGCAACTCCTGGCAAGGGTAATGAGAAGGACGTGCTTTATGTTGACGACCTACAGATGCTCTATTCTGAGGATGGCATCAACGAAGTGACGGTATCGGAATCAGCCTCTGGCTATTACAATCTCTCTGGTCAGAAGGTTTCTCCATCCAAGGGCATTGTCATCCACAATGGCAAGAAGATGGTTATAAAATAAGGCTTATTCTTGTCAACGGATTACACGAATTTTATATAATCCTTTTTTCGTGACTTTCGTGTAATTCGTTGATATATTATTAAACGCGATTAAACAGACATCAGTATAATCTGTTTAATCGCGTTGTTTTTTTTGTGTGATTTTCGTGTAATTTACTAATCCTATTTATCGTGTCCAGAGTTCGTCAGAGAGAGTCTTTATTACATTGTCAATCTCTTCCGACTCCTGCTCCTTTTCCTCTGGAGTATCACTATCTGCGAGGAGCATCCCCGTATTGCCAAGCATTACCACCCTTATTGATGGCTCTTTGTATTCTTTCTTTTCCATTATTCTTTTGTATATCAAATTGTTGTTTTAATTAGAACAGAGGCAGAGAGAACTCTGTGCTCTCTGCTCTCTGTGTTAAAAAATCAGTGGACTACTTCTTGACAACCTTGCGACCGTCCTTAATGTATATGCCACCCTTGATAGGAGTAGAGATACGCTGGCCGCTGATGTTGTAGATAGCTGAAGGACCGTCTGTGCCGATGGTGCTTATGCCAGTGGCAATGTCGTCCTCATTGCCGAATACAGGTATCAGCTTTGCACCAGCCATCTCGACGTCAGCCAGCCAGAGTATAGCACGGAACGGAGCAAGCGTGTTGCCTGTGCCAGCCTTTACGAACGTGCCGTCAACGCCATAGCCGTAGGCTCCCTCAGGGATGGCTGCTGTGTAGTATGTGCCATAGAGACCAGAATCTGACTCATGGAAACTGTCTTCAAAAATCTGTGCAGCACTAATAGTGACATCTTCTACGGTGATGGACTCGATGTCCTTTGCCGGAGCGAAGAAGTAAGCACAGTTCGCAGATACACCATCCGTAGCCTCAACGAAATAGACCTTGCTATCGTCGTGATGATCATAGAGATAGAACTTGCCCAGCTCGGCAGCCTGCTCAGCAGGAATATCGAAAGGCACCACGAATGAATACTTCTTTCCGTCCTTCTTGACATTGCGCTTGAAGGTTACTCTTGGAGCATCGAACGGAACAAACACTTTGAAGTCCTTGCCGTCCTCTATCACGATGTCCTGAGCAGTAATGTATTTGCCATTCACATTCTTCACCTCCACCTCGCTGTCTTCAGTCAGCTGGATGCTGTGGTTAGCGTGCAGATATGTGATTCCATCAGGGATGTTGACCATAAACTGTGATGGGTCAGCTCCCAGTTGAACGAATTCCATCTTTTGGGCGTTCTCTGCACTGGTGCCAGCCTTGACGTCGTAGTTCAGACCTTCATAGTTGTCAATGCGTATCATTGCCATCACTGGCATTTCTTCAGGATCAACCTGAGTAAAAACACCTGCCGTTCCCTGCAGGGTCAACTCAGCCTCCACAGTAAGCAAATACATTACAACAAAAGCGTTGCCTGATGAATTGACATTCATATCGACATCGCAGAGTAACAGTACGGGTGAATAGATTCCTATTGATGATGAAGAAGTGGTCTGCACATTGAATTTGCCGCTGAATAGCATACTCATCCCACTGATGATACCCGCAGAGAGACTTCCTGAAGCATTGTTATTGATAGAAACAGTGCCAGTAAATTCTGAGAAGTCTGCCGGCAGCTGATTGTCTGCACCTGCAAAGTTTTCAATACCTCTACCATAAGTCATGACACCTTGATCCGCCATGATACCAGCCACCTGACCAGCAGAACAAGTCTCGTCGATGTCGATGTCCAACGTACCGTCACTGCTTATGACCAGATCATTTGCCATTACCGCAGCAAGCCTCTCTTTGCCAGTAACGCCAGTGAGCTTGATGCTGTTCTCGCCCTTAATGATGAGGTGCAGATCTACATTCTTGTCCATTAACTCGATTACGCCTGATTGCTCTGGTGCGCCCTCATATTTGAAGCCATTGAGACTGACGTTCACGATTTCCTCGCCTAATGACAGCTGTACATCAGTATGTTCACGGTTGAAGGCAGCTATCGACTCCTCATTAAGCACTATCTTCTGGTCGGCAATATAGATAGTTGGAGTTTGACGTTTCTTTACTGCGACAGATACATACAGCTTCGAATTATCTTTTGGCAGTTCAACACGGTTGCCGGTTGTTACGTTCTCAAGATAGTAACCATCCAGGTCTATCAGATCCCAACAAGGCTCGTGATTGCCATTTTCTGGCGCCATGATAGAAGCGTTATCATAGTTCATCATAAACACGCCGCCCCTCAGCTTTATGCTTCCTGGAGTGTATGGTTGGGTTGCGGTAAAGGCATTCAATGTTTGCGTGCCCGAAGTATTAGAGGAAGAACCATCGTTACTGCAGAATGTGCCGCCATTGATAGTCAGCGAGCCAGACACGTATTTGATAGCATAATAACTGTTTGCCACCTTTCCGGTCTGTGCCTCACTGCTGTCCTCAATGGTCAAGTCGCCGCCTTCCACGTGAATAGTTGACTCACCCGAATAATTATGGCTCAGCGTGTAGCCATTGAGGTCAAGAGTCATCACACCAGCCATTACCTTTATATAGTATTGATCACTATTTTTCACACAATCATCCAGCAGCTTGATGGTAGCAGGCTTCTCGGCCGTTCCTTCAGCAGCCTTGGCAAAGGCTGCCTCTGAAGAAATGTATTTTTTAGAGACGCCATCAATGGTAACCTCAAAAGGAGCGTAATCATCCAAAGGTTTTACTACAACTGATTTCATCAGATTAGAATCGTTCATAGGCAACGGAACAAATTTGTCTGTTTCTTTGTCCACAAAGCAATAGCCATCTATGTCTATCATATCCCAACAAGGCACGTTATTGTCATTGTATGGCACCAAGATAGAAGCGTTATTATCGTTCATCATAAACACACCGCCCCTCAGCTTTATGCTTCCTGGAGTGTATGGTTGGGTTGCGGCAGAGGCATACAATGCCATATAACCTGCAGAATAATTTGACAACCCATCATTGGAAGTGAATGTACCGCCATTGATAGTCAGCGAACCTGACACATAGTAGATAGGATAAGATGCGTTTGCCACCTTTCCGGTCTGTGCCTCACTGCTGTCCTCAATGGTCAGGTCGCCGCCTTCCATATATATAGTAGAACTCCACCAGTAGCCATGACCTAACGTGAAGCCATTGAGGTCGAGAGTCATCACGCCAGATTCTACCTTTACTAAGTAGTCATTGCCGCCCTCAACATTGAAGTCCTTCAGCATCTTGATAGTGGCAGGCTTCTCTGCTGTGCCTTCTGCTGCCTTGGCAAAGGCTGCCTCTGCAGAAATGTATTTTTTAGAGACGCCATTTATGGTAACCTCAAAAGGAGCGTAATCATCCAAAGGTTTTACTACAACTGATTCCATCAGATTAGGATTGTTCGTAGGCACTGGAACAAATTTATCTGTTTCTTTGTCCACAAAGCAATATCCATCCATGTCTATAAGATCGGTACAAACATGACCAGTGTATGGGAATAGGATAGAAGCAGTTGAACCATTCACCATAAACACACCGCCCCTCAGCTTTATGCTTCCTGGAGTGTATGGTTGGGTTGCGTCAGAGGCATACAATGCTTGGCTACCCGAAGTATTAGATGGCACCGAGCCATCGTTACTGCAGAATGTACCGCCATTGATTGTCAGCGAGCCTGACACGTATTTGATGGCATATTCACTATTTGCCACCTTTCCGGTCTGTGCCTCACTGCTGTCCTCAATAGTCAGGTCGCCACCATCCACTTGAATAGTTGCTCCTAATAAGAAAGCGTGGCTCAGCGTGTAGCCGTTGAGGTCGAGGGTCATTACGCCAGACGTTACCTTTACGGTATAGTCGCCAGCGGCTCTTTCATAATCGTTCAGCATCTTGATAGCAGCAGGCTTCTCTGCTGTACCTTCAGCCGCCTTGGCAAAGGCAGCCTCTGCCGAAACATAGTAAGAGGTGGTGCCATCGATGGTCACGCTGGCAACATTATGAGTCTTAGAAGAGCAGACGCTACACTGGCTGTAGGTCTCGTCACTGGCGATCCACTGGTGCTCGCAAGCGATGCCGCAGATGAGACAATAGCCATCCTCATCATAGATGTGTGGGAAAGTCAGACCGCAGGCTGGACACTGGTTGTCTGAACCATTCGGTGGCATGTGCTCTCCCTGATAGCCACAGACATCACACTGATGGCCTTCCTCCAGACCTAAAGAAGTGCAGGAAGGGTGCGGACACTCAGTGCCACAGAGAGTACACGTGCCAGTCTCGGGGTTCCACTGATGCTGACTGTGCTCCGTCACCTCGTAGGCAACCCACAGCGCTTCTCTTTCGGGGTTGGTGGCATTGATGCCATAGGCGAGGTCCTCGGTATAGAACATGACGCACTGGCCTGCTGCATCCTTCACGGTGAAGTAGGTAGGCTCTGAGAACGCCGTGCGGCTCGGACGAGCCAGCAGGATGCCTCCTTCTGAGTAGCCTAAGCCAGTATCGTCTATGTTTCTGTCGTTGATGTTCTGTAGCGTAAAGCTCAGTCTGATGCCGTCCTGGCCTGCTGTGAGGAAGGCAGGATGCATAGGCTGGGCTTTCTCCCACAGCTGGTACATGTAGATGCTGCTTATGCTTTCGTTCTCTACGACCATAGCAAAGTCCCTATAGGCAGCGTTCTGCAGCACATACATGCTGCCAGGATTCAGCGTAGTGGCAGGTGTGGTGCTGACCTCATAGAGAACATTGTCTTGTGCCTTCATGACGATGCTCATCATCGTCAGGATACACATTATTAAATATTTAAGTTTCATAAATTTGAATTTGTTTGGGATTATAACATACAGAGACCTTTACTTTTTCTTGACGTACACCTTCTGACCTTTGACGATGCCGAGGCCACGGACCTTGTTGACGCGGCGGCCGGCCATGTCGTAAGAGATCTCTGCGTCAGGAGCATCGGCAGACGTGTTGGCGATGCCGGTGATGACGTCGTCGAGGACTAAGCGGTAACCACGTGCATACAGTCCGTCTGGCAGGTAGAGGTAAGCCTTCCATGCAGGGATGGTCATGCCCGGCCAGTTCCAGAAGCCGAGGTAACCCCTGTCGTTCAGGGCGAAGCCGAACGTGTTGAGGTCTGTCTCGGTGATGTCCGTTGCCGAACCGGTAAGGCAGTTGAACTCATTCGGCTCGTCAGACCAGCCATCTGGATCGTAGGTGATCTCGCATTCTGGAGTTTCGCTCTTGAGAACCACGCCACAGTTGTTGGCTACCTCGTTCTCCTCACCTGCCGGCCAGAGCTGTATGTTGTCATCTGATACCACCACACCGATATGAGCCCCCGCACCTTCGCTCACGGTGTAAGGGAAGTCGGTGTAGAGCGAGGTGAAGTAGTAGCTGCCCACCTTTGAGAGGCTGATGGTGTGGCTCTGCTTCTCGCTGGCGTCGTAGTATTCGCCAAACATACGGCAGAACTGTGTCTCATCCAGAGCACCGCAGCTGTCGCAGCCTTTGTAGAAGTAGCCATCCTGTGCCAGCTCCATGTTCTGCATGTCGTCAGCGAAGCTGTGTGTGAGGGTCAGGTTCGGGTTGTTCTCCATGACGCTGTTTGTTAGGTCGAGTGTACATGGTGCAGTAGCAGAAACTACCTCTGGGAAGTCGTATTTTTTTTCATCAGCTTCTAATCTGTATATGTACGAGTTTTCGCTGAGAGTGAGCACCTTGTTCGTAGTGGCGATCTCGCTTAAAGCATCCCATTCTATATAAGGTAGAGATTTTATTTCTACACGCTCGAAGCCAGAGCACTCTTTGAATGCATATTTTTCTATCCATCTTACGGATTCTGGGATTGTCAGCGTGCCTTTAAGTCCCGAGCAATTTACGAAAGCACCTTGATCTATTGTTTCAACCGAATTAGGGATTGACAGCTTTCCGTTGAAGCCGGAGCAATACGAGAATGCACCTGCACTAATAAATTTGACAGAGTTAGGGATAACGATGTCTCCAGTTAGATTCGTACAGTTACTGAATGCCATGTTCGGAATACTGTCAAGTTGGTTCGAGAGCGTCAGTTTGCCGTTAAAGCCCTTACAACCAGCAAATGCTAGGCGATCCATAACCTTTACATTATCAGGAATAGTCAAGTCACCTGTGAACCCAGTACAACCACGAAAGGCTTCTGAACCAATTTTAGTAACGGTAGAAGGGATGGTCAGTTTGCCTATGAAATCCTTAAGGCAATAAAAAGCCATCGCTCCAATCTCAACCAGTGGCTTGTTGAACTCCATGACACCCTCACCGTTAACATTGGTGTTCTTTACGATAGTGAGAGTCTCGTAGTTAGCAGCCTTGAGTTGGGTAGGCTTGTATGGACTTACCACTACATTCTTATCCTTCGATGTGTAGCGGAAGAAGCCGTGGTGGCAGACGGTACACTCGCTTTGGGTAGGGTCGTCGGCAGCGAACGTGTGGATGCCATTGCCTGTTCCTTCCTTCGCCCATGTCTTGTCATTATGTTCAGCACAGTTGGCACACTTATAATAATAGGTGGCATCTTCGCACGAAGCAGCCGTAGCAAGGTATGTTTCGTCATCCAACATCAGGGTGTAGTCATGTTTACGGGTTACGATGCTCTCGTTGATGCCAGTAGTTCCAGAAGAGATATCTACTGTACATGGCAATCTGAATTCGGTCACATTAGAGCATTTGCCGAATGCATTGCGTCCTATTTTGGCATTAGGATTGGTGATATCCACGTAACCATTCAAACCAGTGCAACCGCTGAACGCCAGACCTTCTATCGTCTCAACAGAGCTTGGTATAACCAAATTGCCCGTGAGTCCAGAACAACCATCGAACGCATTGGCACCAATTTTCTTAACAGTACTTGGGATAATCAGGGTGCCGGTAAAGACGGCGTCTTTGAAGACTGTACCACCAATAGAAGAAAGTGGTTTGTTGAACTCCATGACGCGCTGGCCGTCAACAAGGTCGTTGCTGAGTATTTCCAGATAGTTACCGTCTTCATCCATCAGCCAAGTGTGGTGTGCACTTGAAGGCCATATCTCAACATCGTTCTCGGATGTATAGCGGAAGAAACCGTGATTGCAGACGGTGCAGACACTCTGAGATGGATCGTTGGCAGCGAAGGTGTGTTGGCCTGTAGCTGTGCCTGCCTTTGTCCATATCTTGGTTCCATGTGCGTCACAGTTGGCACACTTATAATAATATGTGTTGTCAGTACAAGCCACAACGTCTGCAGCCAGATATGCCTCGTTGTCCGACTGTACGGTGTAGCTGTGGCCAAGGGCAGGGATAATCTCCTGAGCCACAGGCACCTCGGCGCAAACCTTGCAATGTGAGCCTTCGGTGATACCATCAGTTTCGCACGTTGCAGTCACAGAAGCGTCAGTAACGCAGAAGTGGTGGTTGCACTGAGTGATAGTTGGCAAATTGTTCACGCCCTCATATACAGTAGATTTATCGTTGAGATTGCAGACAACGGTCTTGCCCGCAAACTTCGTGTCGAACGTGCCTGCCTTCAGGTATGGCACTGAGGTGAGGGTGAGAGTGGAGAGGTTAGAATTTCCAGAAAACATATATTCGTATTTAGTTGCTTTACTCATGTCGAAGTTGCCAATGGTGAGGCTTTCCAATATAAAGCACCCTTCAAACATATGTGCCATATTGGTGACGTTTATGGTGTTGAAGTTGCTCAAATCAAGGTTGGTGAGCTTGCTACAACCTGCAAACATACCGCTAAAGTTAGTAACATTCTCGGTATCGAAAGTGCTCAAATCGAGTGAAGTGAGGGATGAAGTACTACTGAACATTTGGTACATTGTCGTCACATTCGCTGTATTGAAACTGCTCCAGTTAACAGAAGCGAGCTTTGAGCAGCTGTAGAACATATACGCCATATCCTTAACCTGACTGGTATTAAGATTAGTGAAGTCAATGGACGTCATGGCTTTACATTCTTTAAATGCAGAGTTCAATGTATTCGCCGTAACTGTACCAGTAAAGCGAACACTCTTAATTTCAGTGCGCTGCTCATACCAAGAAGGATACTCCTCCCAGTTGCCCAGCGAGCCAGATTCTCCAGTTGTAGGCGACACAATCATCTCGCCATCCGATGCATAGAGGCGCCATGTGCATTCACCCTGAGTGCCTGTTATTGGCTCTTCGTCGGAAGAACATACGGTGCAGACATGTTTGTCGAACGTATGTGGAAGCATATCAATATCCGCTACCTCATTGGTGCTTTTGTATTCTACGTTCTCCACGGTAGCCGTGGCGGTGTAGGTAGTAGTACCTTTTTCGGTACATGTGGCGTCTTTCGTCACTTCCCACGTGATGCCATCGTCCAGTGAAACGGTAACAGAAACAGCATGACCATGAGTCTCATTGGTACAACCTGTGCGGCCACATGTACGGGTGCAGGTGGCTGAGTGACCATCGTCTTCCCATGACCATGCGCCAGCACCATAACTGTGACCGAGGGCAGCGATAGGATATTCATGTGTCTTGGTTGCGTGGTAGTTGTATGCGTTATTGGCTGCAGTGTACGAGCCTGTAGCCTGATAGGTGGTGATACCAGTCGCTGTACATGAGGCATCGACGTGTGCCGTCTTGATGCATGTTAATAATGCTCCGTTAACGACCTTCGTGCTACAATTTTTACATGTCAGAGTAAAAATACAAGCCTTTGTGTCCTTAGACGCATCGTTGTAGGCGTTGCCTGTCCATACATAGCTTTCGGTATAGCCTGTTGAGCCATGACCGAGGGCAGCGATAGGATATTCATGTGTCTTGGTTGCGCTGTAGTTGTATGCGCTATTGGCTGCAGTGTACGAGCCTGTAGCCTGATAGGTGGTGCTACCAGTCGCTCTACATGTGGCATCGACGTGTGCCGTCTTGATGCATGTTAATGATGCTCCGTTAACGACCTTCGTGCTACAATTTTTACATGTCAGAGTAAAAATACAAGCCTTTGTGTCCTGAGATGCATTGTTGTAGGCGTTTCCTGTCCATGAATAGCTTTCGGTATAGCCTGTTGAGCCATGACCGAGGGCTGCAATGGTGCCGTCTTCTCTTGCGCCACATCCTGCATAAGTACAAACTCGGTGGTGAGTACCTGTAGAAGTACAGGTGGCATCCACGTCTGTACTCCAGTTGCCATAGGTGTGGGCACCAAAGGTGGCTGTGAGGCTGACATTGTTAGTAAGAGAGACATTGTGTGTCTGTGCTCCGTTGTCGCTCCACTTGACATAGTGATAGCCAGTACTAGTAGTTGCCTCTACGTGCAGCTGCATCGCAGTGGTGCTGGTAGGATAGACATAGGACTGGCTGACTTCGCCACCAGTTCCGGCAGTAACGCTGATGGTGATGGCTTTGTTGCTTGAGTCGAATGATAAACTACCATCTATGGCAGAGATGCGAGAGGCTTTGCCAGACAGGTATGTGTTGTTAGTGACCATACTGACAGCCTTATGCTTGACTACGCCGGCGATGCCACCGATTTGTGTAGATGAACTGCTGGTAGCAGTGAGAGTACCGTCGCTGAAACAGTAGGTCAATCCGCGAAAGTTGCCTCCTTTTTCATCGTTGACAGCTCCAAGGATGCCACCCATGACAAGGCTTGTGCCGCTTGATGTAGAGGACAGAGAGCCGCCGAAGTAGCAGTTCGTAATCAATGCTCGTGACTGATATTGCACATAGCCTACGATACCAGCCACGCAGTCGTAGCTTGGACCACCATTGATGGTACCAATGTTCGTACAGCCACTGACCTCGATCGTACCGTCCGTCTTACCCGCGATACCAGCTAAGTATTTACATGTGCCGGTGCTCGTGATGGTGCCAGAGAAGACGTTGTCGGTAATATACAGGTCGTTCTGTGCATAACCTACGATACCGCCTACCTGCTCGGAATCCTTGGTGAGGTTGATGGTGCCGGTATAGGTACAACCTGTGACGCGCGTGTTGTCAGCCATGTGTCCCACGATACCGCCGATGCAAGTGAAACCGGTGTGATTGAGGGTGAGATTTACACTACTGGTGACGTTCTCGATGACGGTGGTGCCGGCAGCCGAACCCACTACAGTGCCGTGTGAGTGGTTGCCATTGGCGC
>JAZUKC010000024.1:0-20792 GCA_045643065.1 Prevotella sp.
AACGTGCCTCCTCATTGTCATCCGCATCAAAGTAACCATTACCATTCACACGACTCATATCGTACATAGTCATAACGGCTGTTGCCTTGGTGCGAGTATCAGCGGCAGCAGCATTGAGTGCAATGCCACCCCAACCACAGATGCCGATGATACCAATCTTATCTGCATCCACATCCTCACGGTTGGAGAGATAGTCAACGGCTGCAAGGAAATCCTCAGTGTTGATGTCAGGCGATGCCGTACGACGTGGTTCACCTGATGACTCGCCAGTAAACGAAGGGTCGAATGCCAAAGTGATAAAACCACGCTCAGCCATTGTCATGGCATAAAGACCAGAACATTGCTCCTTGATGGCTCCGAAAGGACCACTTACGGCTATAGCAGGATACTTGAAACCGCTGGAACCATTGAAGCCCTTTGAACATTCCGATGGTGTATAGAGGTCAGCCGCAAGGGTAAATCCGTACTGCGTCTTGAAGGTTACCTTCTCATGATTAACCTTCTCACTCAATGGGAAAGTCTTGTCCCACTCTTGGGTCATAGAGATGCTTTGTTCGTTCATACTCGTTGTCTTGTTTTGTGCGCAGGCACCAAGCAGAAGTGCCGTGAACGCAAGGATAAATAAATGTTTCATTGTACCAAATTCGCATAAATTGCGGTGCAAAGGTACAAACATTATTTATATTATGGCATACCCGAATTTTGGGAGTTATAACCATTTTTTCGGATTTACAGATGCGTCTTGAGGCATTTTCTGCCTACTTGCCATTGAAGCTATGATTTATCTTTCCTCAATTCGTGGAACAAAGGTAATAACTTTTTTCTAAACTCAAGCAATTAGGGGCAAAAAAAACACTTCATTCACTTGACTTTATTGCGGATATTTGGATTTCAAGCACAAAAACAGATGCTTACAGCAACTGACCTATTAAGATCAATGATGGGGCACCCGAACAAGGTGTCCCATCTTTCATTTCTAGCTATGTATCACTGCTCATGGCCACTTCATCGCCTTAACGCGAGAGGGCTGGGGAGAGAGTCTTTCGCCACACATTCTCCTTGCCTTCCACCGCCATCACATAGTTGCGATTCTTCCACACGTTCAGTAGCTTGTCGATGGGGGTTTTGTCCACACCCTGCCGTCTGCGGACGTGCTGGAGTTCGTCGGTGGTAAACTCGTCGGGAAGGAGGGCGAGTAGGTTCTGAGGACCGGGGCGGCGCTGGGTGGAGGTGGCTGTCTCGGCATCCTCGATGGCTTCACCGAAGAACTTCATCTTGCACCACAGATCGTACTGCTCACTCCAGCGAATGAAGTCCTCCAGCGTCTTGTCCCATTTCTCGCCTTGCGCTACGTAGAGCACCATGGCTTTGAGGAAGGCGATGACGTTGCCACGGAACGAAAGGTTCTCATACACTCGCGATTGCGAGAGGCGGGCGAAGTCGGCATTCTCATCCTTAAGCTTGTTGGCAAGTGCCGTTGCCTTGGGGCATTCTATCAATCCGCGAGCAGCATTAAGACGGTCGATGTAGGGTTTCAACTCTGCCTGAAACTTCTCATCATAGGTGCCATAAATCGGCATTTCGCTGCCAATCGGACGCTCTGGAATGGTGCAGAATTGATGCGCGAGATAGGGCCATCGGTCAACACCTTCGCGAAGTACGCCTTACCCTTCTGAATGGTGGTAGAGGCATTCCAGTTGAAGCGCACGCAGACGGTTTCGCTCACCGATGCCGTACCCACACGCTCCGTACCGTAGGAGTTCTGCGGGTCGAAGGCCAGGCACATGATCTGGAACTGCGACTTGCTTCGTGCACTCGTCTTCAGGGCATCAAACTGGTCAATCTCGTTCATCTGCGTGTAGAGGAAATGTTCCTCGGCTTCCTTCATGCGCTGCACGAATGCGGCGTTGGTCATGTCGGGCTTTACGTTCTGAATGATAAGACCTTCGGGACGTTTCTTCTTGTCCTTGTTCGAACCCTTCGTCTGCATCTCCTCCTTCCACTGACGCTCCTTCTCACGGTTGATCTGGTCACGTTCCACGATGTCCTTCATGATGAATCGGATGGGTTCCGCTATGCAGTTCTTACCAGCACCAGTTCCTGCCATCAGCACGTTCATCAGCGTCGCCTCGTGCTCCACATTGTCGATGTACTTAAAGCGCGTCTTCCACAGGTGCGTAGCCAATGCCGGGAAGATGGCGTGAGCCACCGCTGGCTGGTAGATCTTAGGAGTCTTGGAGATGAGCAGCTTCACCAAAGGAGGCAGCTTCGAAGGCATAGCTGGAGCCCCCTCCCAACCTCCCCGAGGGGAGGAGTTGTTTGAGTCACAATCACTTACTGCGAGCACACTTCCTGGCATTCCACTGCAGTAACTACCTGTCTCTCCCCCTCGGGGGAGCCGGAGAGGGGCTCCTATCTCCAAGGCCTTTTTCAAAATCTTAGGCATCGTCTTGTTCTGACTCCTGTTGCAAGCGCTCTTGATGGTCGCCATCCACTTCTCGCGACCCTCGCCATATGTAGGCAGCACCTCTGCGATCCACTCTGGATCATCGTTGCAGATGTAGCGCAGATGGCAAGCCATAGAGAAGATGAACTGGTTACGCGAGCCATGAGCAGGAACACCGCCAAGTTGGTTCTCCAATGCCTCGATGATGGCGGTGTATGGGATGCCGTCGTAGTCGCTATGGCTGGAAGCCATTACAGCCTCGGAGAGGCGGTCAGTAACCGGGTACACCGACGAAGGAGGTGTGCTCGGTGATTCGGCTCTACCAATACCACCTGCCTGGAGGGCAGTACCTTGTTCGCCGCCTTCCGAGGTAGTGCCTTCCAGGCACATGTTGTGGGAGGGTGCTCCTACCCCCGCACATCCTCCGCTGCGCTCCGTATGTACGGGGTTACTGACCGCTTCGCTAGTATCGCCTTCCAGGCGAGTCGCATCCATTGCCTCGATAATGAAGAGTTCATCCGATAGGTACAGCAAATCCTCTTCGCTTGCCGTAGTAGTAAAGAACACTCTCGTGATGTCTTTGGCTCCTTGGTCATACTCCACCCCTAGCAGATTGCTTGCCCAACGCAGATTGTCCTCCTGCGAGAGTTCTGCCTTGCGCTTGAAAACGAGGTGATAGCCCTTAGTTGCAGAACGCTCCAGCATCAGCAACCCCAGTTCGTCCTTCTTCGCCAACACCTTCTCAGGAATCTCCGCAAGCGCCTTTTGGTAATCTTCCTCCGTGGCAAAATCATCACGGTGAAGGTCAACGTCCATACCCACGCTGTTCGATGGCGTAATACTTCCTTTCAATGGGCCACAGAATGTATTGGTATCTACTCCCTCGCCCTTTACGGGAGAGGGTTGGGGAGAGGGTCTGTTAGGCATGCAGCTGTAGTTCATCTGCAACAGATGATGCTTCATCTTCTCGTTTCCCTTGCGGATGTCAGCTACAATCGTTTCTTGCTTCTTGCTCCCTCGCAACTGCAGGTATTCGTCACGACTTGTGACAGGACGCATCATCTTCGCGCCCTCATTATAATATATTGTATAGCAACTCATAAATTCATTTTTATTGCTTCTCTCTCCTGACAAGCCCTCCCCATTAAGGGGGAGGTGCCCGCAGGGCGGAGAGGGTCTTTTACCACTCTGTCGTTGTTCTGCGTGTCTTGACGAATGCCTTCATCTCCTCGCTCTCCTCATTGTAGAGAGTTTCGATGAGAGCCTTGCCCATACGCTTGGGGAATCGTAGCGTGAAGATTACGGTCGATTCGCTCTCCTTGATGTCGCCATGAGCGGTGGTGAAGAGGCGGTTGTATCGGCTACCGCTGTTGTGACGGTAGTGTTTGAAGTGACTTGTGCCATCGTCCTCGGTGATCATGCGTCCCTTCTGCGAAGCGCGAGTACCACCTGCCACAATCTGTTGACCGCGCTCGAAGTCGCAGGGATAGATATTGATATCGCCACTGGTGAGAAACACTGTCTGTGTCTCCATGTTGATGTTCTCAACAAAAATGTTCTCTGTCATAGTTCCGAATTGAAAATTTGTGAGGAGAAGTTTCAGAACTGCTGGCCAGCTTTGTTCACATGTGAAGTTCCTCACTTCAACTCGGGTTAAGACCCCCTCCTGACCTCCCCGAGGGGAGATTTTATAAAGTCACTCAGTTTTTTGGGGGGATATAATTAAGTTAATGTGACTTTTCTACTCCCTCCCTCGGGAGGGCTGGGGAGGGGTCGCCATTTCGTACGCCTCTTCGATGAGCTTTCTGTCCTCGATGATGCCACTCTCCATGTGCGCCATGCTGCGAACAATCTCCACGAGGTCATCCTTGTCCTCCCAGCGGAGCACGTGACTCGCATTGATGCCGGTGGTCGAGCTCACATAGTTGATGTACGACTGCGTATTGTTGCCGTCGCTCGAAGGTGCCCACTTGGCAATGATCTTGCCAATGGTATCCTTGCCCTTCGTGATGTAATTGCGGAGCAGCACGAATGCTGCACGATAGCCATACACACGGCTCTTGAACTGCACAAAACTCTTATCCGTCTGCGTCTCACGCATACCTACCCACTGGCTCTTGCCATGACGGATGTTGAGTGGATTGTCGTTGCGGAGGCCTCTGACCCCCTCCTTGCCTCCCCGAGGGGAGGAATTTGTAGTTACTTTTGCCATATTAAAATTCTTCGTTTACTTCGGTGACTTCTCTCTCCCTCCCTCGGGAGAGCTGGGGAGGGGTCATTACTTGTTAAGTTTCACAATGTCCGTCACCAGAATGTCCTGGTACGTCGCACCATTATGATCACGTGTTGAGAATCGGAGCGAAGCCGCTACCACATCACCTGGGTAGAACTTGCACGTTGCTGCATTGCCCAGCATAGCACCCACATACTGATTCTCGAATTTGCCGCCCAACTCCTGCAACACAATGTTGCACTTCATCGTCTGGCCACTGTCACTCTTCTGACTCTGTACAGCGAAAGCCTCGCCCTGCTGTACCACTTTGAAAATACTCTTCATTTTAGTCGTTCTTGCTAAGGTTGCATGTGAAAGAGAATGTCATCTTCCACACGCGGAAACTGAAATAAATACTCATGTTGAATTACTGTTTAACTGTTATCTGTTACTGTCCTTCGATGATGGTAATTACCTTCGCGAACATCGTTCTCATCACTCTCGACTTCTTGTACGCCTTGCGCTTGCCTTTGGTGATCATCACGATGGTAGCCTTGCAGAGGTCATCGCGCCACACATTCTCCAGCTGTTGCATCGTCTTGCGTACCTCTTCGCGGCACTCTGCGGGAATCATCGGTGCCAGCTGATCGAACAGAGGGAAGTCTTCTTTGTTCTGGGGGTTCTTATTCATTGTTATTATCAGGTGCTACCCGAAAAGCAACCGCGCCTTTCATCGTCACCAGCTCCTTAAAGCCGATGCAAAGATACGCACTAATTTCCGGCCAATTATCACTTCCAAAATACCCGTCTCCGAACTTCTCTAAACTTCTCCAAATTTCTCTGAATCCCTCTGTTTTCCTCTGCGACTATTACCGCCAAGACGCAAAAAGACCGATACCTGACGAATCAAGTACCGGTCTCTTATACCTTGTTATATTTATAAGTGGACTTACTTCCTATAATGCTTCTCAAATGTTTTCAGCGCGAATCCTTCACCATTAGGCATTCCCATTCGCACCAGCTCATCGTAAGCCACATTCGGCTTCTGAGGCAACAGAATCTTATGCTTTGCTGCCAGTTCGTTTAGATAATCGCAGATTTCCTTCACTGCAAATCGCTTCACCAGTTTCTTTACCGCCTGATGAATCTTCACCTCCTCACTGTCCTCCACTTCTGGATGAATGAAGTGGAACAACTCCTCGTCAGCTGGTATGGCGTCACGTTTCGTGACACCATCCTCCGCAGCAGGAGTTACATTCTCTCCACCTTGCTTACTCACCTCATCAGCATTGGTAATCTGCATATCCATGTCCTTATCGAAGTGTGCTTCTATCTTATCCACATGCGCAATCTGCTGACCGATGGGCGCATTGAAGTTCATTGTCTGTGTCACCTGAGATCTGTTAGCATTCACCGTCTTCAGCACCTCAGCAAGTTCTTCTGTTGTCATTATCTTATATCGTTATTATCTATCATGCTTTCCAGTTTGCTGATACGGTTTTGCAGTTCCTCGATAGATGGCAGTTTGTCCGCAATGTTTATACCCTCATAAGTAGCCACGCCCATGGGGTTCTGTATGCTGTCAAATGCCCACTCAACCTTTGTCTGATCTTTCGACTTGCAGATTAGCAGACCTATGGTCGGATTGTCACCTTCATCCTTCAGAAGACGATTGCAAGCAGCTACATAGAAATTCAACTTTCCGGCAAACTCTGGCATGAACTCTACAATCTTCAGTTCAATCACCACGTAGCAACGGAGCTTGATGTGGTAGAAAAGCAAGTCGGGAAAGTAACCATCGCAGCTGACCACCAGTTCTCGCTGTCTTCCAATATAAGAGAACCCACTGCCCAATTCCAGCAAGAAGCTTGTAATGTCTTTTGCCAATGCCGATTCCAGATCACGTTCGTTATAACCTCTCTCCAAGGTCAGGAAGTCAAGATTATAAGGATCCTTAAGCACGTTCATTGCCAGTTTCCCTTGTTTCTCTGGCAATAGCGAATTGAAGTTTGTCAGAGCACGTCCTTGCTTCGTATAGCTGTCATTATCAACAATATCCTCCAATTCCTTGCGGCTCAATCCTTCGTCTATCGTGCGTGCCAGATAATAGAAAGCCTCCTCTATGGTTTTGCATTTTGAGCAAATGTAAACGTGATGTTTCCAAGGTACAATGCCGAACAGAGGTAGCATACCGCCATCGTCAATAATGCCGTGAGTCCTCTCTGTGGATACAATTTCTGCACCAAGCTGGTGCAGTTTTATAGGGTTCTGATTTTCTGCTTCTTGCAATTTTGCACCAAGCTGGTGCAGAATTTCCTTTTTGCCATTTCCTACGCAATAAAAGTCGTACCACTCCTTCATGTAGTAGAGATTTCTTTCCGAGAATCCTTTAACATCGGGGAAAGCATTGCGAAGGTCAAGACTGAGTTGTTTTACCACACCATCCCCCCATCGTGCAATGGCATTCTTCTGAACAATGTCACGTCCAAGCATCCAGTTAAATTCCAGGGCACCATAGTTAGCTTGCAATGCCACGCGACTACTGATACGCTGATACCTATCCTTAATCTCTTGCAACCAGGCCACATACTCACTATCGCTGTTGAACCCCTTTGAGGTTACGAAATATGGTGATTTATCTTTATTCATAACTTGTATTGTCTGATTATTATTCTTTTTGATCTTGGGTGTTTACGATTGCGCCAACATGAGAAATTGCTTGACCAACAGGGGCATTGAAATTCATCTGACTTCCACTATTTGCAATCACTCTTTTCTGCGGAATGTTACCAAACAGTATCTTGTGGAATCGCACAGCAACGGAATGCAAATCTTTAAAGGTCTTTTCAAATCGGCCTTTGTTCTCTATTTTGAACAATTCAAAAGTCCATTCTTCCTGAGGCTTACGGAATACGCCAACATCGTACTTCTCCAATACAGCAACAGTACAGACGCATGGAATATCCTCTATCTGCAATCTGTTGACTTGATCGACAAAACCACGATAGTCGTTTTCTATGCTAAATCCTAATTCTACGCAGTCACGATAAATGCCTATCCATTGTTCCGCACGGATAAAGAGTTTCTTTCCCTTAAAATCAGTCACACGAAACAAACTCTCCAATGATTTCTTGAGTATTTCGTTGCGTGTTGCTTCCGACAAAGTATTAATATCAACAGCATCTGCCACCATCGAATAACTTGGCTCTTCATCATACTCGGTTTGATAAACTCTTACAGCACCCGAAACGCTGATGATTGGGTCGGCAATCTCCATTTCCTCTCGGAAATCAGGATTTACTCGAATGTACTCAGTTGCAATTCTTCTGGCTATTTCTTCTCGTTCGGCATCTTCGGCAAAAAGGAACTGACGCAATAAATGGTCCATTTTGACTGCTGCTTCATACGGTAGCATTTTTTGCTTTTCCAAACACTCCATACATTCTTGAACGCGCTTGCCATCTGCCGAATCCCTGAGTTCAATATACTTATTCTGCTCGTTAATGGTTGTTTCATTCACCTTGCGATTCACAAGCATCCGCAGCAACTCCTCATCCACACCAAGCGCCTTTGAGATAATATGAATCTGATCATTCTCTGCCTTGTTCTGCATCTCCACAATAAGGTCGCGGAACGACTTACCTTCTTCTATCTTCCTGCCTTTCTGGATCTCGACAATCAGTAGATTGGCATACTTTTGCTCTACAAAGGTAAGTTGAGCAAAGGTCTTGTGCAAATCCTCTAATGCCTGACGTGTACCAGGAGCATTCAATCCTTCGGTGTTGAACGTGTTCATGAAGTTCTTGAATCGTCCGTTCATGTAGTCACGATCGATGGCATCTGTCCGAATCTCTGTAATGTAGCTATCTATAGGGAAGCTGGCCTTCTTGCTGCCACCACCGCCACCAGCACCACGCAATTCTTTGTAACGCTGAAGAAGAGCTGTATAGACGGAATTGTCAAACAGTAACTTAATGGTTTCGTCCGTTCCATCATCTTTCGGATATTCCAGCTTCTCCCATACAAAACCTTGCAACTTGGCAGAGTCAAGATAGCCTTGAAGATTCTTGAACAACTTTGCAAACTGGGCGCAATCCTCCTCAGCATCAGGTAGCTTTTCAAAATTCTCTATGTGAGCATTCTGGAAAAGCATCTGAATCGCCACAAACACGCCGTTCATCGAAGCAATGTTCTGTGGCAGTTTGTTTACGAAAATTTCCAATGGCTCATCGCCAGAATAGAGTTTCAACGCTCTATCCATGTTTACCTTCATTGTGTGAGGATAACGATAGAACTTGATGATGCCATGACGCTTCTCAGGGCAATTCAAGCGATTGGTGCGCGACATTGCTTGTATCAAATCCTGATACTCCAGTTTCTTGTCCAGATAGAGTGTATTTATCCACTTCGAGTCAAAGCCTGTCAGCAACTGATTCACTACAACCACCATGTCTATCATGTCCTCAGGGTTGATGTACTGATATGGTTCTTTATGAGCCAAACGACTGCACACATCCTTGCGGAAGAGGTCGTAGCTGTCCGATTTCAACGTAAAGCTCTGATCAAAGCGTGTGTTGTAGTCATCAAGTATCTCCTTCAATCCGTCTATCTTCTCAAAGTTCTTTGGATCATTGAAGTCGTCATGAGGGTCAAAGATGGCTGTTATTCTCAGCTTTGGGAACTCCTCCTTCAGCAGTCGGTAGTAAACAATAGCCTCCTTGATGCTACTTGTAGCAAACAATGCATGGAACTTGTTACCCACAGAGTAGGTTGCCCAGTTCTCCTTGATGTCTTCAACTACCGACTTGCGATGCTTGCACTGCTGATACTGCTCTACGGGTACAAAGTCCTCAATGCCCTTATCTACCAGATGATCATCATCGTCATACTTAGATGCCATGGGTTTGTCCATAAACTTCTGGTAGATTTCTTCTCGTTCTGGATTTCCCCATACGTCATCTTCTGTTGCTGCATTTGCAGCCTTCAATGCCACAGCTTTACGCAAGTCCTTATCCTTGAATGTAGGCACAAGATAAGGGTCAAAGCCAAGCACGTTCTCATCGTTTATGCCACAAGCTATGCTGTAACTGTGCAAAGGATCACCGAACAAAGATGCCGTAGTATGCCCCTTTCGCTGGTTTGCCTTAAATATAGGCGTACCTGTGAATCCGAAGAACATGGCACAAGGGAAAGTATTCTTAATGTCGGTCATCATCTCACCAAACGTACTGCGATGGCACTCATCCACGATGAATACCAGCTTCTTGGCTCCGATGGTGTCAATATCCAGTTCGTTACGCACATTGCCTCGCTTCACATTGCTCATCTTCTGAATGGAAGTCACAATCAAGGTATCGGCAGGCTTGGTACTCTTCAGACGTGAAATCAGCTTGCCAGTATTCTTGGTGTCTTGCACGTCTGTCTCGTCATCGGCAAAGCTCTTGTACTCGGCTATCGACTGGGTGGCAAGATCTACGCGGTCAACGAGGAAAACTACCTTGTCGGCCACCTGCTGGCTGGCTATCAACTGAGCAGCCTTGAAACTGGTCATCGTTTTACCCGAACCTGTAGTGTGCCAGATGTGACCACCATACATGTCTGCATGCGTCCAATCCTCGCGACCTGCCACACGTGCCCAAATGAAGCTTGAAGCATAGTACTGATAACTGCGCATCACCTTTAGCACTCCGTCTTTCTTGTCAGCCACAGTATAGAAACCTATCATCTGATGCGCCAATGGAATGTTGAAGAAGTGCTCCGTCACATCCTCCCATCGGTGATAGGCTTTGTTGTTGATGTCTGCCCAATGGAAAAAGAAACGGTCGTTGAACTGACCGTCCTGCCCAGGGTTGGCAAAGTAAACCATGTCCTCAGGTGTCATGGCAGCAAACACCTGCACAAGGGCAAAGATTCCTTTTGAGAAAACACCCTCGTGCGAATAGGTTTGAATCTGATTGCAAGCTACCTGAACGGCAATGCCAGACTTTTTCAGTTCTACATGGAATACAGGCATACCATTGATGAGCAGCATTAAGTCACCACGACGATCTGGCAGAATGTCATCTTCTGCCTCAAACTTCGGTTGTTCGGCTATCTGGTACGTACTGCTACCAGCTGCAATCTCGTTGCGGTCATAGATGTGCAAATCCACCTCCTTGCCATAATGCAGTTTGTCCGCTTTGTTGTCTCGTTTGATGCGCACACTCTTGCCATTGATGAAGCCGTTAAGGCGCAGAGGAGTCTGCAGCTCATTGATTTTCTCAATGATCTGTTGCATCTCTGTATCGGTCAATGGCTGACTGTTGAGCGTATCTACATCCTTGTTGTTCTGATAGAGTATCTTTGCCCAGTTGTCTATTAGGTCTTGCTCCGTGGGATAACGGAGAATGCCATCTTTCCAACCATGCTGAACGAGTTTCTGTATTACGTCAGCTTCAAATTTCAGTTCGTCGTCGTAGTGCATACTTCGGTTTTGGTGGGTTTATACAAACATCTTCTGCAAACAGCTTGTCTTAAGCGATTTTAGCTTGGCAAGTTGCTGAGTGCGGAGGGTGATGAGGCTGTTTAAGGTGGCGAAGAACTCTGAGATACGACTTTGTTCTTCCAAACTTGAAGGATAGCGAACAGGAATATCGCTTATAGCAGTCTTGGAGATACCCAATACTTTCGTCCCTTGCATAAATGGAATCAATTGATCATGAAAAGATGATGTATTCATGAAATTACCCATAAATCCAATTGCGAATGCTTTTTTGGGATGTAATGGTATAGTATGTAAGCCAGAAACAAACACTTCATCATCAGCCTTGTTTGTTAATTCAGAACATTTACCAGCTGTTGTGTCTTCTGCTGTATCTGCTATGATTATATCGCCATTTTCCAACTTGTTTACTGATGCTTTCTGTGCTATTATTGAGTCGGTAATGAACGGAATATAATCTGTTTTCGCGTCTATACAAGAACCGAATTTTATGAGCACATCGCCATAATGGATATTCTTTACTTCACCATTTGTATAATTCAATTCTGCTCTTGGTAAAGAATTGTTTTTAAGGATGTCAAAGTCATCAGATATTTTCTTTTCCTTCCAAGCCCCATCAAATCCAGTAAATCTAACTTTAGGCACACGCTCCCCGCTCTTTGCAAACATCTTGTCATTGCAAAGCTTATACAGAGTTTCTATGCAGTCACTACCAACGTGTCCTCTCATCATCTGCTGGAGTTCGCGAATGGCAGCCATGTCGTACTCGTCACCACGCAAATCACCCAGCATTTCGGCAAGAGCTGATTCTGCTTCTGCAATCTGTGTGTTGATGTGATGAAGTGTCTCTGCATACTTGGCGGTCAGCTCCACCATGCAGGAGGTAAATGACTGAACAATTGTGCCCGGAACGGTAAGAATGTCTTCGCACAATGGTGTAATCCACTTGAGTTCGAGCAGTTCAAGAACCTCCTCATCACTCAAACTCTGTATAGTTTCTATGGTGTGTGCTTCAAGGGCGAAGGTTCGGTCTTTTACTTCACGTTTCAAAGCCTTTTCGTCAAAAGAGAGTCTTAGCACCTTGTCCAACTTGTACTCCGTCGATTCTTCATCAAACTCCGTTGCTGAACGTAAAGAGAAAATGCGGTTCTCTACTGTTGATTTGTTGTATGTACCATCCTTTGCTGCTGCCATTGCTGACCAATCTACACCCTTTGTTTTCTCGATGTAGGCAAGTTTGTCTGCCTTCTTACCTGATTTGTCAAGCACCTTTAGGTAGCCTTGCAGCTTCTTGATTTCGGGTGTCTCTATTGCCGAAAGCAGTTCGTCTAAGCCGTCTGCCACTTTGTCCATGTCGAAGGCATCGCCATCCTCATTCAGGTAGGTTTCCTGTTCTTCGTCGGTCAGTGTATCCATAACAGCAGAGTAACCGGCAACGGTGTTCTCCAAACGACCGATGCAGTCATCCAACTCCTCCTTTTCGTCTTTCAGCAACGTACGCTGCACAAGGTCAAAGGGAATGATGTGACCTACCCATCCCTTGTTGACCTCCTCTTCTGTGCCGTCCTTCTTGGTCTTCACCTGAATGTCGGGATCTACCTGACGAGTGGCATCAAAGCCCTCTGTCTGGATGATTTCTATGTCGGTGGCAATGGTTGACCAATGATTGTCCAGTATCTGATATACACTGTATTTGTCAACGAGTGGTGCAAAAGGTTCTACACGGCTGAACATCTCGTTGCTGAGCACAGTCAATTCGTTGGCTGTGTCCAGTTCCTCCATGCCATTGATCAGTCGTTCGCAAAGCAGATTGTCGAAACCTTCAAATGCCGCTGCATAGTGTTGTGCGAAAGCCTGTACGTTTGAGTTGTTGGTAATCGTGCTTGGAATATCATTCGCCTTTACGGATGAATAGAGAGAATCATCTGTTGTGAACAGTTCGTCATGCAAAGTCGGGAACTCGCTCCAGTAGTCGGCAAAGGCGTTCAGTTCCGCATTTGGTATGCCACCAAAGATGTGAGCATACAGGTCTTCCCGCTCAGCTGGTTCGGATGAAGCTACATAGCGAGGAATATAAAGATTGTAATCATTTTCCTCGCGAATAACCTCCTTTGTGACGAGCTCTGAGAAATTAGGTATGCGTTTTCTTTCAATCACAGCATCCTTGATTCTGCGAATGTCTGACGCTCGAAGTTCATTCTTCTTTCCTGGCTTATGGCAACATTTAGTTGCATCAATAAACAGCACATCATCAGCCTCTCTCTTCTGTCGAAGTATCATGATGATTGTCGGGATTCCAGTTCCGTAAAAGAGATTTTCTGGTAAGGCAATCACGGTTTCTAGATGTCCTCTTTCTATGAGATTCTTTCTGATTTCATATTCTTCACCACGATAAAGCACACCCGTTGGCAACACAATCGTCATAATGCCATCAGGATTCAAATGATACAGAGAGTGAAGAAGAAATGCATAATCAGCTTTTGACTTTGGGGCAAGTCCTAACTTGAAACGTGGGTCACCTGCCTTTACATTCCATTCCTGAGAATAAGGAGGATTGCTAACTACTGCATCCACTCGCATTAGGTTGTAAGTGCCACGCTCGGTAATCATCGGCCAGTCTTGACCAAGAGTATCATCGTTCCTCGTGATAATATTCTCTGGCTGTATGCCACGCATCACAAGGTTCATTCGCGTGAGGTTGTAGGTAGGTTCTTTCAGCTCTTGGGCATAATACTTCACCTTGTTTTCGCCTTTCAGATACTTGTTCACCGCACTACCTATGGTTATCAGCAAAGAACCCGAACCGCTCGTTGGGTCATAGATGTCTATGTGGTCACGGTCTTTCAGATGCTCAGCCACAATCTCTGCCATAAGTACTGCTACCTCATGAGGAGTGTAGAACTCACCTGCCTTCTTGCCAGCGTTGGCTGCAAACTTACCAATCAGATACTCATAGATAAAGCCAAGTACGTCGTACCCTTGTCGATTGTCAGTCGGGATGTCCTTGATGAGGTGTATAAGCTCGCTGATGGATTTCGTCTGACTGCCAGTTGTCTCGCCCAACTTGCTAAGGCCTGTTTCGAGCGTGTTGAAAATATTATTGAAAACTCCCTTGTAAGCGTTCTGTATATTGCGACTAAAAGCGGAGAGTGCATTCGATACGTTTTTGACGGTGAAGTCCTGCTTCTTCTTGATCCACGTAGAGAAAAGGTTGTCGTAACTGATGAAGTAGCCGAAGTTGTCCTTACAGTACTTCACCAGGTCCTTGTTCGATGGCACAAGTTTCTCCTTCATGCTATCGTCATCCATACCTATCTCACGGAGTTTCTTAACCTCCGTGTCTGACAGATATTTGTAGAAGATGAAGCCCAGGATGTAATCCTTATAATCCTGCACCTCTATCTTGTTGGAGCGCATCTTGTTGGCCGAAGCCCATATTTTTGCAGCAAGTTGTTGCTTGTTCATATTCTCGTTCGTTATTTTTTCTTTTCGTAAATTTGATGAAGCTGACTATCCAGCTGCTTAATGAGGTTCACAACCTCTTGGAAGTATCTGATTCCTGTTCGATTGATGAAGTCAATGCGAGCATTGACCATGAGCAAGGGATTGTATGCCACCTTTGCCTGCCTTTCTTCTATGTAGGAAGGATTGGATAAATCACCACAGACAATCAGCGTGCTCGCAGTATTCACCAAAGCGTTATTGGAGGCATGTGAATAAGGGTTGCGATAAAGGTTCTTCAGGTGAATCAGACGACGTTTTTGTGATTCCGTTATCATACCCTTGTCGAAGAGTGTTTTGATGTTTATGCCCAAATCTTTGCCCATGTACATCTTGCATTCCTCTTCAAATAGGGTATCCATCTTTGCCGGATCATCAAAGGTCTTGCCATTCCCCTCCTTGAAAACCAGCGCGAACTTAATAGCTGATTCGAGCAGATGGTTAGTGAGCGTGACAGCAGCCATGTTCTTCTGGAGGTAAAAGCAAGAGCAGATTTCAGCAAGAATAGGATACAATGGCTTGAGCAACGTAAGTTTTGTCTCCATGATGTCACAAAGAAAGCACTGGAGTTCTACACAACATGTTTGCATAGAACCCACATCGCCAAGGATTCTCTTGATTTCCTCAGCGTCTCGCCTCTTTGTTCGTATGGTGACGTTAATCAGTTCGTCACGTTCTTCATTGTTGTTCATACTATTTTCTTTCTTCACGCTGTACTTGAACTTATGCTGAGTGAGCTTGTCCTGAGTTTATCGAAGGGAAGCAATCCACACCGTCGGTTATTTGTCCTTATCATCTTCCGGCAGCGACTCCCATCGGTCGGCTGGTGGGAGATAGTCGGAGGCTCTCTCCTTTGAGACAATGGAGCGACCTGTTTGTGATTCAATCTTGGCACGTGTCTCACCAGCAATTTTTCCTCCTTCGTGCGCAACCTTCGCACTCTGTCGGAAACCTTTTGGATTCTGTGACTTTGAGAGTTCCACGGTGGTTGCCTCGGCAAGCATGTTCAGGGCAAGCTCCATGGTTGTTCCTTCGACAAGCTCAGGATGAACGCAATGTTGGATCCCCCATTCGCCAGAGATTAGTTTCTCCTTTTTAATGCGACTCCAACCTTTTATTTGTCGTTCGCGTTTTGCGGCTTCTTCTTTTGTTTCATATTCTTCAAAGTATTTTAATTCAACAGGTAAGAATCTTCTCGTAAAAAAGTCCTGCCCATTATTATGTTCACGTATTCTATGTGGCAGATTGTAAGTACTTCCTACATAGTATTGGTCATTAGCAAGCTTTAGGATGTACACAAATGCCATAACTATCTATTTGGCGTTTACCCTGAGCGAAGTCGAAGGGGATGATGCGGAAGAGCTGCTGCTGGTCAGCTACGTCTGTCAGGCGCATCTTACCATCGTTGGCAAGCATTTTCAACTGGTGACAATTTGTCACCGTTTCATTTCCCTCTTCAACAAGCCTCTGTTTCAACTTGTTCCAGTATTTGCGTGCCGTCTGGTAATCCTTGCTTTCTGCAAGAACCCAGCACACATCCACGATGGAGAAGTACCATTTCTCCTCGTCCGCGTTCCATGCGGTACGGACTTTCTGGCCGTTGAATATTTGTATTTTATGGTTATTATCGCTCATAATCTTGCGCTATATTTTCTGTTACCTTGATTTCTGTTATTTCTCCACCTCCCCATACAGCGTGGTGGCTCCCAGCTGCCAGAGTTTGGTGCTCTCGTCTGCCAGACGTTCGTAGAGCGGTGAGGCATAGAGGTGACGGATGGCTTCGAACATGGTGCCCCCGTGATGCCCCGGCATAGAACTGCGCGAGGGTGGTTATCTTGCCAGGGAGCAGGAGGTGGAGGTTCTGTTGGGTGATGTTCAGATTCATAGCGGTATCTCGATTGACTGGATGAATGTGAGGAATTGGAGTGATGCAGGGGTGTGGAAGAGCAGTTGGTCGATTAGCTCATAGGCTTTGA
The DNA here is from genome assembly GCA_045643065.1 of Prevotella sp. Classification (GTDB taxonomy): domain Bacteria; phylum Bacteroidota; class Bacteroidia; order Bacteroidales; family Bacteroidaceae; genus Prevotella. The sequence continues at coordinate 16,617 of JAZUKC010000024.1, forward strand.
GCTCGACGATGAGTTCCTGCTTGTTGAGAAGTCCTGCTTCGTAGAGCGCAAAGGCGGCATAGACACGGTCGTTGGCTACAGGACCATAGACGAAGTCGTAGTCGTGACGGAAGGTGCGGTCGTTGCGGTTGGCATAGACGAAATCCACCCATTCATCGGTCGGCTCACCGAACCACAGACAATGAGCAGAGCGCACGGAATCGAGGTCAACTTCATAGACGTTGACGTAGCCGCAGGAAGGTTTCTCCTTGTCCTTCTTGTGGCGAGTGACCCAGTCGGTGGCTTGCTCAAGGCTGGTTGTGGTGTAGAATCCACAACCGTAATCGAGGGTACGATTGGGTTGGCGAATCTCAGGCGCGGGCACTTGTTCAAGGCTGCCGTGATAGATGCGTATCTTGCTCATAGCTACTGTTCTTTTAGTCGTTCCTCAATCTCCTCCATCAGCCACTGACGGCTCTGGGTGTGGAGCACTTCGAAGTTGTCTGTCAGGTATTCAGCAATGCCCGACGAGAAGATGATCTCGGAGGCTTCTGCCCCCGTGATGCCCCGGCTCTGCTTGAACTGCTCGATGCAGAAGGTGAGGAAGTATGATTTGTCAATCTCTTGTTTGCTCATGTACGTATAGGCGCGCATTATGCGCAATTTAGGCAACAAAGTTAGCAAAAATATTTGGAATACGTGCAAAGAGCTTCGCTTTTAACGCTGAATTTAACAAAATCTGGTATCTGTGGCACGTTTGTATGCCATAAAAGGACAGAAATGATGGTGTCACGTTTCGTGACACCATAAGAAGTGTGTAACGGATAACAGTTCGGAACAGATAACAGTTAAACAAAATCGAAAATCAAGGAGAATAATAGGTTATATAATATTAAATATTATATAAAATTCTGCTCGGATATTTTTTCAACTTCTGTTGATCTGTTATCTGTTATTTCTGTTCCCACAAACTCGCAATGATTTGAAAAGTACCCCGAGTTTGGGGCAAAAAAATTTGTTTCGGCGCGAAAAAAGGTGTATCTTTGCGCTGTCAAAAATGACATCGCGAGCCTCGGCTGTACTCGGGATAAGAAGCGAGCTCCTTCTCCTCTCATTTGCACGAGCCTTGCACCCAAAAATTTGTGCCCTCGCGACGTAACAATTGCCGCGTCACGAGAAAGTAAAAAAACTGCATAAGAATATGGCAATCAAAGTAAAAGCAATCGAGCGCAACGTATCGTTCGAGAAGGGACAGGAGAAGTTCGCCTATGTGCTCCAGGCAGACCTTTACAGCAAGCTTTCCGACCAGAAGGTAATTCAGGAAGCTGCCCTCCGATCGGGTATCAACAAGGGGGCAATCAATGCCGCTTGGGGCGCCATCGGCGAGGTCATCAAGGCATGGGCCACCGAAGGTCACTCCGTAGCCGTACCGGGACTTGGTTCGATGCGCTTCGGCCTCCGCTCAACCTCGGTCGCTGACGTGAACAAGGTAGGTGCCAACCTCATCACTTCGCGCCGCGTGATCTTCACCCCGAACAGCGACATCAAGAAGGAACTCGCCGAGACCTCCGTCAGCATCACCTGCTACGACCGCAACGGCAACCTCGTGAAGCGCGTCACCTCGACCGACGACAGCGACATCGAGGATCCTGAAGATGATAACCCTGGTGGTGGCAACACTCCTTCGGGTGGCAATGGAGGCACTTCGGGCGGCAACACCGGTGGCAGCACTCCTACTGGCGGCGGAAACGGCACTTCGGGTGGAGGCGGAAACGAGGACTTTAGTGGCGATCTCTCTTAACTGAACCGTTCACTAATTGGATGGAAGCCCCATTCTGAGAACCGACACACTCACTCGGGGCTTCCTGTCTCAAATTCCATCGGCCTATGTATCAACACACTCAGAATTCGCTCTCCTCCCATCGCGTGAGTAGAATGGGCGTAAAGGAATGGACCGCCATCGTGCTCCTTGCCTTCGGTATCATCCTCGCCTTCGTGGCCCTTCTGATACCTCCTCCGGGCGAAATACACGACTCCGTCCTCTACATCTTCGCCCAGATCCTTATCTACTGCGGAAGTATCTTCGGAATAGAGAGTTACATTAAGACCCTCCTGACCTCCCGTAGAGGGAGGGATAAGGAGAATGATAAACCTGCAACAGATTATGACGAACGAGAAAAAGAATAAGTGGAGCGTGATAATCAACATCGTTCTCACCACGCTCACCGCCATCCTCTCAGCCCTCGGCTTCACGGTTGGCTAACAGAAACCGCAACAAAAAAGCAAGCCTCAACAGTTCCACCCGGTTCCGTTGAGGCTCTTTTCGTACCGATAACAGATAAACAGATAACAGATAAACAGTTATTGTCTTGAATTGATTATTTTTGTCTGTTTGTACATAACTGCGCAAAAGCGAGTGTGATTATCAATAGTTTCTTCATGCCTATTAATGTGTGGTTTGTAAATATTGTAGGTCTCCATACCAGTAGGAGGCTGTACAACCTCCGTCAACCAGGAAATCGGCACCGCTGATGAAACGTCCACGGGAGGACATCAGGAACTCTGCCACATCGCCCACTTCGTCAGGTGTTCCGGCACGACGGGCTGGCATACCCTCAATCATCTTCAGGTAACCATCCTTGCGCGGGCCATGCAATTCATCGTTTGCCAATGGTGTGATGATGATACCTGGTGAGATTGAGTTAATGGTAGCACCACGACGCCCCCAGCGGGTAGCCTCGAACATCACGCGGAGCACATTGCAACGCTTCGAGTACTGATAGGCTTTCAGTGTGTCGTTGATTTCCTTCAGGAACGGCAACTCCAGCAGCTTGTCAACAGGAGTTGTGGCCAAAGCATCGTTCTGTTCCTGCAGTAAGGCTGGCAGACGATGACCACTCTGTGACGAGATAATCACACCTGATCCACCCTCTGCAATCACCTTGCCGAACTCTTCCAATAGAACACTTGTTCCATAAAGGTCAACGCGAAGGATCTCAGCTACGGGAGCCTGTGAAGGTGACACACCAGCGGCATTCACAACATTCGTTACGTATCCCTTGTTGGTGGCAAACCCCACCAATTTCAGGATGTCCCCTTTTGAACCAAGGTCACATTGGATAGTTGAGCACTCAAATCCTGCATCTTCCAATGTCCTTGCTGCTCGCTGAGCATTCTCTATGGAGTAGTCTGCCAGCACAATGTGCTTACCAGCCGACACACGACGGATAATAGCCTGTCCGATACTGCCAGCACCTACTAATACTGATACTTGTTTCATTGTTGTTTGATTATCATTTCAGTTTTATGTATTCCATATTATTCGTCGTTAATATCCTAAACCATTCAACCACTTCTCGACCTTTTTCTTTTCCGTACGCACTTCGTGACCATAGATGCTGAAGCCCTTTATAACATTTGCACCAGAGAATGCATCCTTCACATCCTCTACACAGTTGGCCAATCCTGAACCTTCGTGAGTGGTGAAAGGGATGACTGTCTTGCCTTTCAGGTCATTAGCGTGTTTCTTGAAGAAGGTAAACATTACTTGAGGATAAGTGCCCCACCATACGGGGCCACCAATAAACACAGTGTCGTATTTGTTTAGGTCGATGTCACCTTCATATTCAGGCAACTCACCGTTCTTAGCCTCTTCCTTTGCCAGATTGATGAGTGGTGTATAAGCCATCACGTCGTACTTGTGGGTGACAATTTCAAACTGCTCAGCGCCCGTCAATTCTGTGATGTAGTCGGCCACAATCTTCGTGTTGCCCACTTCGATGTTACCTACTGCGTAGTTGTCTCCTGCATGCGAGAAGAACACTACAATTGCCTTTCCGTCTTTTGCCATAACTGTTTTAACGTTTGTCGTTGTTTGTTCATTCGCATCAATCTCTTTCTTGCAGTTTCCACCGCATGCAGTGGAAACCAGCATACACAGAGCTGATGCAAGTATCAGTTTCAATGATTTACCCATATTATCCCAGAGTCTGATTCGTTGACCACTCAAAATGCTGCTCACGCCCTCCAATTTTCGCTATGTTTTCTTTTAACTGAAGATTCGAATGCGATGCGGGTCAGTGGTATCTGGTGCTTCCCCAGTATAGTTAAGCACTCCATCTTGATTGGTTATGCCAAATCTATTGCCTTTAATGGACACCATCAACGTGATGCTATCCGTGCATACTTTGTATTGAT
>JAZUKC010000025.1:0-44733 GCA_045643065.1 Prevotella sp.
GAACCACCCTTAGCACCACCCATAGCGAGTGTAGTGAGTGAGTTCTTGAATGTCTGCTCGAATGCAAGGAACTTCAGAATACCGAGGTTTACAGAAGAGTGGAAACGGATACCGCCTTTGTAAGGGCCGATAACGTTGTTGTGCTGTACACGGTAACCCATGTTTGTCTGGATCTGACCCTTATCGTCAACCCAGTTTACGCGGAATGTATAAACGCGATCTGGAATACAGAGACGCTCGATGAGGTTTACTGCCTCAAACTCTGGGTGCTTGTTGTACTCCTCCTCGATTGTACCGAGAACTTCTTCTACTGCCTGATGATACTCTGGCTCATTTGGAAAACGACGCTTAAGGTTTTCCAGTACTTCAGCTGCTTTCATTTGTTTGTTAAGTTTTTAAGTTTTATACTTTTTACCTATATTTTAATCTTTCGGTTGCAAAGTTACACATTTTTTTGATTTTATGCAACATTTTGTATAAAAACTTTATCTTTTCCCTACAATCTATCACTTTTTTGTATATTTACTGACAAAAATCAAGTATATACTTATTTAAAAAAGAGACAGGAGATATGTTGTCTCCTGCCTCTTGTATTCTATCAACTACTTCGCAAGATACTTCTTACCGTTGCGGATGATGATGCCACGGTAACTGTCAGTCACTGGGCGGCCCATCAGGTCGTAGCTGCGATCAGAAGCAGTGGTGATGGTAGTGATTCCTGTTGCAATCTGCTTGGCTGAAACAATTCTGAGGTTTGCTGTAGCGTAGCCATTGTCTTTAACAAATGTACGGGCATCGCTGTCGTAAACTACGTTTGGTGTGACGATGCTACATCCGGTCATGCTCAGTTCGAAGATGTTCTCCGCTGCAACATCTGTAGAGTTGATGTTCAGTGTGGCATTTTCCAACGTGAGGTAACAGTCAGTAGCGCGACAGCCCATGATGCCATAGGTGTAATTGCTTATATCGACGCTGAGGTTCATGATGTTGAGTCTATTGTTATAGTCACCACTCGACACGATGAAGATACCAGCATTGTCGAGGTAATATGGCAAGAAGTCGTTTTTATCGAGAATCAGTTCGGCATCGCCCTGACCAATCAGCGTCATCTCGCCCGTGAGGCTGATGCGTGCATTATTAATAGTGTTAGTACCATAGCATTTGACGGTCAGTACGTTTTCGCCCTCATATCTCAGGAAAGTGTAGTTGTTGGACTGATTGCCTGTGCAGTCGATGTGCCACAATGTGAGGGTGTGGGTATCAGGATTGTATGTGGCTGTGCCGCCATTGCCGAAGTCAACAGAGAGATTGTCCGCATTGATTGTCTGGCCATCGATGGTCAGACCATAGCTGGCAGGTTGTACATAACCTATCTCCAGTTCATTAACGTCTTCGTCAGTTGTTGTAACAAACATCTTCTTATTGCTGTCATACACCACATCAGCATTGAGGATGGCAATGTTGTTGCCTAACTGCAGACGATCCAGATTCTCAATGGCACGTGTCTTGGCAGTAACTTCAAGGCTGCCCTTGCCGGTGATGACGAGGTGTGAGTCGTTGTTTCTGTCGTCAAAGTACATAGCGCGCTTGTTGGCAGGGTCATCCCTATAAGTGCTACCAGGAACATTTACAATGAGATGTGCATCCTCAATGTACATGCCTCTGCTGACATATACATAGTCATTAAGGGTCAGTGAACCATTGCCGATGAAGTATGCTTCGTTGAGCTCCGTTACGCCCTCAACGGTGCTGTTGCCGATGAGCTTTATCTTGATGCCATATCCATCCATGAGGCCAAAGCTTGAAGTTCCGTCATCAGTATCTGGAATGACTGCGTTGTTCAGCGTCAGAGTCTCTGTCTCTGGATCATAGCTTACCCTGCCGTCGCCGAGGATGTCGTTGCAGTTAAGCGAAGTAACTTCCTCACCTCCGATAGTTAAGTAATAGTGCTCTGCGTCTTCTGTGCTATACACTTCGTATGGGTATGGGCTGTACGGATTGGTAATGCGCACTGCCCTATCGGATGCAAGATATTTGTTAGGGTTTTCGTTATAGTTTCCACCAAAGACGATGATTGAACCACTGTTACTCTCCTGCAACTTACCAAATACGTAAGCCTTAAAGACATTAATATATGCTAAGCCAGCGGCACTGATGGCTGTATTACCCTTGATCAATCCGCAACGGAAATCTGTAACGCCATTTACCGCCTTGACAGCGGTTGATGCTGATTCTATCTTTGTCTTCTCGCCGGTGAGCTTCAGGGAACCGTTCTGGAAATAGAGCGTATTGCCCATGGTGTTCGTGTCCTGAATGGAAGTATTGTTAAGAGTGACATTGCCAGCGAGTTCCATCATGTTCGAGCTGGCAGTGGCTGTCTCCGACTTGCTGACGAAGATGTATGTATTGTTCAGGTTGACAGTAGGTGTACCGGTCATGGAGAACACTTTGCATGGTGTGTCTCCAAGGACAACGCTATTGAGTTCCAACTGCGACTGGTCCTTGAGTACGAACATGGCATTGTTCGTCAGACGGTTTATCTGGGCGTTGGACAATACAAACTTAGCATTGTCCTCCAAGACGAAGCACTCGTTAACCGTAACATCCGCGCTGACGGTATTAATTACAAGTCTGTCGTCCTCCTGTCTGTCATAATTTACCTGACCGTTGCCGCGAATCTTCACCCATGTGTCAGTGACTTTATTGAAAATGACTTTACTGAACGTTGCTTCGCCTTCGCATATCATAGCAGTGGCACTCCCATGAAAGTAGATATCGTCGAAGACAGCACCTTTTGCTGTAGATTCAACGATTACGACACACTTGGCCAAATTATCGCCCAAGAAACCGTTGACGAGGTGGAAGTTATTGGCGCTTACGTTCAGGACGCTTTCTTCCATTCTGCCCGCTCTGTAGTAAAGCTGTATAGTGTTATTGTTCATGTCTATCGTCACGTTGTTCTTCGTGATGGTGACAGGATCCTCAACAGTTACGCTTCGGAGCAACTTGATGGTCTCGCCAGACTTTACTTCCAGAAGTGCATCTTCCAGACTGGCATACAGACGGTCGTTAATGGCCACGCAGAAGACTGAAGGGTCAAGAACCATTTTATACTTATAGACATGGTCAGGATATTCTGGCATGCCATCAGGATATGACGTGATACTGCCTCCACTTTGTATATAATCAATAGGATTCTCGGTATATACACCGCCACAGAGCACAACACGACCACCGTCGGTCTCGCTCATTGTGCCTACAAAACGTCCGCTGTCCCACACAGTTATCCTGCCCGTAGCATTTGCCACGAGACAGTGCTCATTGCCTTTGATGACGCTGTTGTCGGCAAGATGGAGGTTCACATTGCCCTCGCCACATTGTATGGCTGTGCCAAGGGAATAGATGCCGAGGTGGTTTATTTGTGCCTCACCATCGTTCTGCAGGCCAACACCCTGATATGCAGTGATAACTGGTCGCACACCGTCGGTACACTTGCTGCTGATGTACATTGTGGCAAACTGCCTGTTGCACACCACGCTGCTGGTGGTCTTTCCCTTGATTTGCGTACAACCGGGATACATTGGCGAGTCGGTGATGGTCAAAGTGCCATAGTTGTCAAGCAAAGGATTGCTATATACGGCATCGTCCTTGTCCGCAATGAGGGTGTTTGCTATGTGCATATTGGCAGACTTCTGGTTGACGATAACGCCGCAGGTGACTTCGCTGGTATTAATTTCCACCAAACCATCGTTGTTGATGGCGCTATGTCTCTGCGCATTGCATATCGTTGTCTCATTGACAGAGGCCTGACCACCGGCACCAACATTGATGCAGGCGAACTTAGAATAGTCGTCAAACGTATCCTGGTAAGACGTATAAATGCCCTGGCTGCCTACCATGACGCTGTTGAGGAGGGATGCTGTCTTGGTTGCCATGCGGCAGTAGGTGGTATGGATTTTACCGCCACTTCTTGCATAGAGTTGATCGACACCACCTTCCAGTACTACTTCAGACAGCCAAACTTCTCCGCCATCGTATGCACAGAGTATGCCTGGCGAGAGGAAGTTGATGCCACGCTGAATTTCGTTGTTATCACTGGTGGCGCCTGTGAAGTTATTGGTAAGGCTACCGTTCTCGATGGTGATGTCTCCTGCTCCTCTTACATAGAACAGATACTGGCGCTTGGCATCATCGCTAAGCTTGAGATTATGCCCGTTGAGGTCTATCTTTCTGGAATAGGTAACCTCATAGCTCTGGTCGAGTTCGACATCCTTGAGCAGTGTGATTGTCTGGTTTGTTTTCTGGTCTCTCCATGCTTGTGCAAAGCTGAAGTAATAGTTTACTCCAATCCTTACCACTTGTCCCCATGACATGACAGTCATCATCACGCCCATCATGGTTAATAATAGTCTCTTTTTCATATTTGTATGTTTTTGTTATTATACGCGTACATTTTGGAGCAAAGATATTAATAATAAATTAGATACAAACTACTGTGCATGGTTTTTTAATACTTTTTAATAGTAAAGAATACTCTCTTATCTACTCAGGTCCCTTGTCTTTTTTAACACAGAGACACTGAGTTCACAGAGTTCACAGAGATTCTTTGAGTTCCATTCGGGGTTAGAACGTGCTGCATAGTACTCTAAAAACTCCGTGTCCTCTGTGCTCTCCGTGCCTCTGTGTTAAAAAAAAGCAGTGTTCATGAGAAGTTACATACCCTCTCTCCCACAAAAAAATAAAAATTACACTAAAAAAAGTAACATATATATAATAATGTCAATAAATATTAGTACCTTTGCCTGAAATGTTATTAAAATCAACAATCAGATTATGAAGAAAATCATCACTATACTTTTTGCAATAGCAATGCTTAGCACCACCGTCGCCTTTGCTCAGAAGGTGACGAAAGGCAAGCTGGAGTCGCACTATAGCGTTGTGGCTGAGGGATATAACTTCTGGCTTTACACTCCTGAAGACTATGAGCCGGTCGGCCATCCTTCGCCTATCATCATCTTCCTTCATGGCCGTAGCCTCTGCGGATACAACCTGAACACGGTGCTGAAATATGGTGTCGTGGATGCTATAAACAAGGGAAAGGTGGTGCCGGCAATAGTGATGGCGCCGCAAAACCCTGGTGGCGCATGGAGTCCGAAGAGAATCAACAACCTGCTGGAGTGGGTTGAGCAGCACTATAACGTGGATCAGACGCGTGTGTATGTGCTCGGAATGAGTCTCGGTGGCTACGGAACGATGGACTTCTGTGGCACTTATCCGGAGAAAGTGGCGGCTGGCATGGCGCTGTGTGGCGGTTGTTCGCTGAAGAACATGGACGGACTCTCGAAGCTTCCGTTCTGGATTATGCATGGCACTGCCGACCGTGCTGTCCCTGTTTCGGCATCAAAGCGTGTGGTGGAGTATCTGGAACAGAACACGAAGACTGACCTTCTGCGCTACGATTGGATTCCAAACGGTTCGCACGGCATACTGGCTCGCATGTTCTATCTGCAGAAAACGTACGACTGGTTGTTCTCTCACTCGCTGAAACAGAATCCAAAAGTGCTTGACAAGACGTTCGACATTGATGCGAGCGACATGAAGCAGGCATACCAGGAACTCAAGTGGTTCAAGGATTTCTTTGAGTATGAGTAAGTTGTTGTGTATGACAAGCACGATTGATAACTAATCAGCACACCAGATTTTTTTAACACTGAGACACCGAGGACACGGAGATCACAGAGTTTTTTGAAGTACTATGCAGCGTATTGCATTCTGAATGGTACCCCAAAATCTCTATGATCTCCGTGTCTTTTGTGTCTTATGAAATCTTCAAAACATCAACAAAACCTTGACAAACATCAATAAATACCACGCATTCCTTACCTTTTGAGCAACTATTTTGCACATGTGCATGATTTCTGCACACCCATTTTGTACCTTTGCAAGCGGAAAAACGTAGAATGGTTAGTTGTATGTTAGGGGGTCCAATATGCTGTTCCATTTTTAGTTTATATTTTCAGTATGATTTTAAGTGAAGATTTTGAGAAGCTATGCTTCGACCATCTAAATATAATCATCAAAATATTATCAGTATGATTTTCAGTTTAGATTTTAAAATCATGACTAAAAATCTATCTAAAAATAATATAAGGCATCGATATTGTGGTCGCTTCGCTCAAAATCTTTACTGAAAATCAGACTAAAAATCTTTACTGACTACTGGGCACCCTAGTTATATGTTAACCTCTAACGGTTGACAACAGCGACCAAGAAACATATCGAACAAAAAATACAACAGATGGAAACTAAGACTTACAGAAGGTATCTCTGGCTCATAAACACGCTGGAAAAATACGGGCGACTGTCGCTGTCGGAACTCGACGAACTATGGCAACGGTCGAGACTGAACGATGGTTCACACCTCAGCAGGCGCACGTTCATCGAACACAAGAAGGCTATCCAGAAGGCGTTCAACATAAACATCGACTGCGAGTCGGGGGGTGAATACAGGTATTTCATAAGGAAAACGGACAGGAACAACAGGGATATGGTACAACGATGGCAGCTTAATGCGATCGCCATAAACAATATGCTGAACAAAATTGAGGACCTTAGCGACCGTGTTTTGCTGGACAACGTGCCGGGAGGAACACAGCATCTTGACATAACCGTAGAGGCAATGCGAATGGGAAAGGTGCTTGAGGTGAGGTATCAGTCGTACTATTCGGACAGTACTTCTATCTACCACCTCTCGCCTTACTGCCTGAGGATGCACAACCTGAGATGGTACGTACTTGGATGGATAGAGGAAAAGCAGGGCGTAAGGCATGTTGCGCTGGACAGAACGTATCTGATGCGTATCACCGAACAGCAGTTTTCACTGCCCGAATCGTTCAATCCGGAGGCATTTTACCGCGATTTCATCGGTGTTTTTGCTGACGAACGGCAGGACGCAAAGCGCATAAAGATACGCACGTTTGGTAAGCGAACGGAGTATATGAGGTCGCTTCCGCTGCACCATTCGCAAGAGGAAATCGCAACCGAAGATGGCTATTCTGACTTCGTTTATCGGCTGTGCATCACGCCGGAACTGATAACGGAGCTTCTGCGTCAGGGCAATCAGATTGAAGTTCTGGAGCCTCTGGAACTGCGGGAGATGCTCAGCGACGAGATAAACAAGATGGCAAAAAGGTATAACATGCAATAGAAATCAAGCAATATGAATAAATACGACGATCAATTCAAGAGCATCTGCCGCAGGCATCAGGCATGGTTTCGGGAGCATGTGCTACAACTTCCGATGGGCGAAAATCCTCGAACTCACCGTGCATCGAACGAGACGGAGGAGCAGTTTCTGCTGCGCAAGCGCACCGTTACTGACACAACGCACCTGACGGATCATGATGCCGCAGGGCTGATGAATTTCGTTCCGGCATTCCATCGGCAGATTCGGCAGTCTCTCTGCCACCGATTCGGAAGGATACCGGCATCTCATGACCTGATGAACGATATGCTTCGCAGCGAAAATATCCCCTGGAACATCTTCGTACCGATGATGGAAGACAAGCAGGCGGCTATCAATGTGCTGAAGATAATTACTGACCGTGAAGATATCAGTAAAATAACGGAATGGCAGATAGAATACAATCCTAAGACGCTTGACGACAATACGGCATTCGACGCATACGTCCGTTACCTCACGACCGATGGGAAAGTGGGCATCATCGGAATCGAAACGAAATACACGGAGCAGGGCTACAAGATATCGAAAAGTGAGCTTGAGAGGATAAAAAGCCCCATTTCATCGTATTCTTTGACCACAAAACATAGCGGTTGCTTCCTGGATTCAGACACGGAACAGTTCAATTCGCCGGAGTACATACAGATTTGGCGAAACCACATGCTGGCGATTTCAATGAAACTGAAACATAAGGCCGACTTGTATGACTCGGTAACGGTTTACCCTTCGTGCAACTCTCATTTCCATTCTACTGACAATCACGTTGGTGCTCTCAAAGCATACGAAAGCAAACTGACGCCGGAGGGCCGCAAAACGTTCCATTACATCACCTTCGAGGCTCTCTTCGACCTCTTCCGCGAGCACTATCACGGACAGATATGTACGGAATGGACGGATTATTTGGTACAAAGATACATCCCGACGGAAACAGAAACTGAGTACGCAGAAAACATAACCACAAGTACGAACATTGATAATACAACAACCATGCAGACAGAAACAAATCCTGCAACAGAAACAATCAGCGAGATGCCAGCAGCCCTCAGGGAGGGCAGACGCGAATGGGTACTGAATCTTGTAGATTACTATTTGAGCGACATGATTGACCATCAGGTGGCGAGAGCACGTTTCACCCATCATGCTCCAGTCGCCTCGAAGGAGGTGTCAAGCAGTAAATACCGCAACATCGACCAGTTTAAGCGTGCCTACAACATGGAACGCTCATCTACTCACGATAGTAAAAACGGCTCATACTGGCACTTTTGCCGTACACTTAAGGCCGGTGACATCGTCTATCTTGCTCAGAGCGACAGGTTGTATGCCTACGGAATTGTAACCGGAAGCAAGGTGGAGACGGACGAGGAACTTGAGGAGCATCGCTGGAATGTGGAGTGGTATGTGTTCGACAAGGTGATTACCATCGACAAGACTATAGCGACACCGTTCTTCGTTGACCTGAAAGCATGTGACAATAAAAGGCGATTATTGCGCAGGGCGATAAGGGAACATTTTGAGTCGTAGATTCCATCGCGTTGCGATTCCTATTGATTCGCCTTCCGTTTCCTATTGATTCGGTCGCCGTTTCCTATTGATTCGCAAGGCGTTTCATAGCCTTTTATGTAACTCACTGATAGTCAACGAGAAAGAAACGCGGCTAAAACAACGTCTATTTTGGGGTGTTTTTATCAGAAATTTCCCTACGTTTAAGCAAGACAAAAATCAAGCCCCAACGTGGGCGACATCCTGTTATATTCAGTGAAGTTTATAGGATGTCGCCCACGTTGGGGCTCTATTATTTGGTAGCATTTTAGAGGCTGTGTCAAAAGTAACAGACACAGCCTCTTTATATTTAATTAGCAATTAACTTAATGCCTTACTACATAATAGATAACTGGGAACTTCTGGCCTGCGAGTTCATAATTGAACTTGCAGAGGTTCCAGCTGAAGTTTTTAAGCCCGTCAGTGATGCGAGTAGGACCAGCAACTGTACCGCTGTATGTATGACCTGTACCTTCTGTATGTGAAGTTTGCCATGTCTCACCATGACCATAACCGAAGCCTGCCTTAACACCTGCTGCACCTGTCACAAGTTTCACATCAAGGTCAAATGAGTTTTCACTTGTTGTATTGGTTTCTTCACTTACTGTAATTGTAAGTGATGTCGTACCACCAGAACCTGTATCTTCCCACTTGTTTGGACTTCCTGTTCCCCAAAGGATACCTGACCTTCCATAGTTAGAAATAATCTTATCAGGGGAATTAGGATAGCTAAACGGATCACCAGGAGTATGGATGAATACTTTTGACAGGTCAGGAATCTCAGGACTATCACCACGCATAAGCATATAGTCTTCAAGGTTGAGAGGCATTGTACGAGGTTTGTCTGGAACACAGATACTTATTTGTGTTCCTATCTCATCAGGATTGGCAGATGTAGTACACTCATAGTTATAGATTGCATAAGGTGTAATCTGAACAACTGCCACATCACTAAAGATTGCAGAATACTCCTTACCATACTCAATAGTTTCTGTAGTTTCTTCTCCGAAAGTATAAGCATACTTCAGTTCCGTTTCAAAATCAATGGAAGCAGCCTTTGTGAAGAACACATTGATATCCTGTTCGAATCCAACTATTACCGAAGCACTATTAGATGAACTTCTTCCACCGCCATCGCCTGTAGAGCTACTTTTTCCCCATGTAGTTGATGGTTCTGCAGGATAGTCATAACCTTCGAAATATGGAGGTGCGGAAATGAGCGCATAGATACTTGGTTCTGTAAAGCCTTCATGGAAGCCTACATAACGATAATTACGAGCTACATCTTTTGAGGCAACTGTAGTGAACGCAGGGTAACTGAATTTTGAAAGCTTAGGTTTGATTCTACCTATAGTAGAAGAAGTAATACCACCTGTTGTTTTCACTTCTTCTGCAGGAGAAAGCAATCCGATTTTACCATCGTTATATAAATGTGAAGCAACAAGTGCAGTTCCATCATAATTAATCGACATAGGGGTTGCAGTCAACTCGTGGACGCCGTAAGATGTCCTCGATAACTCCCAATAGCTGATTTGAACATCATTATAAACAACTTCTTCCTTAACTCCATCCACATTCCTCAAGGCAATATTACCAGATGGCACGTATGTCAAATTCTCTGGCATTTGGATTTCCACAAACTTTTCGTTCTCATATCGCCAGCAAGTGTTACCAACAAATATATCGGCAGGCATAGCCATACCTCTGAAATGTGGAAGTACGATATCACAATTTCCTAAACATGCAAAATATATAACATCATTATGCTTACTATCGCGATAATCAATATTTGTTTTTCCTTTCAATTCATTCAGAACACACAATTCCCCTTTCGCATTCATGCCTAAGACCTGTATCTTCGCATAGTTATCAACAGCAGCAGTTTTTTCGAAACATACAATATTTGCCTTTCCGTCTCCCAAGACATCACCAATAGCAACATCCATAGGACAATTTTTATTTATATGACCAAGATCTATTTGATAGTTGAATGTATGAGTTGCTGCATTATTAAGGTTCTCTAAGCCTTCGCAATAAACCTCTAAATTCACTTTCTCATAATTGCCCTTTTCGAAATACATGAAAACAACATCATTGTTTCCATCTCCATCAAAATCACCAATAGTCACTCGAACATCAACATTCTCACCATAATCCTTTGTAGTTATGGTCTCATAAGTTGCTCCATCCAGGAATGCCACTTTAGCACCGACACCGACTATAATTTCTCCTATACCATCATTGTTCAAATCCGCAGACTTCAATTTCAAATGTTCACCATACAATTCTATTGCAGGGTTGATTACACCTTTCTTGTTCTCATAACTCTTCTTTGAATCGAAGAAATTAAAAGCGCCATTACTCATTTCGTCAGCTTCGCTTGGCATTTCAAAGTCTGGTATAGAGAGACTCTTCAACTCTGCATAGTTCTCTGTCAAATCACCATACACATACAAAAGGACATCTGACTTTCCGTCAACATTTGACCAATCATCTTTAATTTCCTTGTTCCAATATGCTATTACCGTGTTCTCACGACCAACATTATTCTTCTGACCGACAATCTTTTTAAGATAGTTGTATTTAGAATTCTCGCTAATAGTGTTTTTGTTTTTTAACTCATCCGCTATTATAACCCCCTTCTGTGCACTTTTTACTTCTACACTTCCAAGGACTGTAGTGACTTTTCCTTCTGAATCAAGATTATATACAAGTTCCTTCTGTCCGCTTTCAAACACGCAATTATCTCCCAATGGGGTGTCAAAGAAGAAGCCATTGTCAGCCCCATTATCCGATGTGTTGCCAAGACTGCTATTGCTCTTCATGAACGAGATCATATTGCTGTACGCACTTATAGCAGGGCGTACACCACGGATGCGGAAACCATAACCTGTATCGGCTCCATTTCTTACATCAAGTGTTGCGGCATCCTGACCATTTTCCATTAACATGAAGATATGCTTTGAGTTTACTGTACTCTTTGTCACTACATATCCTTTAGAACCCACACCATTAAAATCACCATCAGGATTAATGCATCCGTCTGCCTGTAAATTTACTCCTACATATCTGCTTCTATCATTACTGCTGGTCATAAGAGCAGAACCTGCTTCTTCCATACCACCAAGCATCTTGCCGACTTCAGAGAGTTCGTTTGCAGTAGGCAATCTCCAACCTTCAGGCAGAGATTCTGTTGCTGCCTGTGGAGTAAAGAACGCTCCCTTATCAGAATTGACATTCTTGAAGTTTTCGTATGCTACGCGCATAGAACTTGTGCTTTTTGCCCATTCATCACTTGACGAACACAAATTGACACCTTCTGTATTAGCATATTTGAGGTCTTCTGCCATCCAAAGCAAACCACCTGCTTCTACGATTGGATAATCATATCCATTTGCATCAGTACACTCGTACATTGCAAAGGTGACAGTATGCGTACGCTCTGGCTGCTGATAGACGATTGATGTACGAGATCCATATTTTGCAGTAAATTTGAGCTTATCCCCTTTTTTGAAAAACATGGTATTAACCGTTGGAATATCAGCATCAGACAGTGCGCTTATGGCAAACGTATGGTCAAGCTGTGGGGCTGTAAAGTCAGGAGATAGCGTAGGAACTGAGGCAGAGAGGGAGAGGTTAGCCGAACCCACACCACCATTACACATCCACTTGATTGACTTCTTCACTCCACATCCTTCTATCTTCACAACATACATACTTTTCTGCTGCGCAGGGATAGAGATGCTATTGCGACCAGAGGTTGCTACAATGTTGTTGCTTGCAACGAGTCTACCACTTGTGGAATATACAGAAACACTAAGTGTTCCGCCTGTCTTTGTGTCAACTACGAGTTTTGCATCGCCGAAGGCAGGGTTAGGATAGAGCATTGGTTCCTGAATGGATATTCTGCTATCATCTATGTCGGTTGCAGTATCATCGCCAACAATTAGGCGGAGTATGTCTTTTCCTGATATGGTAAGACTCGCTCCAGAGGTGAGGTTATCAACTGTCACCGTCTCAATGTCAAGGGTGTTGGCATCATCTACTCCCGTAAACGTGAGGTCGATGTGCTCTGCTTCCTGCGTTTGCGCACATAGTGTCACTGTTGCAAAAAACATCAAGATGCTTAGAATTTTCTTCATAATAATAATCTGTTATGTTGATAATATTTATTTTCTTTCACACGCTATACTTTGCAAAGGTACGAAAAAAATAATGTATGATGATAAAATAAAGTATGGTTTTTCACTGATTATCGCAAAAAACCATACTCATAAGGGGGATAAATAGTCGCAAAGCAATTAAAAAGACTATTGTTAACGATTGTCAATAAGATAACACAGACGCTACTTATTTCACCTCTGCAAACTCCTCGTCGCGATCCTTATATATTACCTTGTTGGCACCGGACGTGATGGTGCGGCACTCTGGATGCTCCTTGATGAACGAGTCAATGTGGCGGATTCGCTTCTGCTCGAAAATCTCATCGACAGCAATCAGGATGCCAGTCTCCTCAACATCGCCGAAGCCATAGTTGATGGCTGTGCCGAAAAGCTTCATCGTTGGCGAGAGGTTCATGTAGGCATTGATCAGCGGTGGAATGTTATACCCGAGCGAACGGATTTCCTTATTCAGTATGCGATAGTTATCCTTGAACGACGAAGCGTTGAAAAGCGACTCAAATTCAGAGTCAGGAGTATCAATTTTCAGCGGTTTCATCGGGATAATCAACTTGTCCTTGTCCTCAAAATACTTCTTGAGGAAGTAGAGAATCATGTCTCTTCCGCGACGGATGTAGGATGGGTACATCGTCATCTTGCCGAAGTAGTATTTCAGTTTCGGATTGACCACGGTGATGGCTCCTAATCCATCCCAGAGGTTATCGAGCGCAAAGATGCTCTTGGCACCCTTCTCCGAACTCTGGTAACCTAAAGAGACGAACGAGCGACCAAGCTCAACCGTCTGGTCTTTGTACTCCTTCAGGAACTTCTCTGAGAAATGGAACATGTGGCTTGTGGCAAGTATTGGCTGGCCGTTAGCGTCCATTTCCCAATCCTCTCCCTCAAGATATCGGTATCCACCGATGATTTCCTCCTCCTCAGGATTCCATACTATGAGCTGCTTATAGCAGTTTTCGCAGGTGTCAAACTCGTCAATATCGACCTCTTTGCCTGTTCCGCCTCCAGCCGTTCGGAATGCTTCCTCGCGGAGTCGGCCTATCTCACGCATGGTGTTAGGTGCATTGTGGGCAGTAACTATATAGATACGGTTATTGCTCTTGTTGGTCAATCGGAGTTGTCTTTCGGGAGTCAGCTCTGCCTTCAGCAGGTCTTTATCTACTGGCTCGATGATTGGTTGTTCCATTTTATTGAGTTAATTTATAGACTTCTTCTTTTACAATTTGTGCCCATTCCATCGGTGTTTTTGACTTATCAAAGGTCTGCCAAGGTATAGGTTTGCCTATCGTGATGGTGAAGGTCTTGTTACGGTTCTTGTACATCTCATCTACGAGGTACAGCATGGCTATGTTGAACTTGATGTGGAGTGCCTTGCAGACGTTAGCTATGGTGTAGAACTTGTTGGAATTTTGGCCTCCAAAGTGGATAGGCACTACGTCTCGCTGCACCTCTACCGACTTTTTGACGAACGTCTTTGTCCAATCAAGGTCCTTGATGACACCATTCTGCTTGCGCGAACAGATGCCTGCAGGGAACATAAGCATGTGTTTCTGCGACTTGAACCCCTCTTCGACCATCGCCGGGAACGAGCGGCTCTGCTTGCCGGTCTTGTTTATCGGGATGCAAAGTGGTGCCAATCCTGGCAGGAACATCAGCTCGTCGCGGACGAGATACTTGAAGTTGCCGTCGTAATGCTTGCCAATGACAGCCCCGAGTGCTACTCCGTCGATGCCGCCAAGTGGGTGATTCGAGACGAATGTGTATAGGCGTCCGTCTGCCGGATCTGGCAGATTCTCAGCGCCTTGCACCTTAAGGTCCATGCCGAGGTAGTCAACGCATCGCTCAAGCCATGGCACTCCCGTCACGTCTCGTGACTCCCAGAGGAATTCGTTGATCTCATCCTCATGCAGGATGCCCTTCAGCCAGTTGACGAGGAAGCGCGGAACACGGTCAGCCTTGCCACCCATCTTGGCCTTTATCACTTTGTCTATGTCGATAGTCTTTTCCATACAAAAATATATTCTGCAAAGTTAAATATTTTATTTCAGATTGAGAAGATTTATTATCAAAAATCAACTGAATTTTAGTTAACGATATTTAAAATGAAAAATTTAATAAAAAAAGTGGGGAAAAGTGGGGAAATGTGGAGGAAAATGTGTAACTTTGTCGGCAAAACTCTGTCTTTTTAAATAATGACATAATATAAACAATGAGATTCATAGGAAACATAGAAGCAAAGATTGACCAAAAGGGCCGTGCGTTCTTGCCGTCTGTATTCCGAAAGGAACTACAGCAGGGCGAGTGCGAAAGCCTTGTTTTGCGCAAAGATGTTTTCCAACATTGTCTCGTGTTATACCCTGAAAGTGTGTGGAATGAGCTGACTGACTCGATGCGTGGACAGCTGAACAGATGGAACGCAAAGCACCAAAGGGTGTTCCGTCAGTTCATGGCGGATGCCGAAATGATTACTCTCGACGGCAACGGACGATTCCTTATATCGCGACGTTCGCAGGAATTTGCGGGCATAAATGCCGAGATTTCTTTCATCGGAATGGGCGATACAATCGAGATTTGGGCTAAGGAGAATACGCAGGAGCCGTTCCTCGAACAGGAGGAATTTGGCGATGCACTGGCTGAACTTATGCAATCGGACCTCTAAAATATCATAAACGACTCATGAACGAAAACGCAACATATCACATACCAGTACTGCTGAAGGCAAGCGTCGATGCGCTTGTCACGGACGCTGACGGCACTTATGTTGACGTAACGTTCGGTGGCGGAGGCCATTCGAGGGAAGTTCTCTCACGGCTTGGGCAGGAAGGCCACCTCTTTTCGTTTGATCAGGATGCCGACGCAGAGGCTAACGCTTCGGTGATTCGTGAGGATGGCGTGAGACTTGAGGGGGACAACAGATGGACGTTCGTACGTTCCAACTTCAGGTATCTTAAGAACTGGATGCGCTATCATGGCGTGGATGGGGTGGACGGAATATTGGCTGACCTCGGCGTTTCGAGCCATCACTTCGACGATGAGTCGCGAGGCTTCTCCTTTAGATTTGACTCTCCGCTTGACATGCGTATGAATAAGCGTGCCGGAATGACGGCGGCGGATGTGGTAAACGAATATGACGAGGAACGGTTGGCTGACATAATATATCTCTATGGAGAGCTGAAACAGTCGCGAAAGATAGCTTCCGCTATCGTGAAGGCTCGTCAACAGAACCCAATAAAGACAACAAAGAATCTGCTGGATGCTACGCAACGCTGCTTCGCTCGTGAGCATGAGAAGAAGGATATCACACGATTGTTCCAGGCATTGAGAATAGAAGTGAATCACGAAATGGACGCTTTGCGCGACATGTTGATGGCGGCGAGCCAGGTGTTGAAACCGGGTGGACGATTGGTTGTCATCACTTACCACTCGCTTGAGGACCGAATGGTGAAGAACATCATGAAGACGGGAAACATCGAAGGTAAGCGTCAGCAGGACTTCTTCGGCAGAACGACATCGCCATACAAACTCACGGTGAACAAGCCTATCACTCCTTCGGCAGACGAACAGGCTGAAAACCCACGCAGCAGAAGTGCGAAACTGCGCATCGCCGAACGCTTAGAGAATTCGTAACGCAACTCATCGACAGACTTCAAACAGCAAGAAATGGACAGCGGAAACAACAAGAAAGACAACATACAGCAGGTCGATGACGACCTCATCCTCACCAATCCGATTGAGGAGGAACCTGTCGGTGTGGACGAAGAAGCGGAAAGCACCGGGACGGAAAAGGAGCCCGAGCAGTCGTTCCGCCAGGTTTTGCAGGAGCAGATACATGAAGAGGACGTGGCGCCACGTGGTCAGAAGATATCGCTCATTAAGATTCTGGGTGGCGATTTCTTCACAGCACAGATTCTGAAGCGAAACATTCTGCTGATGATCATCATCAGTATCTTCATCATCATCTACATCTCCAACCGATACAGGTGTGAGAAAAGCATGCTCGAGATAGACAAACTGAAGCGCGAACTGCAGGATGCGAAGTACAAGGCGCTATCCACTTCGAGTCGATTGACTGAGCAATCGCGACAGAGTAACGTGCTCGAGATGCTGAAAAACAATAACGACAGCGTCCTGCGAATTGCCGATCAGCCACCATTCATCATCTATGTCCCTGAATAGATGGCAATGTTTTACGGCGTAGATGCCCATATATAATAAGGTAAAGAAGCAAAGTAATGGCTAAGTTTAACGAGAAAATATCATCCAAAAGATACCGAATCATAGCATGGCTCATGTTCATTCTGGCCTTCGCTGTGGTAGGAAAGGCTGCATATATCATGACCGTTCAGCGCGACTACTGGACTCAAGTGGCCGACCGACTGGTCTCTGACAGCGTGCCTGTCAATCCAACTCGTGGCAACATTCTTGGTGCCGACGGCCAGTTGTTGGCATCAAGTCTTCCGGAATATATGCTCTACATAGACTTCAAGGCTATGAACGAGTCGAAGGCTGACACACTTTGGGACGAGAAAGAGGACTCAATCTGCCGCGGATTGAACCAGATCTTCCCTCAGAAAAGCGTCGAGGAGTTCCGTGAACACCTACGCGAAGGCAAGCAAAAGCAAAGCCGCTACTGGCGAATCATTGGCAGTAAGCGCGTCAGCTACTCCGTTTATTGCGAAGTAAGCCAGCTTCCTATCTTCCGTTTGCCTAAGTATAAGAGCGGATTCAACTACGAAGTCTATAACGCTCGCACACGTCCTAACGGATCGTTGGCATCGCGTACCATCGGCGAAATGTACGGTGTGCTCGACTCAGCAAAGTGTGGCTTGGAGCTAACCTATGACTCTGTGCTTCGCGGTGAGAAGGGTCTCATCAACCGTCGTAAGGTACTCAACAAGTATCTTGATATCATGATAAAGGAGCCTGTGGACGGAGCGGACATCGTTACGACACTCGACGTCAACATACAGGACCTTGCCGAGCATGCGCTTCTTGACGAATTGCGCGAGATAAACGGCGAACTCGGAGTGGCAATCGTTATGGAAACCAAGACGGGCGACATCAAAGCGCTGGTCAATCTGACACGTCTGACCAACGATCAGGGTGTCATTCTGCGCGACCGTAACGGCGAACCTATCTACCGAGAGATAAAGAACAACGCCGTTTCTGACCTCGTCGAGCCTGGTTCGGTGTTCAAAACGGCATCCATTCTGGCAGCACTCGAGGACGGAGTCATTGACACTACCCGTCAGTATAACATCAATACGGGCGGCGGAGTCTATAAGATGTACGGCCGAGACATGCGCGATCACAACTGGCGTCGTGGCGGTTACGGCACACTGACAGTGCCAGAGGTGCTCTATTACAGTAGTAACATCGGTGTCAGTCGCCTCATCGACCGTGGCATTTACCACGATAACCCAGAGAAATTCGTAGAGCGTATCCACAAGATGGGCCTCGGAATAGACCTCAATCTGCCATTCGTCGGCGCACAGAAACATGCCATTGTGCGTACCCCAAAGCGTGCAAAGAACGGTCAGTATCTTAACTGGTCGAAGACAACTTTGCCTTGGATGTCAATCGGTTACGAGACACAGATACCTCCGATCTTTATCGTTGCGTTCTACAATGCAATAGCAAACAACGGCCGATTCATGCAGCCTCGCTTCGTGAAGGAGGTGAGAAAGGACGGTCAGGTACTGCAATCGTTCGAGCCAGTGTGCCTGATTCCACACATTTGCTCTGACAAAAACCTGCACAAGATACAGACAATCCTGGAGGGAGTCGTATCGAAAGGCCTCGCAAAGAAAGCCGGAAGCAAGTCGTTCCGTGTAGCAGGCAAGACCGGAACGGCACAGGTTGCCGACCAGCATGGCTCTTACAAGTCGGGTGCAGTGCGCTATTGGCTCTCGTTCTGTGGCTATTTCCCTTACGAGGATCCACAATATACATGCATCGTTTGCCTCAAGAAGACCGGCACTCCGGCATCAGGCGGCGGCATGAGTGGTGTCGTTTTCCATAACATTGCAGAAGGAATCATGGCCAAGCAGCTCAAACACGAGGTGCAAGTGGCTAAGGATTCGGCCTCGATTCTTATTCCTGACGTCAAGCCAGGCAACCTTCTCGCAGCCGATTACGTGCTTAAAGCCTTGTCAATCAAGACCAACGGAGGATGGAACGGCTCATATTCTACGGGCAATCCGATATGGGGAAAGGCAAGCAAGAGCACTGCTTCGGTGGAGCTAAAGCAGGAGAACGCCGTAGCAAAGAACCTCATTCCTGACGTCAACGGCATGGGAGCGCGAGACGCTGTCTATCTGCTTGAGAGCCGAGGCGTAAAGGTTACAGTCGTTGGACGCGGCAAAGTGAGCAAGCAAAGCATAGCGCCGATGACGAAGATAACGCCGGGAATGCGCATGACCATAGAGTTAAGTTAGCCGTTAATTAAATTAAGTTAGCCGTTAACGGCTAACATATCAGCATAAAACGGCGAAACATATCAGCATAAAACGGCTAACATATTGGGATAAAAGGCGAAATAATATTGCCAATATCGCAATTCATTACATATTAGAACAATAATAATCACGAGGAGAAAAACCGCTGTTCACTCCTCAACCCCTAAGAAATACAGAATATGAAACTATCAGCCATTCTTGAAAACGTCAAGCTGCAGCACGTCGAAGGCAGCACAGACAAAGAGATTACAGGTATCAACATCGACAGCCGCCAGATTCAGACAGGCCACATCTTTGTGGCAATGAAGGGCACACAGGTCGATGGTCATAAGTTCATCCCTAAGGCTATAGAGCAGGGAGCGGCAGCAATCATCTGCGAAGACATGCCTGAACAGCTGGCAGAAGGCATCTGTTACGTCCAGGTAGAAAGCTGTGAGACAGCCGTAGGACCTGCTGCAACCGCCTTCTATGGCAACCCTTCGCAGAAGCTTAAGCTGGTAGGCGTGACGGGAACCAATGGTAAGACCACCATCGCTACATTATTATATAATATGTTTCGCCGCATGGGACACAAGTGCGGACTGCTTTCTACGGTGTGCAACTACATCGAAGACGAGGCCGTTCCTGCATCTCACACTACGCCAGACCCTATCGAGCTGAACAAGTTGCTTGCCCGAATGGTCGAGGCAGGCTGCGAATATGCCTTCATGGAGTGCTCAAGTCACGCCATCCAGCAGCAGCGAATAGGTGGACTTTCGTTTGCAGGCGGACTGTTTACCAATCTTACTCGCGACCATCTTGACTACCATAAGACGTTCGAAAACTACCGTGACGCAAAGAAACTCTTCTTCGACAACCTGCCAAAGACTGCCTTTGCCATCACAAACGCTGACGACAAGAACGGCCTCATCATGACTCAGAACACCAAAGCGACGGTAAAGACCTACAGCACCCGTAGCATGGCCGACTTCAAGGCCCGCATCTTAGAGTGCCACTTTGAGGGAATGCTTCTCGAAATGGACTCTCGCGAGGTTGCCGTTCAGTTCATTGGCAAGTACAATGTCTCAAATCTCCTTGCCGTATATGGCGCTGCCATCATGCTCGGCAAGCAGCCTGAGGACGTGCTCGTAGTGCTTTCTACACTGAAGAGCGT
The DNA here is from genome assembly GCA_045643065.1 of Prevotella sp. Classification (GTDB taxonomy): domain Bacteria; phylum Bacteroidota; class Bacteroidia; order Bacteroidales; family Bacteroidaceae; genus Prevotella. The sequence goes on from JAZUKC010000025.1 coordinate 20,569, forward strand.
AGCAGGTCGCCTTGAGCCTATACGCTCAGAGGACGGCCGAGTGGCAATAGTCGATTACGCACATACTCCAGACGCCATAGAGAATGTGCTTAATGCCATCCACGAAGTGCTCAACGGCAAGGGCCAGATCATCACCGTTTGTGGCTGTGGAGGCAATCGCGACAAGGGCAAGCGCCCACTTATGGCGCAGGAAGCAGTGCGACAGAGCGACAAGGTGATACTCACTTCGGACAATCCTCGCCACGAAGAGCCAGAGGCAATACTGGATGACATGGAGGCAGGACTTACTCCTGACGACATGAAGAAGGTGCTTCGCATCACCGATAGACGCCAAGCCATCCGCACGGCGGCAGCATTAGCAAAGCCAGGCGACGTCATTCTCATTGCCGGAAAGGGACACGAGGACTACCAGATAGTAGGCGACGTGAAGCATCACTTTGACGATCGCGAGGAGGCAAGAGCAGCATTCTAAGCTTCAATGGCCCCTCCCTTACTCCCCAGAAAACCCTCTCTGGTCCCCAGTCTTTATTAACACAGAGACACGGAGGACACAGAGTTCACAGAGATTTTTGAGGTCTATGCAGTAACGTTGTCAATTATTCATTATTCATCATCCATTATTCATTAAAATTGACCTCTGTGCCTCTGTGTTAAAAAGAAGCAGAATGGATACCCCAGGTAATCATAACTTTTAATTATTAATTTTTAATTATTAACTTAGAAGAATGTTATACTACATCTTCAGATATCTTGAACAATTCGGCATCGATGGCGCTCACCTGTGGAGCTACATCTCGTTCCGTGCACTCCTGGCATTGATTCTCTCGCTCGTTATCAGCATCTGGTTCGGCGAATACTTCATAAAGTGGATGCGTCGCCATAACGTCAGCGAGACACAGCGCGACAAATCTATCGACCCATACGGCCAACAGAAGAAGGGAGTGCCTACGATGGGCGGCATAATCATACTCGTTGCCATCATCGTTCCGTGCCTTCTCTTCGGACGATTACGCAACATCTACATGCTGCTTCTGCTCTTTACGACCGTCTGGCTTGGAGCAATCGGCTTTGCCGACGACTACATCAAGATGAAGATTAGCAAGGATGGACTGCGTCCTATCTACAAACTCGCCGGCCAATGCATACTCGGACTGGTAGTAGGTCTGACGCTTTGGCTCTCGCCAGACGCTGTCATTCGTGAGAATGTCTCTATGCAAAAGCATGATACAGAGACGGTAGTCTATAAGAGCGAACCAGTGAAATCGACCATCACGACCATTCCTTTCGTCAAGGATAACAACCTCGACTACAAGTGGTTTGTAGGTTTCTGCGGCAAGCATAAGAACGCAGCCGGATGGATTCTCTTCGTCATCATGACCACCATCGTCATCACAGCCGTGTCGAACGGTTCAAACCTCAACGACGGTATGGACGGAATGTGTTCGGGCAATGCAGCCATAATCGGCGTCGCCTTGGGCATACTGGCATACGTCTCCTCCAACATCGGGTACGCATCCTATTTCGACATCATGTACGTCCCCGGCTCGCAGGAACTCGTTATCTTCCTTTGCGCCTTCATCGGTGCGCTGATCGGCTTCCTGTGGTATAACGCCTATCCGGCACAGGTGTTCATGGGCGATACCGGATCGCTTGCCATCGGCGGCATCATCGGTGTCACGGCGGTCATCATCCACAAGGAGCTGCTCATCCCTATCCTCTGCTTCGTCTTCTTCATGGAGAGCGTTTCGGTGCTCCTTCAGGTGCAAGTGGCGAAGTACGGCAACAAGCGTGGCAAGAAGCTTCGACTCTTCAAGCGTGCGCCAATCCACGATACGTTCCGCGTCCTGCCTGGACAGCTCGCTCAGGATGTCAAAGTCATCTTCAACTGGCCTCGCGGATGCTGGCTCGAATCGAAGATTACGACGCGTTTTTGGATCACAACTATCCTCATGGCAGCACTTGCCATTATCACGCTGAAAATCAGATAGTTCCGTAAAACCATAGAAAACGCCTTGTGAATCAGTGCTTTTCACAAGGTGAATCAGTGCTTTTCACAGGGTGAATCAGTGCTTTTCACAACGCGATTCAATAGGAAACGAAAAACGATGTCTTCTGACCCATCAAAAATAACCTATAAAATACAGCAGCGACGCAACCGAAACTGCGCTTGAAATAAAAAATAACGATACGAAAATGACAGCAAAAAACGACAATAAAGGCCTTCTCGCCATACTCGGTGCAGGCGAATCGGGAGCCGGAACAGCCATCCTCGCCAAGAAGCAGGGCTACGAAGTGTTTGTCTCGGACATGGGACAGATTAAGGACCGATATAAGAAAATGCTCGACGACGAGGGCATAGCGTGGGAGGAAGGACACCATACGGCGGAGAAAATTCTTCAGGCAACGGAGGTGGTGAAGAGCCCTGGCATCCCTGACACGGCACCACTCGTCATGCAACTCATCGAGAAGGGTACCCCAATCCTCTCCGAACTGGAGTTTGCAAAGCGCTACAGCCATGGTCGTTGCATCTGCATAACGGGTTCGAACGGTAAGACAACCACCACCTCTCTTATATATTATATCATGCAGAAGGCTGGCGTTGACGTTGGACTCGCTGGCAACATCGGACGTTCTTTCGCGCTTCAGGTTGCCACGGAGGATCACGATTGGTACGTGTTGGAAATCAGTTCGTTCCAGCTCGACAACATGTTCGACTTCCGTGCCGATATCGCCGTACTGATGAACATCACTCCTGACCATCTCGATCGCTATGAACTGGCAGAGAAGGGCGAGGCTCAGGCCATGCAGAACTATACTGATTCGAAGATGCGTATCATCCAGAATCAGACGCCTGACGATATCTTTGTCTATTGGAAACAGGACGACCACATCGTCGAAGAGCTGCAGAAGCGCATGGCAGGATATGCCCCTCAGCCTACGCCTTCGAGCAAACCGGTCAACGATGGCAACCCTTCGCAGTATGCTTTCGTAGATACTGACTTCGAGGACATGGAGCTTTCGTTCTCGCAAATGGGACAGCACAACAAGCGAAACGCACTGGCTGCTTACATCGCTACTAAGGCTGCAGGCGTCGATGACGACTTGATTCGTGAGTGTCTCAGCAGTTTCCCTGGCGTGGAACACCGTCTTGAGCGCGTGGAAGAGAAGAATGGCGTGCTCTATATCAACGATTCTAAGGCGACAAACGTGGACGCTTGCTTCGTCGCAATGAAGGCTATGGACCGCCCAACGGTGCTCATCGTGGGCGGAAAGGATAAGGGCAACGACTACTCGGTGCTGCATGACATCGTCAAAGAGAAGTGTCGCGGACTCGTTTTCCTTGGTGCTGACAACGCGAAGCTGCACGATTCGTTCGACAATCTGGGCGTTCTTATCGCCGATACGCATTCGATGAAGGACTGTGTCAGCGAATGTCAGAAGATGGCTCAGCCTGGTGATGCCGTACTTTTATCGCCTTGCTGTGCCTCGTTCGACCTCTTCAAGAACATGGAGGACCGCGGCGAGCAGTTCAAGTCGCTGGTCCGCGAGATGTAATTGCACCTGAAATAAAACCAAAACAAACGTGCTGAACAAATTAGGAAACATATTCAAGGGCGACAAAGTGATATGGATGATCTTCTTTATCCTCTGTCTCGTGAGCATCGTTGAGGTGTTCTCCGCTTCGTCGTTCCTCACATACAAGAGCGGAAGCTATTGGGGACCGCTCTTAAAGCACCTCTTCTTCATCGGCATTGGCCTTACATCCATGCTCATCGTGATGTACATTCCGTGCAAATACTTTAAGATAATAACATTCCCATTGCTATTAGTATCGTCGCTGATGCTATTCGGTGTGCTCCTGTTAGGCGACTCTACCAACGGTGCTGCGCGATGGGTTGACCTCGGATTCGTACAGTTTCAGCCCTCCGAACTTGGCAAAGGTGCCCTCGTTCTAGCTGTAGCACAGATACTTAGCGCACTGCAGACTGAAGGTGGAACCAGCCGTTTGGCGTTCTGGTGGGTACTGGGTTCGTGCGGATTCATCATAGTTCCGATCTTCTTCGAGAACTTTTCGACGGCTGCACTTATCTCCGTCGTCGTCTTCCTCATGATGTTCATCGCCAGCATTCCCTACGACATGCTGGGCAAACTCATCGGTGTCGTCCTCATTTCCGGACTCCTTGCCGTCGGCGCTGTCATGCTTATCGGTAAGGATAAGGCAGAACTCATGCAGGAACAGAATGTTGCCACCAATACCGAACTTGTGGAACATTCGGGCGAAGAGGCAGAAAAGACGGTCAGTTCGCGTGGCGGTCTGCTCCACCGTATGGACACTTGGAAGTCGAGAATAATGAAGTTTACGGACGGAAAAGAGGTGGAACCAAACGAGTATGACCTCGATAAGGACGCTCAGGTGGCACATGCCAACATCGCCATCATAAAGAGTAACATCATCGGACGTGGTCCTGGCAACTCGGAGGAGCGCGATTTCCTCTCACAAGCGTTCTCCGACTTCATCTTTGCCATTATCATCGAGGAGATGGGACTTGGCGGAGCGGCTCTCATTGCCATACTCTACGTCATACTGTTCTGGCGCGCTGGAAACATCGCCCGTAAATGTGCCAACTCCTTCCCGGCATATCTTGCCATGGGTATCGGACTGTTGCTCGTCGTCCAGGCTATGTTCAACATGATGGTTGCAGTAGGTCTTGCGCCGGTAACAGGCCAGCCTCTGCCACTCATCAGCAAGGGTGGTACCTCTACAATAATAAATTGTATATATATAGGTATGCTGCTTTCCATCTCGAAATCTGCCAAGAAGAAAGATGCTGCGCAGCCTGCCGTAGCACGAAAATAAGAATATCAACAACAAAAGAACTCACCGTCATCCCGTGAGCTGAAACAATCCTTCCTGACGAAGGTATCGGATGGGGCTTTATGTTAAGAATAATTGTCAGCGGTGGCGGCACAGGCGGCCACATCTTTCCTGCAGTTTCTATCGCCAATGCCATAAAGGTGCTGCGACCAGATGCTGAAATTCTGTTTGTCGGTGCTGAAGGACGAATGGAGATGGAGCGTGTTCCTCAGGCCGGATACAAGATTGTCGGACTCCCTGTTCGTGGACTTATTCGCCCTCTTTGGAGCCCAAAGAACATCGGTGTGATGATGGATTTCATCAAGAGTAGGCAGCAGGTGAAGAGCATTATACGCGATTTCAAGCCTAATGCCGTAGTCGGTGTGGGCGGATATGCCAGCAGTCCTACGCTCAATGCAGCTCACAGCATGGGCATTCCTTGCATCGTTCAGGAGCAGAACTCCTACGCTGGCGTGACCAATAAGTCGCTGGCAAAGAAGGCGGTGAAGATATGCGTGGCTTACGAAGGCATGGAACGCTTCTTCCCAAAAGAGCGAATCATGCTCACGGGCAATCCTGTTCGCCAGGCGTTGCTTGAGTGTAAGGCTACGAAACAGGAGGCTCGACAGTTGTTTAAGCTGGAAGACGGATGCTCTCTCGATGCCAATCGCCCTACGGTTCTTGTCATTGGAGGCTCGTTAGGTGCAAGAACGGTCAACGATTCGATAGCACAGGGCATCGACAAGCTGCAGAAAGCCGGCATTCAGGTTGTCTGGCAGACGGGCAAATACTATGCAGACGAATGCCGAAAGATAGTCAGCGACTACTACGCTGCTCAGCCTTCGGGCACTCAGCAGATGGTCCATGCACAGCCTTTCATTACGGATATGGCCATGGCTTATCGTGCTGCTGACATCGTTATCTCACGTGCCGGAGCGTCGAGCATATCTGAGCTGTGTCTGCTTGGTAAGGCAAGCATCCTCGTTCCGTCGCCAAACGTGGCAGAAGATCATCAGACCAAGAACGCCCGTGCCCTCTCTGACCGCAACGCAGCAATATTCTGCGCCGACAAGGATGCACGCAACAATCTCGTGGACGAGGCTGTAAAGCTCATCAATGCGCCTGTAATGATTGAGTCGTTGGAGCGTGAAGTCAAGAAGCTTGCTCTCTATGACTCGGCTGAAGTGATAGCAAAGGTGGTCATAGACAATGCTTTGCCTGAGCAGTAAAAAAATAATCAGTTAACAGTTAACAATTAACAGTTAACAACGATAAAAGTAATTCGTAACTCATAATTAGATAAATAATGAAATCAATATACTTCATCGGTGCCGGCGGCATTGGCATGTCAGCACTCGAACGCTACTTCAATCAGAACGGATACAAGGTAGGTGGCTACGACAAGACTCCTTCTGCACTGACCGATGCACTCATATCTGAAGGCATAGACATTCACTTCGAGGACAACATCGATGCTGTTGACCCTGCCTTTAAGAACCCAGAAGAGACCATAATCTGCTATACTCCTGCCATACCTAAGGAGCATGGAGAGCTGAGTTTCTATCTGAACAATGGGTATAAGGTTATGAAACGTGCCCAGATTCTTGGTCTTCTCACTCAGGATAAGAAGGGACTCTGCTTCGCGGGAACACACGGTAAGACCACAACTTCTACCATGTGTGCCCATATTATGCATCAGTCGCACCTCGATTGCAATGCTTTCCTCGGCGGAATCTCTAAGAACTACGGCACAAATAACATACTTTCTGACACGTCAGACTTTGTCGTTATCGAGGCCGATGAGTTCGATCGTTCGTTCCACTGGCTGCGTCCATGGATGACGGTCATTACTTCTACCGATCCGGATCATCTTGATATCTACGGCACAAAGGAGGCTTACCTGGACTCGTTCAGACACTATACGACGCTGATTCAGCCTGGTGGCGCACTCATTAAGCATACAGGCCTGGAGATGAAGGCAGAGCCTCAGGACGGCGTTCGTGTCTATGAATACTCGCTTTCAGAAGGAGACTTCCACGCAGAGAATATCCGCATCGCCAACGGTGAGATTGTTTTCGACTTCATTTCGCCAATAGAGAACGTGCGAGACATTAATCTTGGACAGCCTATTCCTATCAATATAGAGAACGGAATCTGTGCGATGGCAATGGCACAGCTTAACGGATGCACCGCCGATGAGCTTAAGAAAGGCATGGAAACCTACGGAGGCGTTGACCGAAGATTCGACTTCAAGCTGCGAGATGCACGCCACGTCTTCCTGTCTGACTACGCTCACCATCCAAACGAGATACTCCAGTCGGCACGTTCCATGCGTCAGCTCTACAGCGATCGTAAGATTACGGCCATCTTCCAGCCACATCTCTACACCCGAACACGCGACTTCTACCACGAGTTTGCTGACGCATTGAGCATCCTCGACGAGGTAATCCTCACCGAAATCTATCCAGCCCGCGAGCTGCCTATTGAGGGAGTAACCTCCAAACTCATATACGACAACCTGGCAGAAGGTGTGAAAAAGCAGATCGTCGAGAAGAAAGACGTGCTCAAACTGATAGATTCCCGCGACTTTGACGTTCTTATTGTATTAGGAGCTGGCGACCTTGACAACTACTGCGACCAGATAACCGAGATACTGAAGAGCAAGTAACGCAGGGCAATTCCTAACCATTCAGCAAACAAACCGCAACAAAACCCACAACGAAAGACCCTTGAAGAAATATATCATCATAGTCATCGACATCGTACTTGCTATCTATCTGGCACTCGCTGTGACGGCGTTCAACAACCCTGAACGCCTCGTCAAGAAGTGCACTAAGGTTGATATCAACATCGCAGACGAAAGTACCTACGGCTTTCTCGATGCTAAGGAGATAAAGTCCATTCTCGAAAAGAAAGGCCTTTACCCTATAGAGAAAGACCTGGAGACGGTTTCGCCCCGTCTCATTGAGGATGCTTTGGTCAAGTCTCCGTTTGTCAACACGGCTCAATGCTGTAAGACCATCGATGGCCATGTACTCATATCTGTCACCCAACGCTCACCATTGGTGCGCATAAAGTCTATCAACGGCGACGACTACTACATCGATGAGAACGGCGGAATAATGCCAAACTCAAAATATACCTCTGACCTTATCATCGTCACTGGTTACGCCAGCCGCCAGTATGCGCAGCAATACATCTCGATTCTTGCCAACAACATCATGCAGAACGACCTGTGGCGCAACCAGATAGTGCAGATAAACGTGCAGCGAGACCTTGGCATCGAGCTTGTGCCTCGTGTTGGCGACCACATCGTTTTCTTAGGTTATCTGCCTCAAAAGCAGAGCAACGCCGACCGAAAGACTGCCGTAAGCGACTACGTCACGCAGAAACTCAGCCGTCTGAAGAAGTTCTACGTCCACGGACTTGACTCTGTTGGATGGAACAAATATGAGCGAATCGACCTGCAATACGACAACCAAATCATCTGCAGTAAGCGTCCTGAGTTCTGCAAGAAGATAGAAATCCCACAGGCAAAGGAAATACACGAGTCTGAAGTTGCTGAGCCTCTAACCCCTGCCGAAAGCCAAGAGCAGGAGAAAAAGAACAGCAACGACGCTGCGGAAAAGAAGGAAGTAAAGAAGCAGGAAACCAAACAGCCGGAAGCAAAGAAGCCGGAGACAAAGAAAACAGATACGAAACAGCCTGAGAAAAAGAAGTCTGAGGCAAAGAAAACAGATACAAAGAAACCAGAAACAAAGAAAACTGAAAAAAAGAAATAGACAATTGATAGTTATAAGTTATTAGTTATCAGTTATTAGTTGATAGTTAACGACTGCACTTTAAATAACATTTATGACAAAGACGAATCAGTAAAACAATCAATATATGGCAGCAGTAAAAGATTTCTACGTAGCCATCGAACTTGGCTCATCTAAGATTACCGGCATCGCCGGACAGAAAAAGATGGACGGAAGCATCACCGTCCTCGCTATCGCCACTGAGGAAGCAGCAAGCTGTATCCGCAAGGGCGTGGTGTATAACATAGACAAGACAAACCAGTCTATACGCTCTATCATACAGAAACTGCAGAACCAACTGCAGACGGAGATAGCCATCGTCCACGTCGGCATTGGCGGACAGGGCATCAGGGGCTTGGTAAACGTCATCGCGAAGGACCTCGACGAGGCTACTGTCATCAACAATAACATCATCGATGCAATGACAGACGCCAACCGCGCAACAAGATATACCAACTCGACCATCCTTGAAGCAGAGCCTCAGGAGTATAAGGTCGATTCGCAATATCAGGTGGATCCGGTAGGCATCGAGTGCAATCGCATCGAGGGACACTTCCTGAACATCATCTGGCGCGAGGCTTTCTATCGCAACCTCAATAAGTGTTTCGAGCAGCCAGGCATGCCACAGTTCTACCCATGTCTTGCTCCTAAGGCACTGGCAGACAACGTATTGACCGACACAGAGCGCCGAACAGGCTGCGTACTCGTAGATCTCGGCGCCGGCACTACCACCGTTTCGGTGTACTATAAGAACATTCTCCGCCACATGGTCGTAATACCTCTCGGCGGCAACAACGTGACAAAGGACATCGCTTCCTTCCATATCGACGAGGTGGAAGCAGAGAAGATGAAGCTGCAGTATGGCTCAGCGTTCACCGCAAACTCAGACTTCGACCCGGACATGAAGTACACCATCGACTCGCAGCGTAGCATTCCGCAGCGCGATTTCGTATCAATGGTCGAGGCACGTGTAGAGGAAATCATCAAGAACGCACTGGCTCAGATACCATCCGAGTACATCGACAAGCTCGTAGGAGGCATCATCATCACCGGTGGCGGTTCGAATATGAAGAACATGGAGCTTGCTTTCCGCAAGTATTCTACCATCGACAAGGTGCGAATTGCTAAGAACATCAATACGAGTGTCAACGTTGCGAAGGGCGTACAGATGCAGAACAACGGCACGCTCTGTACCGTTCTCTCGCTGCTAGCTGAGTCTGACCAGAAGTCAGACGGACGTCCTCTGAGCGAATTGAACAACATCTTCAGCGAGGAAGCACCTACAATAGGCGGCAATCTCCGCAAACCAGAAGACCTGAAGTCTGGCCAGGTGCTTACAGCTGCTGAGCGTAAGGCCCTCGAAGAAGAGGCAGAGCGCCGCAGACAAGAGGAAGAAGCTGCCCAGAAGGCTAAGGAAGCTGAGGAGAAAGCAGCAGAAGAAGAGCGCCGCAGACAGGAGGAAGAGCGCCGCAAGCAGAACTCTCCAAGTGCCCGATTCAAGCGTAGCTTCATGAATATCATAAAGAAAATGACAGAGGAAGAGGAGTAAAAAAACACCTAAAACAAGCATACAACTATGGCAGATAACAATAGACCAAATCTCGTGGACTTCGGTGCACCAGACAAGAAACAAAGCATAATAAAGGTAATCGGTGTCGGTGGCGGCGGTGGTAATGCCGTAAACCACATGTATCGTGAGGGAATCCACGACGTGAGCTTCGTACTTTGCAACACCGACGCACAGGCTCTGAACGATTCTCCAGTGCCAGTCAAGCTGCAGTTAGGCAAGGAAGGCCTTGGCGCAGGCAACCGTCCTGCTCGTGCCCGTGAGGCAGCCGAGGAGACCATCGATGCTGTTCGCAACATGCTCTCTGACGGAACCAAGATGACTTTCATCACAGCCGGCATGGGAGGCGGTACCGGTACTGGTGCTGCTCCTGTCATTGCTCGCGAATCAAAGGCAATGGACATCCTGACGGTGGGCATCGTTACCGTTCCGTTCCAGTTTGAAGGCCGTCGCAAGATAGACCAGGCACTGGACGGCGTTGAGGAGATTGCGAAGAACGTTGACGCCCTTCTGGTCATCAACAACCAGCGTCTGCTGCAGATATACGGACAGCTTCCTATCATGGATGCCTTCGGAAAGGCCGACGATACGCTGTCAATCGCAGCTAAGTCGATAGCAGAAATCATCACCGTTCATGGCGTTATCAACCTCGACTTCAACGATGTGAAGACCGTATTGAAGGAAGGTGGCGTGGCAATCATGTCAACTGGCTATGGCGAAGGTGAGGGACGCGTGAAGAACGCGATAAACGATGCCCTCAATTCTCCTCTTCTTAACAACAGCGATATCTTCAATTCTAAGAAGATTCTGCTGGCTATCTACTCTTCGGCAGAGAAGAATGCGTCGGGCCTGATGATGGATGAGATGAACGATGTCAATGACTTCATGGACGGATTTGGCAACGACATCGAGACCAAGTGGGGCTTGTTCAACGACCCAGAGCTTGGCGACAAGGTGAAGGTTACTATCCTTGCTACCGGCTTCGGACTCTCAGACGTGGAGGGACTCTCTGAAAGAGTGAAGAAGCAGGACCAGGAAGAGGCTCTTCGCGATGCAGAACGCGCTGCTGAAGAGGCAAAGCGCGACGAGCGCCGCCGTAAGTATTACGGTCCTGACGAGAAGAAATTCGTGCGCCGTGCTGCCAACATCTACATCTTCAAGGCAGAGGATCTGGACAACGATACCATCATCGACGCAGTAGAAAACACTCCGACCATGAAGCGTTCGCGCCAGCAAATAACCGACCTTATCAGTCAGTCGTCAGGCTCAACGGCACGTGAGGAGCAGAACGTAGATGCTCCTTCGCAGCCAGTTTCGGGCGTTATCAGCTTTATTTAAGGGGTCAGTTGTTTGGTGGTTTAGTGGTTTGGTTGTTTAGTTAATTGCTCAGTAAAACAGATGCAAAATAGTAACATCAGAACAATCAGGCAACTAAACAACTAAACCACCAAACAACTAAACCACTAAACAACCAGAAAATGATAGTAGAAATACGCGACATACTTGTCTCAACGGACATCATTACCGAGGAGTTCTGCTGCGACCTGTCTGCCTGTAAGGGCAAATGCTGCATAGAAGGCGATGCAGGCGCTCCTGTTACTCTCGACGAGATAATGGACCTTGAGTCAACTTTGGACACCATCTGGGACGATCTTTCGGCCTCAGCACAGGCTGTAATAGACCGTCAGGGCGTAGCATACACCGACCAGGAAGGCGACCTCGTCACCAGCATCGTTAATGGCAAGGACTGCGTCTTCTGCTGTTACGACGACATAGAGGTGGACGGCGAGCAGGTGAAAGGCTGCTGTCTCTGCGCCATAGAACGCGCTGAGCGACAGGGCAGACTAAGTTCCCACTCGCAGGATGGCAGCAATGGTTCGCTGAAACCTATCTCATGCTCGCTCTATCCTATTCGCGTCAAGCAGTTCAGCAACGGCATGTACGGTCTCAATTACCACCGATGGGAGGTGTGCAAGGATGCCGTTCGCAAGGGCCGTGAGCTTCATCTGCCGGTGTATAAGTTCCTTCGTGGGCCGCTGGTTCGCCGTTTCGGACAGGAATGGTATGACGAACTGTGCGAGGTGGCAAAGGAAATTGCGGCTATGGAGCAGTGAACTTTATAGCATAAAGGCACAGAGTACACAGAGGGCACAGAGATTTTCCAGCTGCACGATTGAGAATGTATTTATTGTTTGGCTGAAGGCCAATAACACATTAGCCTGGGGCAACGCCCTAGGTATGTGCGTCCCCTGCATCCTACGCCGCATCGCGGCATAACAGAAAATATATGTATCTCTGTTGTGCTGCGATGCAGCGTTTTTTAATGGGTAAACCATCGGACCTAGGGCGTTGCCCTAGGCTATATATGTTCTCGGCCTTCAGCCGAATTGTTTCATTATTTCAATCGTAATGGCACAGAGATTTTTGTGTTCCATTCGGATTGTCGTCTGGGCACAAACAATATTAAAACCGTCTTCAACGTAGCGAGAAATTTGCTGCGATGAAGACGGTTTTTTGCGTCGAAAAAATACGAACAAAATGGGTACTGATTATCAGCGAGTTAGCGAATCAATACTTTTCACCTTGTGAATCAGTGCTTTTTAGGCGGTGAATCAGTGCTTTTCACCTTTCGATTCAATACCATTCGGTTTGCGACTCATTATGAAACGATAAATTTTCCCCAACTGTAGCTGCCTGGTTTCAGCACAACGGTCAGCGCATCGGCTGCCGAAACGCCCGACGGAGCAATCTGAACAACGCCCGGAGCTATTTCCGAAATGATGTCGAACGACGAGTATGGGAGAGCACTTAGGATAGCGAAGGCGGTCGCTCCACCTTCTATGACGAGGTGGTTCGGGTGCAAAGCCTCAACCAGAGTGCATGCCACTTCCGCCATTGCCGTACGAAGATAGACAGCTGCTGCCTTGCCTGGACGCACTTCCTTGTCGCCGATGGTCAGGATAAGGCTACTGAGGGAAGGGTGGCTCAGAATGGACGCAGACCACGTTACGGGCTCCGCTTTCTCATAGAACACATCCATCGGCATGCTGAACACCGGCATATCGAGGTCCATCGCCTTGCTTTGTGTCGAACCACACACAAGGAGATACGACTCGTCTGTTGCTCCGGCAGTCAGCGAAAAAGTCTTTTCCGGCGTCTGAGGGCTATGATCTGGATAGCATTTACGAAGCAGAGACTCAAACAAATCGGCTGCACCTGCCAGCATAAGCCCCTGATTCATCGCCATTTCGACGGCAGCATCTACCTCATCTATGTTTTCTGCATTGGCATAACGAATGCCGGGAAATCGTTCTTCGACACTCGATGACCACGCCGGAAATTCAGGATCAAAGCTGAAGTCGGTCTCGTGGAGGGGGGTGAGGACGGTTTTTTTTCCCTCGGGAGAAACCGAGGGGACGGTGGTGATGTAGTAGATGCCGTCCTTTATTATGCGTCCCTTGCTGGGGTTTGCCGGCATGTAGAGCCATTCTCCGCCCAAGGCATCGAGCTGCGCCTGTACGTTTCCACGCATGGCGCTATCAACCTTGTGGAAAAGAAGGTCTGACGGGGGAATAGTCAGACACATAAATGCTTTCCTTGTTATACTTGCGGCTTCCTCTGCGTTGTATGAGCGGGCATCTGTGGCAATGACGATGACGTCAGCATCCTCAGTACTTTCAAAGCCCCCCTCGTTCCCCCCTGGGGGAGAGGAAGTAAGGCTTAATATAGTGCGTAGGCCATAACGATGGGCAATGCCCGCAATCTCAGCAGCGCCTGTTATGTCATCTGCAATAACAATAATTCTGTTCATACCAATTATTTACTCCCTCCCTCAGGGGAGGTTCAGGGTGGGGCTTTACTTATTCTTAGCCATTCGTGCTGCGTACTCTATAGACGAGATGAGAGCATCCTCAGCTGCCACACCCTTTCCGGCTACATCGAAGGCTGTGCCATGGTCCACACTGACGCGGATAATAGGCAGGCCGAGAGTGATGTTCACACCCTTCTGCGGCAGCATCTTGCCCGTTTCTGCGTCCCAGTTGAATCCAACCACCTTCAGCGGAATATGGCCCTGGTCATGGTACTGTGCCACAACGCCGTCGTATTTGCCGCTCTTTGCCTTCGCGAAGACAGAGTCTGGCGGTACCGGACCCTCTACATCGAAGCCACGAGCCTTCAGTTCCTCAACGGCAGGGATAATCTCTCGCTCCTCTTCCCAACCAAAAAGTCCGCCCTCAGAGCAGTGAGGATTAAGGCCGGCGATAGCGATATGAGGCTTCTCTATGCCAAACTGGCGGCACGCATCGTCAATAAGCTCATAGACAGCGATAATGCGTTCCTTCTTGCATCGGTCGCATGCCTCGCGCAAAGAGACGTGTGTCGATACGTGGATGACGCGCATCGGTCCGTCGGCAAGCAGCATTGCGTACTTCTTAGTGTTGGTAAACGTAGCGTAAATCTCTGTATGTCCGTCGTAGTTATGTCCTGCAAGGTGTATCGCTTCCTTGTTGAGCGGAGCGGTACATGTGCCATCTACTTCCTTCGCCATTGCAAGATCGATGGCCTTACGGACGTACTGGAAGGCAGCGTTGCCATACTCTGCGCTGACGGTTCCCCACTGATGGTTCTCGATGTCAACGAATTTCATGTCGTAAACGTCAGCCGTTCCGAGTTCGAACTTGGCATCCTTGACGTCTGTAATGGCGTTTACCTTCATGTCGAAACCAAGGATTCCGATGGCCTTCTCCATCACAGCAGCGTCGCCAATGATGACAGGACGGCAGAGTTCATATACTTCTGGATGATTGAGTGAGCGGGCGCAAATCTCTGGACCGATGCCAGATGGGTCGCCCATAGTTATTGCTAATATTGGCTTCATGACGTTTTCTTTAGTAGAGTGAATTGTAGATATCTGCTGCGTCCTGCTCGGTCACAGGGCGAGGGTTGTTCACCAAGAGGCGCTGCTGTAGCATTGCTGCCTTCGCCATCTCGGGAACAGCCGACTGAGGGATGTCTATCTCGGCGAGAGTCTGAGGTATTCCGCAGTCCTTTGAGAGCTGCGCCACGAACTCAACGCCACGCATTGCAGTCTCTTCGTCAGTTGCTCCAGGCTCGCATCCACAGGCAATGGCAACGTCAGCATAGCGCTTCAGGTTGGCCTGCATATTGAACTTCATGACCGTTGGCAGAAGAACGGAGTTTGAAAGGCCATGACTCTTGTGGAACATTCCACCTACAGGGTATGCCAAAACATGAACAGCGGCGGTGTTAACCGGACCGAGTCCCAGTCCGCCATACATCGAACCGAGCAGCATAGCCTCACGAGCCTCCATGTCTTTTCCGTCCTTTACGGCACGGAGAAGGTTCTGAGAGATAAGCTTTATGCCCATCAATGCGTACATATCCACACATGGATGAGCGTGGACATTGGTGTAAACCTCAATGCAATGGGTAAGGGCGTCCATGCCGGTTTCTGCCGTTATGCGTGGTGGAACGGTGACGGTGAGCTGTGGATCGATATAGGCCACGTTGCAGAGCAGGTGGTTTGAGACGATGCCTTTCTTGCCATTGTCGGTCTCGTCGAGCAGGATTGCGTTAGGCGATACCTCTGAACCAGTGCCAGCTGTGGTAGGAGCGCAGGCGAACCAGAGGGCCCCTCCCTGACCTCCCCTAAGGGATGAGATTTTGTCTATGCCGTATGCTTCTTCGATAGGCTGTGATGAATGTGCAAAAACAGCTACGAGTTTTGCAACGTCCATCACCGATCCGCCACCTATTCCGACTACAGAGTCAGCTCCGAAGTCCTGCGCTTCCTTCAAGATACGCTTGAAATCGTTGACGGTAGGCTCGCCCATGATCTTCGTTTCGACCATCGTCTCAACGCCTGCAGCATTGAGTTTGTCTATGGTTGGCTGGACGAGAGGCATGATTGGGTCTGCCGAAAGGATAAAGAGTCTCTTGTGTTCCATGCGGATGATGTCATCACACATCTGCGACATGCAGCCCGTGCCGAACACGATGCGCTGTGGCTGCTTTAGTTGTATTGGGTTCATTGTTGTTATTATATCATTTTTTTTCCAATTATTCATTATTCACTATTCATTATTTATTTCACTTTTCGCCCCTGCGAGAAGTGAGGAATCCCCACAGAGTCAGTTCTTCGCTGTCTTCCGATGGCTTGAAAAGGAACGATGCGAGGTAGCCTACTACGAGCACAATGATGTGGCTATAGACGCCAAGCATGTACTTCGAGTGGGTGTAGTTCCATGAGCCGAGGTCGAGAAGTGCCTGCTTTGAGCCGTCTGGCATCTTCTGTGGAGAGGTCAACATGGCGTATGCGGTGAAGAGAATACATACGACGAGACCGATGTAGAGGCCTTGTTTGTTGGCACGTTTAGAGAGAAGTCCGAGCAGGAAGATGCCTACTATGCCGGCAGAGAAGATGGCATAGAAGCCGAAAATGGTCTCAAGCACAGCGCCACCGTCTGACTGAACGTACATGATTGCTATGCCTACGGCTCCCAAACCAGCAAGCAACACGACGAGACGACCTGCGTTCAGCTTCACCTTGTCTGAGATATTTGGTTTGAAACGAACCAGATAGTCCTCGACGATGATGGCAGAAAGGCAGTTGAGGTCTGAGTCAAGCGAACTGATTGCAGCAGCAGCGATGGCTGAAATGATGATGCCTCGCACGCCCATTGGCAGCTGTGTGGAGATGAAATGAGGGAAGACGGCGTCTGGTTTCATGCCTTCTATGGCAGCGTCTGGCGACAACTGATAGTAGGCAAAGAGCAGAGAACCGACGAACATGAACATGGTCCATACCGGAACTGACAGGAAAACGCCGATGTAGGCAGCCTTCTTTGCCTCATGATCGTTCTTCGCCGTGAGGTAGCGCTGCACTATTGTCTGGTCCGTTCCGTACTTCTGCAGGGCGTAGAAGATGCCGTTGAAGACCATCACCCAGAAGGTTGTCTCAACGAAATCCCACTCAAACGGTCCGACGCCTATCTTGCTTACCTCGTATGGTCCTACGTTTGTCGTAGCACTAAAGGCAGTAGAGAGGATGTCGCCTGTACCGAACGGTGTGCCGTAAGCACACAAAAGGAGTATGACACAAAGCAGTCCACCGCCTATAAGCAGTCCACCCTGCACCACGTCCATCCACACAATGGCCTCCATTCCGCCCAGGAACGTCAGCAGAATGATAGTTACTCCGAGTACGCCAATGACCAGATAGATGTCGATATTCATAAACGACGCTAACGCCATCGATACAAGGAAGAAGACTGATCCCATCTTTGTGAAGTGGGTAAGGATAAAGGCTACGCTGGAATAGAAGCGTGCGAAGGGTCCGAAACGTCGTTCAAAGTATTCGTAGGTAGATAGTTTGACCACCTTACGGAATAGCGGAACGATGATTCCGATTAGTGCAACAAGCACAATAGGCACCATAAGTCCCTGGACAAGGAGTATCCAGTTGCCGCCATATGCTGCTCCTGGGTATGCCAAAAAGGTGACAGAGGAGATGAGCGTGGCAAAGATACTCATGCCGACAGCCCACACTGGCACCTTGCCAGAGGCAGTAAAGTAAGCCGAAGTGTCTTTCTGTTTGTGGGCAAAATATACGCCCATGACGATAGCAAGCAGTATGGATGCTAAGACGATGGCGTAATCCACCCAATGTATTTCATTCATTATTAGTAAAATGCTGGTAGTTAGTTAGTGGTTACAATATATATTCTTCTTTTAGATTTTTATAAAGATTTCTTGCCATAGGCGAATAAACAAAGAAAGATTTTGCTTTTATTCGCCTATGGTGAAGAAATCTTTTATGGAGAAATCTAATTTTTTAAATATCTAATTATTTTCCTAATTCATTAATAATCGAAGCTTCTTCCTCTGCGCTGAGTCTTGTCAGCGGCATCAGCATGTCTGGAGTGCAGAGGCCTTTGGTGGACATCATGACCTTGAGAGCTGTCAGAGACTGACCTAATGTGCGGCCTGCCTGATAGATTTTTGCTATCTCGTTGGTCTCGTCCTGCAGACGATTGGCTGTCTCCATGTCACCATTGACGGCAGCTTCGTACAGCTGACGGAACATCTCTGGGACATAGTTGCCGGTAGAAGGGACAATGCCGTTGCCACCAAGCTCAAGGGAATGTGCCGACTGTGCTGCCCATCCGCAGAAGTATGCGAAGTCATCGCGGCCATTGGCTATCTCGATACACTTCTCCATACGCTCCATGTCGCGCTCCGAATCCTTCAGACCTACGATGTTAGGATGATGTGAAAGGCGCTCAATAACATCAATCGGAATCGACATGTGGGTGGTAGCGGCGATGTTGTAGAGCATCAATGGACCCTTGATAGAGTCGGCAAGGCGAGCATAATAGTTGTACATCTGGTCGGGAGTCAGAGCATAATAGCTTGGGAGAGTAGCCACAATGACGTCAGCTCCTGATGCACTGTAATAGCCAGCCTGGCGCAGTTGCTCGATGAAGCAGTTGCCTGTGAGGCCAGCATAGATGGTAATCTTGCCGTCGGCAGCCTTTACAGCCTCCTCGATGAGTTCCTGTCCCATGATGGTAGAGACAGAATTGCCCTCGCCAGTGGTACCCATAAGCAGCGGACATACGTCAGCCTCAACAAAACTCTTGATAATTCTCTCAACAGCAGGCTTGTCAAGCAGCCCGCCAGCGGTTACTGGTGTCACCATAGGCACCACTACACCATTGTACTTTGTGCTATTCATAATGTTTGTTTTAGTTTAGTCACGCTAAGTCGTTTCAAATGACTAACGTCAGTTAGTATGATGTTTTCTTGTTTTATTTCAATGTGCAAAGATACATAAATCTTCGCACGTGACCAAAGAAAAAAGCAATAAAAAGCGAATAAAAATTATGTTTGCCTTAATATACGCTGATAAAACGGTGTAATAACATGGAATAACTCTCAGAACGACAAAGGTCGGACACACACCATTTAGCGATGTATCCGACCTTTTTTTATAATCCCCTCCACTCGGGGAGGACGGGAGGTGGCTACAGCGTCACCTTCTTTACCGTTGCGCCAACCTTCACAATGTACATGCCACTCTCGCTAATGCTGAACGATTGCGTTACGCCACCCGTTGCCGTTGCGTTCATTACACACTGGCCAGCAGCGTTGAACACCTCCACTTTGGCACCCGATTTAGGCGAAAGCACAGAGAAACCATGCTGCGAAGGCATGATGATAGGTTCGCTGCCCATAACCTTCTGGATAATTCCCGAAGGCACTTCCAGCATGCCGCTGAGGGCATTTATCCTGCCGTAGCCTATGCGATTCTCGTCGCCTGCCAGCAGTTCGTCCTTCGTACATGTCAGGGCCATGATGTTCTTCACATCCTTTGGCGTGAGCGTTGGGTTCTGTTCCAGCCACAATGCTACGATTCCCGACACTGCAGGCGCTGCCATCGACGTACCAGTGTCGGCAACATAAGGCTGTATGCGGCCGTCCTTCTCGTCGTATCCTACTACCAAATCGTTAGGAGAATCCGTCAGTTTGCTTCTTTCACAGTAGATGCTTCCTGCCGACGATATTACCGCACCCGGTGCAATGACCGTAGGACAAACGCGGCCTTCGCGATCGATGCCGTAGCTTGAGAAATAGCTTACCTTCCCCTTTGGATAGAGATCCTCGCTATAGCCATATGTCTTGCCATTGCCTGCCCATACAAATTTGTTCGTCGAGTTGTATGAACCAACCGATATTGCGTTGTCAAAACATGCAAACGTGTTAAGCGAACAGTCTGGCGAACCATACGCATAGTCGGTGCCTTTCTCGCCACAGAAACTTATTTTGCCACCTTCTCCCCATGCGTCAGCCTCAGCCTCGCCCGACAGTTCCATCACCAGCTCGTAGTCGAGGTGCATATTCAGCGAGTCGCAGAAGAACGCTATGTTGTAGTTATCATGTTTGTGCGCCATTTCGATTTCTATCTTGCCACTCTTGATGTACGGCGAACTATCTACTATCTTCTCACCTTCCTTGTCCGAGTCATACAACTCGTGCAGTTCGTTTGTGCCTGTGTTGCGGGCATAAAACTTCAGAGTGAAAGGCTTATTGTCCTTGCCCCAGATGTCAACAAAGCCGTCAGGGGCGTTATTGTCATTGCTGAACGTTGGCACAACTAATGTCTTTACGCTCTCGCCTGCTGGCTTATTCAACCATAATCTGGTATCACCCTCATTGCCAGCAGACAGGCAGATGATGCGTCCCGGACCTGTCATCGAGTTCAGAAGCTCCGTATAGCCTTCCATAATATGCGGACCAGAGTTGCCACCCAGACTCAGATTTACCACCGCAGGCATGCCACGCTTCTCTGCTTCAGAGAAAACCAGTGCCACACCGTCAACGATTGTAGGGTCTTCAAGCCATTCTACGTCAACCAATATGAGGCTTGCCTCTGGCGCCATGCCATAGTAGTCCTTGCTGCCGTAAGCACTTCCTGCGCCTGTTGTGGCAGTGTGCGTACCGTGGAATACTGAGGTTCGGCCTGTGGTAAGTTCTGACAGGTGGTCTGTGTCATAGACATATCCCTTCAGCGTTGCGCTGTATTCGCCTATGGTCACTGGATAATTTTCCATCGCACCATCCTGCTTGCTTTCTGCATCAGGCAGATATGCCAACAGGATTCGTGACTTTCCGTCTTCGTCCTTGAAGGTAGCGTGATTAAAATCTATACCGCCATCGACGGTGCCGTATATCACTCCCTTGCCCTTGTAGGTGCGTTCCAGTCCCTCGCCCTCATGAAGCGCATCCACGAAGCACCATTTACGCGAGAGGTTATTGTGCAGTTTCAGTGTGCGTGAGAGTCTGACATCGGTCACGTCGTCCATTGCCAGAACGTCGTCGATGACAGACATTGGGATGGTAGCGGTAGCAACATGGCCGTTGCTGTAGCCCAGTTCCACTCCTTTCTGGCGCAGCGTTGCCAACGTAGCCTTATCCGATACGGTGATAAACGCTCTCACGGCATCCTTGCCGGCGTTGCTTGTTGCCACTGTTCCCTTGGCTTTGCTTACTGCTTCTGCGCGTTTTGTCTCCAGTGTCAACTTGGAGATTGCGTTCATTTTGCTCTGTGCCAGTACGCTGCTTGCCAGCATTATGGCGAGTGAAAGTAAAATGCTTTTCTTCATTGTTTGTTTGTCTTGTTGATGTAATATTTCTTTTTACAGGGGACAAAATTACATATTTTTTGGCAAATATGAAAATTATTGCAACCTTTTTCATGGTATATGCGACGAAAAGCTGCTGTTTTTTAAAACACAGAGGCACGGAGGACACAGAGGACACAGAGATTTTTAGAGTTCTATGCAGCACGTTTTCTTTTTTTCAACGAATTACGCGAATTTCACGAATTTTTTATGCACTAACTTTAGAATATCACGAACTCCGAATGGACCTCAAAAATCTCTGTGTTCTCTGTGGACTCTGTGCCTCTGTGTTAAACCCTTGGTAAACGAACTGTTAAGAGATTCATGTTTCGCAATCTCAGTTCTGGCTTCCAGCTACATGTTACTCACTTGCCTGAGTCCGAGGGCGATGCCCCCGGTTACTCACAGTACTGCCCGACAGGCAGGACGAACTTACGAAAATAGTTTTTATATCATTGAACGAAGCGTATCTACATCCTGCTGCGTTGTTTCCCACGATGTCACGAAGCGAACGCATGACTCTGTCTCGCCGCGTGGGCCCCAATATTCGAAGGTTGCATGCTGAAGCAGGCGGTCGATGAGTGTGTTTGGCAGGATGAAGAACTGCTGATTGGTAGGCGAATCGATGAAAGGCTTGTAGCCGGCAGCCTCAAACGCCTGGCGCAACTGCATTGCCAGACTTACCGTATGGCGGCCGACACGCATGTAAAGGTCATTGGTGAACAGTGCCTCATACTGCATTCCGAGCAGTCGGCCCTTAGCCAACACGGCGCCATGTGCCTTCTGCAGAGGGAAGAATCGGCGCAGAAGCTTTGGGTTTGTGCATACTACGGCCTCGCCGAAGAGTGTGCCCATCTTCGTGCCTCCTATGTAGAAGACGTCCGCAAGGCGTGCGATGTCAGGCAGAGTGAGATCGGTGGATGCTGCGAGTCCATGGCCCAGACGTGCGCCGTCAATGTACAGCGGCATGTCATACTCATGGCATGTGGCAGAGAGTTGCTCCAGTTCGTCGCGGGTATAGATAGTGCCGTACTCGGTAGGGAACGAGATATAGAGTGCGCCTGGTGCCACCATGTGCTCGTAAGTGTCGTCGGCGTAGAAGTTCTTGAGCCATTCTCTGACCTCCGTCGGACACACTTTGCCGTCGTGTCCAGGCACAGTCAGCACCTTATGGCCAAAGAGTTCCACTGCGCCCGACTCATGTGCGTTGATGTGAGCGGTGTCAGCGGCCAGCACACCTTCTGTGCGTCGCAGTATGGCATCGAGTATAGTAGAGTTGGTTTGTGTGCCTCCCACGAGGAAAAAGACATCGGCATCGGGTGCGGAACATGCCTCACGGATGAGTTGGCGGGCACGTTGGCAGAAGTCGTCGATACCATATCCAGCGGTCTGTACTGCGTTATTCTTCACTAAGGCGTCAAGAACCTCTGGGTGGGCGCCTGCCATATAGTCGCAATCGAAGTGTATCATTGTCAGTAGTTTGTTTTTTTTCGTTTCAGAGTGCAAAGATACATAATATTTGTTTTATTCAATCATGTAAGTGGTAACTTTTTTAAATTCTTTATGAACTTTGCTATGTTTTCGCGAAAAAATATGTAACTTTGCATTCGTACACTGGCAAAACGTAACCAGTATAGCACTGAACGCCCTGGCTGGAGGACGGTATTTACCTGATTGAGAACATAGTTTCCAGAAGGGAAATACACATAACTCAAGATTCGCAAGTCCAGTCCTGGCTGTAGGCCAGCACTTTGAGTAACCGGGCACAAAGTGTCCGGAAAACAAACTAAATAGCATTCTGCCTGGAGGGCAGTACCTTGATACGTTCATTGTGACGTGCAAACAACTGAACGCATCATAGTTATGACTTTCAGGCAGAACGAGCTTGCAAACCAACCATAAATAAAAATCGTCAGACATGAGACCTGTATCTCATAGCCAAAATACGCAATGAGCCACATATCACTAACATATCACATAATCTGGAGAACAAAACGTTCAGAACAAACTATCAATACAGAGTACGAGCGCAAACTGTACTACTATATTTTAGGAATATGTAAGGAGAAGAAATGTCACTTATACAGGATAAACTCAATGCCTGACCACGTTCACATGTGCATCGAAGTGCATCCTACCCTATCACTTTCCAACTTCATGCAGATAGTCAAGCAGGAGACTTCAAGATGGATGTCCCAACACCCTGAATGTTTTCCTGGCTTTGATGGTTGGGGAAACGGATATGCTGCCTTTACATACAGTGCTAATGAACGTAATAACGTAATTGAATATATAAAGGGACAAAAGGAACATCATTACAAAATATCCTTACGCGACGAATACGAAAACATTCTAAGAGAGTTTGGTCTTGATCCCGAAAAAGATTTCTTTCTCAAGGACTAAATGTATAATGTACTGGTCGTCAGTTCTGGTGTATGTTGTGAATGATTAGACTTTCGCAAGTCCAGTTCTGGCTGGAGGTTAGCACTTTGAGGAACCGGGCACAAAGTGTCCGGAAAACAAACTAAAGTAACATTCTGCCTGGAGGGCAGTACATTAATACGTTCTCTATGACGTACAAACATTTGAACGTATCAAAGTAGTGGCTTCCAGCCACATATTACTTATTTGCTTGTGTCCGCAGGCGTTGCCCACGGTTACTCATGGTACTGCCCTACAGGCAGAGCGAGCATGCGAATCTTGAAATACTTAATTATACCTGAGTCCGGAGACTTTGTC
>JAZUKC010000026.1:0-14619 GCA_045643065.1 Prevotella sp.
GGGTCAGATGTTTGCCTACGGCTTCCTTCAGATTCCAACTCGCGATGGACACCCTTGCTTTCGGCTGTAGCCTTCCCACTGTCAGGGCGGCTTGGGGACTTGCACCCGTTAGAATACGTTCGTGCTGGGCGAACACAAAAAGTGCATCGGTTAGATTTTCCGATGCACTTTTTGTTTTAAAAATATTGCTCCAATTTATCATAACAGCACAGCGTTAGAACAAAGATGCGTGGGGAACAATGTTGCTTATCTTCTTGCCGGAAGGAGAATATGTATAGTTCTCACATTGAAGAAGTTCTGAGATGATGTTTTCCATCTCTTCGTTCGATAGATACTGACCATGAGGAATGGCCGAATGGCGTGCCATTGATGCCGCAAGAGAAGAGAAAATCTCATCACGGACACCACCAGTTCCCTCTGCTGCCGTTGCCACCATGTCACGAACAAGTTCCGGAATGTTAGTACCTTCAAGACCAGCCGGTACGGCATTGACAGAATAAGTTCCGCTGCCGAGGTCAGAAAGTTCAAAACCAAGACCTTCCATCTCAGGCAACACATTAGGCAATGCTATCATCTCGTCGAGCGAGAACTGTAGCATCTCAGGGAACAAAAGCTTCTGCGACACATGCTTTCGGTTCTCCATCTGCGAACGATAGCGCTCAAAAAGGATGCGTTCGTGCGCACGTTCCTGGTCGGTAATCATGATACCAGACTGCACGGCAGTAACGATGTAAGCACCCTTATACTGTATATGTTGAGAAGAACGGTCAGAAACAACCGCCTGAGGCTCGCTTTCTGGCATCTGGAACGATGATACCGGTTCCACAGAAACCACGTCTTCATCAAAGAGATTCTGATGCTGTACGTAGGATTCCTGCTTGACACTCTCAAGACCAGCATAGAGACTTTCCCAGTCTTTAGGAGCAGACGACTTCGAAGAAGCAGCAGGAGTTGCCGACTGCTTAAACGGATTGTAACTCGTATTTACCTTTACCGAAGGCTGATAGATCTGCTCAGTGCCATCAAAAAGCGGGATTTCAGGCTTTCCCTCTGTGTCAAAGTCGATGGAAGGGATATCATTGAACTTTCCAACAGCCTCACGCACAGCAGCGTTAAGTATCTGCCAGACAGCCGATTCGTTCTGGAACTTAATCTCAGTCTTTGTCGGATGGATATTGACATCAATATCTTCAGGCGTAACAGTGAAGTAGATGAAGAAAGGAACCTGCTCACCTTGAGGCACGAGACGCTCATAAGCAGCCATCACAGCCTTCTGGAAGTACGGATGCTTCATATAGCGTCCGTTGACAAAGAAGAACTGATGAAGGTTCTTTTTACGAGCAGACTCCGGTTTGCCGACAAAACCTACTATCTTGCAAAGCGTCGTTTCCACATCGACAGGAAGCAGAGACTTGTTCAGTTTTCTATCGAAAATGTCAACGATACGCTGGTGCATGTTGCCAGGAGGCAAGTTATACAGTTCCTGACCGTTGCTCCTCAGCGTGAAGGCAACCTTTGGATAGACAAGCGCAATGCGCTGGAATGCAGTAACAATATTATTCAGTTCGGTGCTGTTCGACTTAAGAAAACGACGGCGAACAGGGACATTGAAGAAGAGATTCTCTATCAAGAAGTTACTACCCACTGGGCAAGAGACAGGTTCATTGGAAACAACCCTACTGCCAGCAATGGAAAGACACGTGCCGACAGGCTGATCTGCCTGCCGCGTCTTCAGCGTAACCTGTGCTACAGCAGCCACAGAAGGCAACGCCTCTCCACGGAAACCCATGGTATGAAGAGAGAAGAGGTCCTCTGCTTTGCGAATCTTCGACGTAGCATGACGCTCAAAAGCGAGTCGCGCATCAGTAACCGACATGCCAATGCCATCATCGATAACCTGAATGGACGTACGCCCGGCATCAACAACAAGGACATCAATCTTCGTGGCACCAGCATCGACAGAGTTCTCAACCAGTTCCTTAATGACAGAGGCAGGGCGCTGAATGACCTCACCTGCCGCTATCTGATTGGCTACCGAGTCCGGAAGAAGTTGTATCTTGTCCATCTGTTTTATTGTCTGATGCTATAGCACTGTCGTTAGTAGTTAATGTTTCGGAGGCATTGGCTGGATTGCCAATATGCTGCAGAGGAGCATCACGACGCTTCTCTGCCTTAAGTTCTGAGCCACTCTTCTTTGGTCTCCATTCCAGGATATCATCCTTGGACAAAGGGCGAATGTAGTCGAACCACGCAAACTTTGGCAACAGATACTTATCAGGTGGTATCTGCGTGATAGGGTACATGATACCGTTATGCTTGCATGCCCATATCTTATCCATCTTGCGTTCAGGAGTGATGAACATCCTGAGCGTATCTGTCTCCAGATAGTTCAAACCGATAAGGGTGCTGTCGGCACTGTCTTCGGCGTAATAAACCGTGCAAACATTGCCCTCAGCCTGATTGAGACGCAGCTGACCGTCAGTAAACCACGACTTCATTTCCTTAGACTGCACCTGATTGTAATGGTTCTCTCCGATATCCTCGACAGAGAAAGCCTGACCGATGATGTGAGCGAAACGGATAGTGGAATCAGCCATATAGGCACGGATTTCCTCACCAAAGATCTGGCGACCATCGCTCCAGAGAATCGGGTCTTTATACATATAAAGCACCGAATCGCGCGAATCCATCACCATAGAGTCGCAAACTGCCTGAACATCCTTACGGAATACTCTTACGTGTGGGCTGCCGATGACGATGCGATAGACAGAATCGGTGTCCATGTTATAAGTGAAAAGGCGAAGCGTGTCACCATGAGCATAGAGCGTATCGCCCTGAGAATAGTCGATGGCAACGGCCTTATTCGTGGCATATCCATAGCCTGTATTCTCGTTGTAGGTCAGATAGTTACCCGTAAATCTTGTCTTATTCACCGTATCATTGAACACAACATTGCCGAACCCCTCGCTAATACCACTCTTGCTGCTATGGCTCAGCGAATCGCCCGTTATCTGCTTGCCGTCCTTACGATTGATTGTTGAACGGCTGAACAGCTCGGTCATGTCTGTCTTCGTATTGAAAAATCCGTCGTCAGTGTAGATAACGTCATCGGAAGTGGTAATCTTCGACGGACCAACAACATGCGCACGGGAGGTACGGGTGTCATAATACAGAGTGTCGCTCTCCGTGTATGAGGTCTTGTTCTTGAGGTGAACATTATAGTAGAACACAGCCATACGGTCGGCAGTGCCATACTGTCCCCAGTCACTTGTCAGCGTAGTCTCACCATCAACAAGTTTACCACCCTCGAAGAAATAGCCGACAGAATAGATGCGGTCATAGTTCAGCGAATCGCAATAGAGCTTCATCTTACGATGTGTCAGCACGACATTGTGCCTCACCTCACACATCTCGTCATTGCCATCGTAGTAAGCATAGTCGGCAGTCAGCGTGAGTGTGTCGCCCTGGCGCATCTTAACGTGTCCGAAAGCCTCAAAAGAGTTGGTCTGCTGGAAGTAAAGAGCGCTGTCGCAAGTAAGATGAGCGCCCTTATGAAGGAACGAGACGTTGCCACGAAGGAACTGAGCATCAGGGTGTTTGCCATAGATATCGTAAGTCAGTTCCTTAGCATTCTGCAAATAGACGCGAGTATCCGTGACCTTCTTCTTTGCACGTCCACGCTTCACAGGCTGCTTAGCACCTACGACCATGCCTACGACAAATAAGCATAGAACTATCGCAAGAATAGCTCTATGCCCACTATATAAATTATGTATATTCCTTTTCAATGAATAAATATAAATAAATCGCAAACAAATATGACAAATCCAAGGTAGGAATAGCCAATTATTAATTTTTAATTATTAATTTTACTTAGTGTTCCCATCCCTCGAACTCAAAGTCGCAGCCTTTGTAGCGGTCCTTCATGCGGACGTAGGTCTCCTTAATCTTCTTCTTCACCCATTCATGGATAAATTCGGTCTTGCGCTTAGCAAGCACGATGTTCTGAAGAATCTGGAAATCCTCGGTGATTGCAGCACGATGGCCCTCAACACGCGACTTAAGCTTAACGATAGCACATACCGTCTTGCCACGCTGGTTTACCATCTGGAATGCAGGAGAGACCTCGCCAACCTGCAGTTTCTCTACGGCAGCAGCCACTTCTGTAGGGAGATCCTGCATACGGAACTTAGAAGTGCGGTTCTGGTCGTTATTGTTCACCATGACGCCCTTGTTCGAACGCGTGTCCTTATCATCAGAAGCGTAAGTGGCAGCATCGTCAAACGAGAACTTTTCTGCCCTGATATCGCCAGCAAGAGAGTCAAGTTTCACGATGGCATCGTCAATAGCCTCCTGCGCAATCTTTGGCTTACGGAGAATGTGACGCACCTTAATCTTATCGCCACGCTTATCCACCAGCTGGATGATGTGGTAGCCAAACTCCGACTCTACAATCTTAGAAATCTTCTTAGAATCAGTAAGATTGAAGGCAACTGCTGCGAAAGCAGGATCTAACATGGCACGACCTGTATAGTCAAGTTCACCGCCATTACGTGCCGTTCCTGGGTCTTCCGAATAGAAACGGGCAAGAGTCTGGAACGTGGTGGAACCACTCGTCACGCGATCGGTATAGCCACGCAGTTCGTCCTTGACACGATTGATCTCCTCCTGAGTAGCCTTTGGAGTGCGAGTGATAATCTGCACCTCTACCTCAGTAGGCACAAAAGGCAAGCTATCCTCTGGAAGTGTGCTGAAATAGCGGCGAACCTCCGAAGGCGACACCTTGATATCCTCAACCAACTTCTCACGCATACGCTGTGCCAACTGGTTGTTCTTGTAGTCGTCGTGCAGAGACTGACGCATCTGCGAGAGCGACATCTTGCGGTATTCCTCAAGTTTCTCCTTCGAACCAATCATCGAAATCCAGTAGTTTATCTGCTGTTCCACACCCTGTGCAATCTCTGCCTCAGTCACTTCAATACTATCAAGTGCGGCCTGATGCAGGAAAAGCTTCTGCACAGCAATCTGCTCAGGCAGACGACATTCAGGATTTCCCTCTATGGTCTGTCCTTCTACCTCCATCTGTGCACGCAGCATCTCAACGTCGGAAAGCAGAATAGGCTCATCGCCTACCACCCAAATCACCTCGTCAGCCACGCTGACAGGTTCCTGAGGTTCTACCGTCTGCACACTATCTTCCTGCATAGCAGGCTCCTGCTTACCACTAAACGACTTAGTGCCAGCAGTAACGGCAAGTGCCATAACGGCAAGAACGCTCAATATAAATTTCCTATTGTTCACTATATAATTATATAATGTTTACTACAAAACTTGAAAAAAGCAGCCCCCTCCCACCCTCCCCGAGGGGAGGAGAACAATGCTATAACAACAATTTGTTATATAGAACACTGGCAGTTGAGCCTGAAACGATTACTGTTCCTGCTCCTTTACCGTAGCAACTACATCAGGATAGACCTCCACGGTATAGCGACGGCGCAGGTTGGCAACCCATTCCTTCTCGAGCATTGCCTGATAATCGGCTGTCACCTGGTTACGAACGTCGTTCATTTCCTGTGGAGCCTTCAGTTTCTTGCCATAGACAGCGTCGATAGGATAGTCATTAAGGTGCTTCACCTTAGCAGACTTATCGCCATAGACAAGCGAGTCAACAAGTGCGTTGTCACCCTTCTTGAAGATGCCTTTCTCTACGCGGATGCGGATGCCCTTGACAGAATCAGCATTGAAAGTGGTGCGAAGCTTCTCGTTCCAGTCCTCAAACTTAAGGCCTTTCACACTCTTTGCCACAGCCTTTACGTCAGCCTGCTCCTTCACGTGGTATGCCATACCCTTGTAGCGTGGTGCATCCCATGCGTAGTTCTTCTTGTTCTTCTTGAAGTAAGCCTTCAAACCTTCCTCGTCCTTTGCGCCCTTATCCCACACCTCACGGTTGCTGATCTCGTAGAGAAGCAGACCGTCATGGTACTCGCGCACGAGGTTATCGAGCTCAGGATCGGCAGCCTGCAGCATGGCAGAATGCTCGTCCATAACCTGTTCCTTGGTCTTAGCGCCATTGCTTGCCTCAACTTCCGACTGCACCTTGCGCTCAGCAATCTGGTCGCGGAGGTTGCGACGCTCGATGAAGGTCATGATATCGTTGCGCAAAGAGTCGTATGGCTCAAGCATCTTACGGTCGATCATCTTGATGATATGCCATCCCACAGGCGACTGAACAGGCTGACTCATCTCGCCTTTCTGAAGGGCATAGGCAGCCTTGTCAAACTCTTCGAAGGTCTGGCCGTGGGTAATCCATCCGATGACGCCACCATGTGCCGCAGCACCTGGGTCTTCTGACTTTGTCGTTGCAAGCTCAGTGAAGTCGGCACCGTTCTTCAACGCGTCGTAGATAGAGTCAATACGCATCTTCTTCAGAGACTCAAGCGCCTTGTCGTCGTTAGGCGACAGACGTACGAAGATATGCGCTGGCTGGCACAGACCGTCAGGACCGATGCGCTCAACCTCTGCATCATAGATTCTGTGAGCCTCTGCTTCTACGTCAGCATCATTCACAATGAGAGGGCGAATCTGCTGATCGCGATACTGACGGAACTCCTGATTGTAGCTTGTCAGCGTGTCCATGTGCTCGTCGAGAGCAGCCTGCACCTTGAGCTTGTAGTTGACAAAGAGCTCTACATACTCGCTTACGGTCTTCTTATCTATAACGCCCTCAGAGTTGTTCTTGTTGTAAGAATACTCAAACTCAGAGCGAAGCACTGGCTTGCCTGCTATCTTCATGATAACAGGATCCGTCTGCACACCCTGTGCAGAGGTGAATAATGAATATTGAATAGTGAATAATGCTACTAACGCTAATACCTTTTTCATCTGATGATATTGGTTTGACACACTAACTTGCAGAATCCCCGCATGGAAATCCTGCAAGTCAGTTTTTTTCTTCTTATAACTCCTCCCTACGGGGAGATATTTTCTTACTGAGGACGGCTATAGTTAGGAGCCTCGCTTGTGATGATTACCTCGTGTGGATGGCTCTCAAGCATACCAGCGTTGGTAATGCGCACGAACTTAGCATCGTGGAGTTTGTCGATTGTTGCAGCACCACAGTAGCCCATACCTGAACGCAATCCGCCAACCATCTGGTAGATAACCTCCTGCACAGTTCCCTTGTAAGGCACGCGACCAGCAATTCCCTCTGGCACGAGTTTCTTTGCTTCCTTCACGCCACCCTGGAAGTAACGGTCGGCAGAACCCTTCTCCATTGCCTCGAGAGAACCCATTCCGCGGTACGACTTGAACTTACGGCCGTTGTAAAGGATAGTATCGCCAGGAGCTTCCTCAGTACCTGCAACGAGAGATCCCATCATGACGCAGTAGCCACCGGCAGCAAGAGCTTTGACAACATCGCCAGAATAGCGGAGACCACCATCAGCAATGAGTGGCACTCCTGTGCCTTCGATAGCCTTGGCAACATCATAGATGGCAGAGAGCTGTGGCACACCGACACCAGCAACGACACGTGTGGTACAGATAGAACCAGGACCTATGCCCACCTTCACTGAGTCAGCGCCAGCCTCAACGAGCATCTTTGCAGCCTCGCCGGTAGCGATATTGCCCACAACGATGTCAACCTCAGGGAACGCAGCCTTAGCCTCGCGCACCTTCTCGATAACGCCCTTAGAGTGACCATGAGCAGTATCGATGACGATAGCGTCAACGCCAGCCTTCACAAGAGCCTCCATGCGCTGGAAGGTGTCTGCAGTTACGCCTACGCCTGCAGCAACACGCAAACGGCCTTTCTTGTCCTTACATGCCATTGGCTTATCGGCAGCCTTGGTGATGTCCTTGTATGTGATAAGTCCGATGAGGTGATTCTCGTCGTCAACAACAGGCAGTTTCTCAATCTTATGCTCAAGAAGAATCTTGCTTGCGCTCTCAAGGTCAGCCTGCTGATGTGTCACAACGAGGTTCTCCTTTGTCATTACCTCGTCAATCTTGCGAGTCATGTCTGTCTGGAAACGCAAGTCGCGGTTGGTGACAATACCTACCAGTTTGTTGTCTTTGTCAACAACAGGAATGCCGCCAATATGATATTCTGCCATCATGTCGAGTGCATCCTTGACGGTCTTGCCACGCATGATGGTCACAGGATCGTAGATCATGCCGTTCTCTGCACGCTTTACGATAGCCACCTGGCGAGCCTGCTCCTCGATAGACATGTTCTTATGGATAACGCCGATGCCGCCTTCGCGTGCAATGGCAATAGCCATAGGAGCCTCCGTAACGGTGTCCATTGCTGCCGTTACGAACGGAATCTTCAGTTCGATGTTACGAGAGAACTTGGTACTCAGCGATACCTCACGTGGAAGAACCTCCGAATATGCTGGGATAAGGAGCACATCGTCAAAGGTAATACCCTCCATCACTACTTTGTCTTCAATAAATGATGCCATAATTATCTGTAATTTTTTTGTATATTTGGTGCAAAATTACAAAACATTTTCCATATTACAATATTATATAAAGATAATTTAATGTTTTTTTGGAAGATAATAGGAAATACACGTACTCAACTCTCACATCAAACATTCAGGAAAAGAAAGAATTTACTGTAGGTGGGGGGCTATTAATTACTGCCTTAGGTTTAACACACAACAGTGAGTTCTGCGTTTTGTCATCTTTCGGATTCTTTCCGGTTCAAATTGTCAATTACTTTGGTCGCAATGCCCGCATTGTTCCCTTACTCACTAACACTTTGAACTCAAAAATAGCCTTGAAATATAGCAAAGCTAATTAACATAACCCACCTTTATAGAGTCATCATGTACAAGCGTACAACTTAACGCACATTATAGAACAATTCACGATTCACATTAATAGCATTTCACAGCATCAAAAGCTACGAATCACGCCCTGATTGAGTATCAATTACTTAGTTTTTTCGCCAAATCGAAGAAATTTTTCGCCATTTTTCAAAAATTTTTGGCGAAAAAATTTTCATTTTTGGCCAAAAATTTCAGATTTTTCGCCAAAATGACTAGTTATTGACAAAAAGTAAAGGCGTCACTCTATACGAATGACGCCGGTAACGGTATTTAGTGAAAAAATCACCCAATAATTATGACAGTCGGAAAATGGACTAAACAGATGCGACGGCAATAACAATCAGCGTGGCAAGGAATACTGCCACCGGAACCATTGCCTCTTTGCGGTTTATCGGTTCAACGCGAACGTCTATGCGGAGCCATTTTTTCGCAATCATTCGGTATGCCCATGCCATCAGCGTTCCGCTGGCGAAACCTATTACAGCACCTACGAGCAGGTCAGTAGGGTAATGCACACCGAGGTACATACGGCTGTATATCTGCGACAGCATCCATAGCGTCAGCGTACTGGTTAGCAGTCGGTTACGGAATTGCAGGCATACGATGGTGAGCAATCCAACGGTGTTGGCAGCATGGCACGACGGCATTCCGTATGCACCGCCGCGGTAGTCGTGGACGAGGTGTATCATCACCGACAGCGGATTGTCGGCGTTCGACGGGCGCAGACGCTCTGCCCAAGGGCGTATAACATGACTTCCGACTTGGTCGGCAAGCAGGGTTGTCACGCCAACTGCCAGTACAAAGAGCAGGCCTCTCCTCCACCCTATCGTGCGCATGACTGCGTACGCAATAGCAATATAAAGTGGTATCCACGTGAAGCGGTAGGTGAGCATCCACATGAATTCGTCCCAATAGGTGTTATGGCAACCGTTTACGAGCAATAATAATGTTTCGTCCATATCATTTTATGTTATTTTTATGCAAAAGTAATACTTTTTTCTCGTATTTCATTCGTTTCTCAAAAAAAAACATTAACTTTGCACGTTGAAATCAATAAAACGTTAGATTATGGATGATACAACACTGAAAGGAATCGTTATCATTGCGATGTTCTCTTTGTTCGGACTTGTTAGTTTTTTATAATGAAACATAGCGAGGACGCAGAAGCGCGAAAAGGATAATGGCAATTGATACCAAGTAGAGGCATCCTTCATGGGCATTGGTCTCAATCTAAATGAGATAATCTCCCTGTCGTTCACGACAGGGTCTTCTGGATATCGGTATTTACTTCAGCAAAGAAGAAAAGAAAGAGACTAAAGACGACAAAATCATCAAAGCTGATATTAAGAAAGGTGTATTCCATATTGACAACGCGACTATAAATAACAACAAACTGGAGGCATAATAAAGATATGAATAATTATAAGCGCACTACCGTAACCGCCGCTCTGCCTTACGCTAACGGCGGCGTTCACATCGGTCACTTGGCTGGTGTATATGTTCCTGCGGACATCTATGTTCGCTATCTGCGACTGAAGAAGAAGGATGTTGTGTTCATCGGAGGATCGGATGAGCATGGCGTACCTGTTACTATTCGTGCCCGCAAGGAGGGCATCACCGTGCAGCAGGTCGTTGACCGCTATCACGAGATGATTAAGAAGTCGTTTGAGGACTTCGGAATCTCATTTGATATCTACAGCCGCACTACTTCCGACATCCATCATAAGTTTGCCTCAGAGTTCTTCCGCACGCTCTATGACAAGGGCGAACTGGTGGAGCAGGTAGAGGAGCAGTTCTGCGATGAGGTGACGGGCGAGTTCCTCACCGACCGTAACATCGTGGGCACTTGTCCTCGTTGTGGCGCTGAAGGTGCCTACGGCGACCAGTGTGAGAAGTGTGGTGCTACGCTGTCTCCTGATGAGTTGATTAACCCAACGAACAAGAACAACCCTGGCAATGGACTCGTAAAGAAGGCCACAAAGAACTGGTACTTGCCTCTGAACAAGCATCAGGAGTGGCTGAAGGAGTGGATTCTGGAGGGTCATAAGGAGTGGCGCTCTAATGTGTATGGCCAGTGTAAGTCATGGCTGGACATGGATCTGCAGCCTCGTGCTATGACTCGTGACCTCGACTGGGGCATTCCTGTGCCTGTAAAGGGTGCTGAGGGTAAGGTTCTTTATGTGTGGTTTGATGCGCCAATCGGTTATATATCAAACACTAAGGAACTTTGCGAGAAGGTCCCAGAGCGTTGGGGCACATGGCAGAAGTGGTGGCAGGCCGAGGAGACTCGCCTCATCCATTTCATCGGCAAGGACAACATCGTGTTCCACTGCCTTATCTTCCCTACGATGATGAAGGCTCACGGTGGTTACATCATGCCGGAGAACGTGCCTGCAAACGAGTTCCTTAACCTTGAGAACGATAAGATTTCGACATCGCGCAACTGGGCTGTTTGGCTCCATGAATATCTCGTTGACCTCCCTGGCAAGCAGGATGTGCTGCGCTATGTGCTCACAGCCAATGCGCCTGAGACTAAGGATAACAACTTCACTTGGAAGGATTTCCAAGAGCGTAACAACTCTGAGTTGGTTGCCATCTACGGCAATTTTGTCAACCGTGCGCTGCAACTCACAAAGAAATATTTCGCTGGCGTAGTTCCTGCTTGTGGCGAACTGCAGCCTCTTGATGAGGCAACCATCGCTGAGTTCGGCGATGTAAAGGCCAACGTAGAGGCGCTTCTGGATCAATTTAAGTTCCGCGAGGCACAGAAAGAGGCTATGAACCTCGCTCGTATCGGCAACCGTTACATCACCGAGTGTGAGCCATGGAAGGTGGCAAAGACCGACATGAAGCGCGTTGAGACTATCCTTCACGTCTGCCTTCAGATAACAGCCAACCTCGCTATCGCCTTCGAACCATTCCTGCCTTTCTCTTCTGCAAAGCTCCGTCAGATGTTGAACATGGACAGCTTCGAGTGGGATCAGCTCGGTGCTATGGACATCCTCCCTGCCGGCAAGCAGCTTGCTGAGCCATCACTCCTCTTCGAGAAGATTGAGGATGCTACCATCGATGCTCAGCTTCAGAAGCTCGAAGATACTAAGAAGGCTAACGAAGCAGAAGCATACGAGTCAGAACCAATAAAGGAAAACGTTGATTTTGAGACATTTGAGAAGCTCGACATCCGCGTAGGTCTCGTCACATCATGCGAGAAGGTGAAGAAGTCGAAGAAGCTTCTGAAGTTCCACATCGACGACGGCACTAAGGACGGCCGCACCATCCTCTCCGGCATCGCTGCCTATTACGAAGACCCATCAGTCTTAGTAGGCAAGCAAGTCCTCTTCGTTGCCAACTTCGCCCCACGCAAGATGATGGGCGAGGAGTCGCAAGGCATGATCCTCTCTGCCGTTGATTACGACGGAACCCTCCACGTAACCTCAACGCTCGACCAGCAGGTTAAGCCAGGTTCGATTGTAGGATAAACATAACGGGCCCTGATAGTTAAATGGATATAACAAGGCTCTCCTAAAGCTTAGTTCCGAGTTCGATTCTCGGTCGGGGTACCTTCAACTATTATACACAAAAAATAGCGTTGCTAGCAAATCGGCAACGCTATTTTTCAATTTATACTGATTCTGTTTTTTACCATAGCCAGAAGTCTGTCATTGACAAGTATTTCTGCTATACTATGTATCCACGGATCATCTGCATCAGCCTTCTCCAATGAATCAAGCATTACAGAATAATACTCATTGTATGCCCTTTTCCTATCCATAAATCCCTCTGGTTTCGTAATGCTATCCACCTTCAGCAACACAGCATTCATCTGTGCCCACGGCGCAACACATCTGCTCGGCGAGGACAGAGTATCAAGTGCCGCCCCGATGCTATCAAGCAAAGCCTCATAGTTCTCCATCGTCACCTCCTGCTCATCATAATCGTAGCAGAAATCCGCTTTAATGTAATCCGTAGAATCCGAGGACAGCGCTACATCTGTTTTAGGTTGTTTGCAACAAACCAGTAGAAAAACTAATAGAGGAAAAGAGCGAAATAATAATTTACTCACTTTACAGCATCAATATTTATATGTCCACAGAAATTATTCTCCAGTAACCTTTGTTGGTTTCTCAAACATTATATGAATCCACCCTTCGTCTGGTGCTATTCCAAAGAAATAAGGTCCAAAATCTCCTCAAATCTCTATAGTATAGTATCCATTCCAAGATACAGAGAGACTTCCATCTTGCAATTCATATTCAATGCCCCCTTCAGAAATATTGCCACTTACATCGTTATATTTCATTTCCTTAGTAAATAAGGATTTGCCGCGTACATTTAGGGTAAGTAAAACCACCTTTCTTGTTTTATCAATTGTTACATTATAACTACCTTGCGTTTTATTATCCAACCTATCAATATAGGCATAAGATGGATATGCAGCATCAAACGTATAACTTTCTTTTGATATTGCTTAGTAGGAGTTGTAGCGGTTGATTTTACATTCTTTCTGACCTGTCCAAAATTTGGAGACACTGTAACCATTCATGTGGCTAAAGCTAACAATAAGATTTTCTTCATAATTCTAATATTTATCAACAAAAAAGGTTCTTTATCTTTTGTAATACTCAATAATACGTTTTACAGTAATAGGTTTGTCATTTTTCCATGGATAGTCTTTTTCATTCTCAAATTCTCCAATTTCAGGATTATATGGTACATCCTTCGTTTTGCTCGTTATTGAACACTCAATCCAATTACCATACTTATCAAATTTTGTGTATTTATACGTGTGCTTGTAATACAGTTGATCATCATAATAGAATTTTTCACTACATGTAACGATTCTTCCTTCATCATCTACAATTGTTTCTTGTTCCAACCTACCATGATGTTTATCGTATTTACGCAAATGTCCATCGGCATCATACGTAAATTCAATCTCAGTTTCATAAACAGGAGCAAATGGGTTTGTTAACACCATTTTTGTAATAATACCTTTCTTATCTCGAATAAGTTTATATTTGTCAGTACCCTCCTCATTGCCAATCCAATATTGGGTAAGTTTACCTTCTTCATCATACTTGAGCTGTAAACCTCGGTCTTTCTCTATTACAGTTTTTACATGACCATGCAATCCACAAAGCCTAAGATCGGGTGTAGAGAATGTTGCCCAATCAATAGAATCCTGCATCTCTTTGGCTCGCTTTATAGAGTCTTGAGCTAATGAATCCTTAAGAGCCTGTTCCTTAGCCTCCTGTTCAGCCTTTTCTGCTTTAGAAGGACCACATGCTACGATTGCCATTAGTAAGAATAATGGCAGAATATAAGTTAAATTAGTTCTCATAATTATTGATTATTTATGGATTCATAAACTTTCCTTGCTGCTTTTCCAAAAGGTATTACCAACTTGACTAAAACTCTTTCTGCCACACTATGTTCATGAGCAGGTATCCATTTAGGCATAGAACTAAAGACACGTTCAACCTCTTCTGCGGCAGCCATACCAAGTGGATTAAACATAAATTTATTCGTTTTAATATTGGTAACGCTACCATCCCTTTCTACAACAAACTCAACATCTACCGTTGTACTAAAATCCGGGGTTGTTGTTTCTATTTGTAATTGTCTCCTATGTGATTCTAAATAGTCAACCCTTAAAAAGATATTAACTTGTTGTATATCAATATATTAATCCGTTAAAAAGTTGCATATATCCACAAAGTTTTGTACCTTTGCATAGTAAAACCTTGCAATTCAGACATGTACAAATCATCATCAAACAGCC
>JAZUKC010000027.1:0-66718 GCA_045643065.1 Prevotella sp.
TTTGTGAGCACACGACATACATCACGGTCAAGGCCTGAGCAGAGATAAACCTTGAAGTCATTAGCCACAAGATAAGAAACTGCCTCAATCATTGGCCAGTAAAGAGCTGTTCCCCATGTAAGGTTACTGAGTCCTATCGGAGAATTGTTATTCAGGAACCTATTGATACACTCAGAAAACTCTTCTTGTGTCAATCCTCTGAATGCCTTTGCTTGAAGCTGTTGTTCCTCTGTGCCCCAATCATCATCTTTATGGTTCTTCAGCACATACTCCTCCATCTCAGCTACACGCGCACGGTCAACAGGATCAGCTGAATAGGTATCGTCATGCAGGTATCTGTAGAAACACATCATCCAGTTCATGTAGTAAGGAGCTGTCTCACACAACAGTGTTCCATCAACATCAAATGTAGCGATTCTGTCCTCTACAGGTACAAAATCACTGTTTGTTTCATCCGTAACCCTTGCAACAAATTTCTTCAACTGGTCAATCGCATTTGAGTTTTTATTCCAGTACTGGAAGTTGCCATCCTTACCTACCCTTATCTTTGCAAGGTCTTCACGTGTTGTCTGAGCCATTAAAGACATTGGTATCAAAGCCAATACCAAGAGAACGGTTCTTATTCTTTTCATCATATTCAAAATGTTTTTTTTTATCTTAGTGTAATTTTGTTAAACCAATATATTCTACTCCTAATTTATCAGAGCCATTATAGTACTCGCAAGCAATAACACTTCAGCAGAGAAACCACTGATACTACTGTCGAGAAGAGGAAGGAAACCTACCTTGTTGATAAGTTCCAGCATGCCTGTAGCAGAATATATTTCTGAGGATATCATAATGTTAGTATTTCCAATAAACATAGACTAGCAGGGTAAACTGCAATAAGAATATCACAGGCACACCTAATTTGAACTTCCAGTGCTTTGTCTTGTGTCTGAATAGCATCATGCCGCACCATGCACCAATGCTTCCACCAATGGCAGCGAGCAGGAGAAGCGTAGCCTTTGGTATGCGCCACCAACCTTTCTTCGCTTTCAACTTATCGACACCATACACAATAAATGTGATGATGTTCATAGCTATTATATAGTATATAAACAATTCTATGTAGAACATATCTTTATGGTTTTGCGTAAACAGGAATAAGCGTATCATCATTCGGCCAGTGTGGCTGGTAGAAAAGGGGACGTGGCTTTCCTCCAAGAGCCCCCCACTCTATCACTCTGACATAATCAAAGTCTGGTGGTCCGAAATCAAATGAGCGTCCATAAAGGACGATAGCCCCACGCCCCTCATCAATAGTCCATAGTCCACCGCCATACACGCATTTCTCTCCATGTTTCAGGAGATCACGATGCAGATAGACCCTACCAAAGTGTAGATGTCCGTCACCTGTTATTATGAATTTCTGATACATAGTTATAACATCTTTTCCAGTTTATCTACTGCATTAAGTATGTCTTCTGCAAAATTGGAATGATTGCGTAGGTAATCTGACCTTCCTTTGGAAATAAGTTTATATAGTTCTTCATCCATCTGACTTACATAATCCTCAATGGCATATTCTATGTCATCCTTCTGCCAGTCAAGCGTAGAGTATTGATAGATACGTTGTTTCTGGTGGAAGAACGCGTATGCTGACTCTATAGCGAATTTACTTATCATAACCTGCAGGTCTGAATTGAAGTTGATCCTCTGCAAACACATAATCATGCTGGAGGAGATAATCTTTCACCTCTTCCGGTTCACGGTTGAATGAGTAGCAGAGAGATTCAAGCGAGTCAAGCTCCTCATCACGGAGAAGCATGTTGATACTTGAAACGAGTATTGCTGGGTCTTGTGGTAAGTATTCCATGCTTACATAAAGTTTGAAACAATTACATTCAAATCTGTCAGAGACATTGCTCCGCTTTGCCGCCATAACTGCTGACCTTTACGGAATAGCATCATAGTAGGCACAGACTGAATATTATAATGTATAGCTATTGACTGATGCTTGTCTATATCAACTTTTATGATGCGAATTTTGTCACCAAGGTTTGCCTTCAGTTTCTCCAATACAGGGTGCATCATCTTACATGGCTGACACCATGTAGCAAAGAAATCAACCAAAACGAGTGTTTCACCAGATATAACGTCTTCAAATCTTTCCATTTTTGTCTGATTTATTCATTATCAATTATCATCATCACTCTCTAATCTTCTGAGAGCGAGATGATGTCCTACATTTGCTGCTTTATGGTAATACTCCATTGCTTTTTGTACGTCAGGTTCTGTCACCCATCCTTCTTCATAGGATTGTCCTATCCTGTACCAGGAATATGGATCGGTGGATTGTCTGTATGCATCGAGTGCAAGAGCAAGGTCACTCTCTATGCAATCAAGTCCTCTGCGATAAATATCACCAAGACTTGTAGGAGCATAGAGCGTATCACCCTGTTTTATAGCTTCTTTGAACCAACAAACGGCTTCTTCTGCATTGCGAGGCACGCCGATGCCATATTCATAGATTGTGCCAATGTCATTTAGTACGACTCCATCAAACTGTTCTTCATTCCGGTATCTCTCGGCAATGGACAACAATAGTTTCACATCTTCTGCAGAATAGCTCTCAGTTGTTTCAGAACCGTCTGTCTGCCATGAAAGAACCGTGCCGATTGAAACATGCTGTGGCACATCCACCATCATTTCCTCTGTCTCATTATCCGTGATACCATCATCATCAGGAAGAAGATTATTTCTCAGAAGATAGGTTATGTAGCCATATATGCGTGGGGTGGAAGAATATATTGTAACACCATAATGATTTAGTATTTTCTCTGTAATGCACTGTGGTGTGTCTGGTATAGGGAGTGAGATGTAATGACCATGCCCCAGTTTCAGTACGCATTTGAGGTAAGCAATCTCCTCACCTATGGTATAAGCCATCCAGTCTTCATCATATATCTGGAACACATTCTTTCCTTCAACACAATACGATTCACCAGTTAAGTAAGAACAGAGAGTATCAAGGAGATAAGGGAAGAACCTGTAGTCGTCGTACGAGGCAAGCATGTCCATTGAAAGGATATATTGGTCGCCTGTTCTTTCAACGAGAAACAACGTTGTTGACAGTTTGTCACGATAGAATCCCCATACCTCTGATTCTTCATCAGGAGACATGGCAAGAACAAGATCTTCTATTCCGAGGAGTTCCTTAAACTCTTCGAAATCAAGACGTTCTTTTGATTCTATGGTTTCTTGTACAAGCATTGTTAATATGTTTCTTAAAAAGTATTCTTACAAGATAACACCTCGCAGAAGTTGTCTATTATGAAGTTTGGCTGAGCAGTCATGAGTCTGTCCCGGGTGTGATTGCCGTATGTAACGGCACATGTCCAGCAATGTGCCTTATTACCCATTTCTATGTCGAATGTCGTATCGCCGATGACCATAGTCTCACTTTCGCTGATACCCATTTCTTCCAGAACTCCAAGAACCATGTCAGGAGCTGGCTTTGGGGCATAGCCATCAGATGCAGAAGCCAGAAGGTCAAAATACTCAAGTACACCATGACGCTTCATTATCTCTGTCAGCGAATGCTTATTCCTTGATGTAGCAATGGCAAGGCGTTTACCTTGCTTGTGAAGCTCCGTCAATGTTTCCTTTACCCCAGGAAAAAGTTCTATCTTTGACATGGCTATATCTGGGAATATACGTCTGTAGGTAGCACATAACTCAATGACTTCATCTTCGTCAGCAATACCTAATCCACGCATGCAATCATCAAGACGCAGTCCTATCACACCTTTTATGTCATCTACAGTAGGTATCTCTCTGCCATGCAGACGGTATGTTTCCTGCATGGTAGCGACAATGCCTCCTATGGTATCATCAACTGTAACGTCAAAGTCAAATATGTAATTTTTGATCATTATATTTTATAAATGCGCTTGTCCTATCAGAGACAGCATCTGTCTTATCAAAGGAACGTGGTATGTCTTTATCTCATCTGCCGTCGGAGTGTGAGCACCAGGAAAATGATGCGACACTTCGTAATGTTCAAGGAACAGAGGTTCAAAGTGTGCTATTGGATCATTATCTCCGAAAATGCCCCATACAATTGCTTTACTATGTCTGTTGAACTGTACGGACTGCAAGCCTTCAAACTC
Organism: Prevotella sp.; assembly: GCA_045643065.1. GTDB lineage: Bacteria > Bacteroidota > Bacteroidia > Bacteroidales > Bacteroidaceae > Prevotella. The sequence continues at coordinate 4,155 of JAZUKC010000027.1, forward strand.
CTCAATGAGGTTGTCATCGATTACGAAGTCTTGTTTGCCGTCTGATCTTGGTGACTTGTACTGATGTCGTCCCATTCTTTCCTTCAAGAACTCTGTCATAATGAAATACGGATTGCTAAGCAATACAGGTATGCCCCATAGAGCAGATGCCATCTGGGCATAGAAAGAACCACAGCTATTGCCAACAAGAAGGACTGGATCATACATGTCACAAAGTTTTAGAACATAAGCCAGAGCATCATGTGGATGCAAAGGAAGGTCTGGGGTAAGCACATTGTACTCACCCTCAAATGCTTCTTTCAATGCAATCGCTGGTACGCAACTGCCACTGGCAAAGAACCCATGCAGAAAGATAATCGTCTTCATCATCTCATTATTTGAGCATCCTATAGAATAAAAGGGATAGTCCTTGTCAAGAAACTATCCCCATTATCATTTTGCCAAACGAAAATCGTTTACTTTGCTGCCTCTAGGGAAACTTTACGGAAAGCCTTCATTGCCTTCTCAATCTCAAGGGAAGCCTTACGGGCACGAGCACCTGCAGCTTTGTTGCCATTCTCTGCCTGTGCATTAGCATCCTTAGCAAATGCCTCATATGCTGCAGCAATCTGTTCTACCAATTCTTTCATTTCTTTACGTTGTTTTAATTAATAATAGGCAAATTTACATCATTTCCCTGAAAAAATCAAGAAAAAAATCAATTTCTGCCCATAAATACTAATATTTTTAACTAAAAATCACTATCTTTGTACATAAATTTTACAAAGCATAAAGTTTCGATTAAAATATATACTAAACTTTTCAGAATAAAGTTCATATGGAAAGCAATAGATTCATAAATAGCAGCGAACTCGCCTGGATGCGTGTAGGTGAAGGAATAACAAGACATATCCTCGCATACAATGAAGATCTTATGATGGTAGAAGTAAAGTTCGAGAAAGGCATCACAGCAGATCTTCACTCACATGTCCACACTCAGGTGTCATATATAGCCAGTGGATCGTTCGAGTTCACTGTAAACGGTGAAAAGCAGATTGTCATACAGGGCGATAGCATTCTCAGGAAACCGAACGAACCTCACCAGTGCAGATGCATTGAAGAAGATGTTGTTATTGACACATTCACTCCAATGAGAACCGATTTCTTGCAGTAACAGTGCCTTCAATATTTGGGAGTCCTCAGGTAAAAGATCGGATGATGAGAAGGATAGGGAAGTAGCCTTCGCTGACAAAAGTGTTACTTATGACAAGTTTTTCGATGAGCTCGCCATACGCTTAGCAGTGCGACTGAATCTTGTACAGAAAAGTGATGGCTTAGTTTCACAGAACCAGGCATACAGAATGTTCGGTAGATCTGACGTTGAAAGATGGATAAAGAGTGGGAAATTAAAACCTGCAAGAATTTCGCCTGGAAAATACGATACAAGATTGTAGATTTGTGTAAACTTTCAAAAGTCAAGCAGAACTATCTTATTAAATAGGCAAAAATGACCGTTGTTACTCATGTGTACAATGGTCATTTTTTCTAAAAATATGCTTTTATTCAGCGAAATGTGTAAAATTTTGATAGATTTCGCTGATTATACGACGTTTTTGTTATTTTGGCCTCATTTGAAGCAATAACTCGTTTTTTCTGGTAAAGACAGACATATTATGAGAATTTGAGTGATTTTGCATCATAGAAATATGAGAATTTGAGTATTTCTGGTATATACGAAAGATTATGTGAAAGACAAAGACATATAGTATTCCCTGTATTCATGTTAGGACTTTTTGTAAAATAGTAAATAATCATATTAGCGGATTTTTGCAAAATATAGTTCGTCATTTTTCGAACAAATAGGAGAATATCATAATGTGGTATCTGTTGTTTCTGTGTGTAATTTCCACAAATAACATATAAAAAGTGTGATGTTTTACACATTTTCCATAGATACGTTTTGCGGATTGATGTTTTTTTGTTAATTTTGCGGTCGAAAGTATTATTATATAAAATCAGTATTAACACTATGGAATTGAAACGCGATATATTGGGGGCACTTATTGCCTGGAAGACAAAACGCAAACGCAAACCTTTGCTGCTACAAGGTGCACGTCAGGTAGGCAAGTCATGGCTGCTCAGAAAATTGGGCGAGGTAGCTTTTGACAACTGCGTGGTAGTGAACATAGACCGTGAACCGACAGTAGCTGATATTTTCTCTAAGACGAAGGAACCACATCGCATTGTGGAGCAGATCGCCCTGATTAAAGGTCAGCCGATTCACCCTGAGAAGACCTTACTGGTACTGGATGAGATACAAGATTCAGATGATGTGTTGAATGCCCTGAAGTACTTCAAGGAGGATGCACCAGAGTATGCCGTGGCGTGTGCCGGCTCACTGCTTGGTGTGGCACTTCGTAAGAAGGGGCATTCATTTCCCGTCGGTCAAGTGGATTTCATGACACTCTATCCACTTACATACGTTGAGTTTCTTGAAGCCACAGACAAGCGCTTGGCTGATATCGTGAGAACTTGGAAGGCATACGAACCGCTTCCAGAGGTTTTACGAGAAGAGTTACAGGATAAACTGAAGCTATACATGCTTGTGGGTGGAATGCCCGAAGCAGTGACTGATTGGATAGAGACAGGCGATATAACGGAAGTTGACGAGACGCTTGATAACATCCTGCGTGCCTACCCTTTAGACTTTGCAAAATATGCTACAGCTGCCGAAATCATACGAATAACACAAGTATGGAACAGTATGCAGAGGCAGTTGGCAAAGGACAACAAACGATTCAAATATGCAGATGTGCAGAAAGGAGCACGTGCCAGAGAGTATGAGACGGCTGTTGACTGGCTCTGCAAGGCAGGTTTGGTACATAAGGTATGCAACACAGAGACGGTGCGTCTTCCGCTGAAAGCATACGAGGATGAGAGTGCTTTCAAGTTGTATCTGAATGATGTTGGTTTACTCCGGCGCATGTTCAGTCTGGAGAGTAGTACGATGATGCATGAGAACCGACTGTTTACGGAGTTCAAAGGAGTTTTGACAGAAAACTATGCGTTGATGTCAATACTTTGCCAAGGCTTTGAACCTCTCTACTGGACATCCGGCAATCAAGCAGAAGTGGAATTCCTTATAGAGGATCACAGTCGAATCATACCTATTGAGGTAAAGTCCAAGGAAAGCATACAGGCAAAAAGCCTAAGTGAATATCGTAAGAAATATGAACCCGAACTTGCTGTACGCAGTTCATTAAAAAATCTTCAGATGCGAGACGGACTTCTTAACCTTCCACTGACATTGGTTGACCGAATGAAGGATTATATCAGCATGGGAATTTAGTTCTAGCAGAATATTTTCATATAAATGCTAAAAACATGATATTGCCCCCGAGAGTTAGTTTAACTTTCGAGGGCATTTTAATGATAGTCTTTGCGCATTTTTTTGTTGTATTTGTTGTCATGAGAAACATCAATATATAGAAAATTTGTTCTACTTATATTACGAGTATTTCGTCTTGCGAGTGAACTCTTCGTTTTACGAGCGTTTAACAGATTTTACAAGTTACTTTGAAAAATACATGTTTTGCACATTTTTTACGTTAAATGTTTGCTTATCTCAGATATTTATAGTAATTTTGCAAATACAACGCATTTTTGCATATTTTTACACAGAAAATATGTAGATTGCACGAAATTGTGATGCAGTTTGTTTAGTAAATTCTCATAACGAACTGATTATCAATGTCGTCTCGCTGCCGCGCAGGCTGCCGTGGAGGAATAATCACTAATATATAAAAATCAGATAATTAGGGACAAGCACTTGTTTGACAGGTGTTTGTCCCTAATCTATTTTTATGTTCATGTGTACATAATATCGACAGAATATACATATGTTTACGTGCTAAGGGGGGGATTTCCTGATTGTGAGTTAGGGATTTTCCCTTTCTGTTTAGGGAAAACTAATTTGTGGCGTTAAGTTTTTGTGTTAATTTTGCACCCAGAAACAAGAAAACAAAATTATTAACCGAGTTGAAAGGCTCACAAAAACAAAAACAATTATGAAAACTTCTACTCTCAAGACAATGATGATCACAGGTATGATGATCCTTGGTACAGCTACAATATTCGGTAAGACAACCACCAATGTTCACCACGACAAGATGCATAATACTCGCACAGAGGTTGTAGTAGTAACGAACCATAGCATGTTTGACCGTCACATGCGTCCAGGTATGGATCGCCGCTTCTTCATCAACCACATGATGGAAGGTCGTCACATTTTCGGTCACAACCACGAGTGCAAGGTTTGTCATCTGACAAGACACCAGATTCACGAGATTGAGAAGGACATGCGCCACAATCATCACACTCCAACTGTCAAGCCAAATCACTTCCGTAGATAATCAAGGCAAGAACAAGTAACAACAATGACTGATATTTCCGTAGCCCTCTGGGCTACACAGTATAAAAGCCAATGATGCTGATGACGGTAGCAAGTCAAAGGTTGTTTCAATCAACAGATAATCGCCATAAACTCAACATATACTCAAAACGAGAGGAAATCCTTTTATCGGATGACCTCTCGTTTTTGGTTATTCTAATATGACGTTTAGAAATTGAATGATTCAATCTTCATTTCTCCACAAGCAGTAATCTGTGGTACCAGTGTCTGGAATGGAGCAGATGCTGCATGAGCATCGAGGACTTCCTGATTCTCCCATGTCTCACAGATAATGAAAACATCTTTACGTGTTCCACTCTCGAACACATCGTATGCAATGCATCCTTCTTGTTTCTGTGACTCTGCTACTAAAGCAATGGCAGTTTCTAATGCCTGTGTATATTTACCGGGCTTTGCCTGAAAAAAGCAATTTAATCTGATCATAATTGTAGGCTATTAATGATTATTTGTTGTATTAGTTTACGAATTGAATCTTTGTTCTATAAGTGCCTTTATTTCGTATGGCTTGAGCCCCCATTTGGGAGCAATGACTAAGTCCGACGGCGCAGAAGATACATAGCGTTCTATCTTTATGTCAGAACGAAGATGCTTACGATATTCCCTCACTAGAGTGACGTAGTCTTCTGCTTTAGGAAATACTACAAAATCTTCTGGATGAGCTTTATAGTCTTCTGCCATCCTTGTACCTTTCAATATCTGCAACTGATGACGTTTTATGAAGTCGATAGGTAAACGAGAAAGCATTTCTGCTCCTTGAATCATCTCCTCTTTTGTTTCTTCAGGCAATCCAAGAATTATATGTACTCCCACCCTAATACCTATTGCTGCAGTTCTTTGAATTGCTTCTTCCGCCTGAGCAAAGGTATGTCCTCGGTTTATGCGCATGAGAACATGGTCATGGCAACTTTCCACACCTATCTCTATTATCAGTTCGGTTCGGTCATTGAACTCTTCAAGGAGGTCGAGAACTTCATCTTGAAGGCAATCAGGACGTGTACCAATTATTAGTCCCTTAACACCTTCAACGGACAATGCTTCTTCATACTTCTGTCTGAGAATATCAACAGGAGCGAATGTACCACTAAAGGATTGGAAGTAAGCAATATACTCCATATCCTTATACTTATGCTCGAAGAAACGTTTGCCAGCTTCCAACTGCTCCGTAATGCTCTTTGACTTACGGCAATAGTTAGGAACGAAGGAATCGTTACGGCAGTAACTGCATCCTCCGCTTCCAATGGTTCCATCACGATTTGGGCATGTGAAACCGCCATCAACCATTATGCGCTGACGCTTAGGCATTGTACGTCAAAGTAACTATCTGATAAAATGCATAGGTGTCCATGGCTCACGCTCAGGAGCATCCGTTGTCTCTATGCCATGCATCTTCTTCAGTGTCCATGCCATGTTGTTAGCAAGTGTACGCATTGTCTGCATACCCTCGATGTCTTGTGCAGACTGTCCTTCCTCACGACCGTAGGCAATGTTCCAATACTGTGAACCGATAAGTGGCATGTTGCACATCTGGAATGGCATCTGGAGTGTCTGGAATGCTGCTGATGCACCACCTCTACGGCAAACAGCAACGGCAGCCGCTGGCTTACCTTGGAAGTTTGCACCACCGGCATAGAGCATTCTCTGCTGCAGACAAAGCAGCTGACCTGATGGCTGTCCCCAATATACTGGCGAACCGAGAATGATGGCATCACATTCAGCCATCTTTGCTATTACCTCGTTTGTAATGTCCTGATCACCAAAGACACAACGGCTATCACCATTTTCCTTACAAGCACCACAAGCGATGCAACCACGAACAGCCTTGTTGCCAATCCACATTATTTCACTTTCTACACCTTGCTTGTTGAGCTGCTGAGCAACCTCATTGAGTGCGGTGTAGGTATTGCCCTTCTGACGTGGGCTTCCGTTGATAAGTAATACTTTCATTGTATTTCGTTTTTATATTTGGTCCGATAAATTAAAGTTATAGCATATTCTCAAATTGTTCAACCGCATTAAAAATGTCGTCAGCAAAGCTGGAATGATTGCGCAGGAAGTCTTTTCGTCCCTTAGAGATAAGGTCGTACAACTCGCCATCCATCTGACTTACATAATCTTCAATGGCATATTCAATATCATCCCTCTGCCAATCAAGAGTTGAGTACTGATATACACGCTGTTTCTGGTGAAAGAATGCGTATGCCGATTCTATGGTATGCTTATTTATCATATCCTACAGGTCTGAATTGAAGTTGATCCTCTGCAAATACATAGTCATGCTGGAGAAGGTAGGTTTTTACCTCTTCCGGCTCACGGTTGAATGAGTAACACAGAGATTCAATCGAGTCAAACTCCTCGTCACGAAGGAGCATGTTGATACTTGAAACAAGTATTGCAGGGTCTTGTGGTAGGTATTCCATTTAATCAATAATGTGTTAAGTCCAAAATTCTTCTTTTCTTTCTTGTTGCATTTTGCCATTGCATTTGGGACAAGTATGACCATCCCATATACGCAGGTCGTTACTCATGCACTGAGGGCAAAGTCTTCCGTATTCTGTCGAGAAACTGGGTGCAACTTCAGCTATCATTCCTCCTACAGTCAATGGCTGAACGGTATGGCAATGCAGACATACAACCATGGATATCTTCTGTCCGAAGAATCCTCTGCCGTTGTAGTTCTCACATTCGTAACCACAACAGGTACATTTGTATTTCTGCTTACTTGCCATAATCAATTGCTTAGTGTCCACGGACGAAAACGCCTTCTGGCTGATACTCCTTTAATTCATCTTCCATGATGGTTTCATCCATTTCATCTTCCTGTTGCTGTGCCATCATACGGCAATACTTTTCGTACTCGGTAAGTTGTTATTCGTTCTTTTCCATTGAAATTACTTTTTTATAAAAAAAATCAACCTTTTCCATAACAGGTGTAGCAGTTGTGATCCTATAACCATGACAGTCATAGAGGTTCTGTCTGCTTCACACGTTCTTAATGAATTTTGCTGGTACACCACCCACTACTGTTCTTGGTGCTACGTCCTTTGTCACTACGGCACCAGCTGCTACGACGGCACCGTCACCAATGGTAACACCTGCGGTCAGTATGGCTCCAGCACCTATCCAGCAGCCATTGCCGATTGTGATAGGGAGGGCACGTGTGCGACAGAAATATTCCCGACTATCTGGATTCCAATTTGTTGTCATCCGTTCTTCTAGCGAGACAGGATGCGTCGAAGTGTTAATCTGCACACCTGGGGCAATAAGTACGTTATTGCCGATGACAATCCTGTTGCTATCAACGAAGAGGCAGCGGTGATTGATACTCACATTGTTACCTATGTGTATATTGTCACCAAAATCGCAAAGGAAGTCAGTTCCGATTGACACGTTGGTGCCAACACTACCAAGCAATTCTGCGAGCATCAGCCTGCGTTCACTCCGTCTTGCGTAAGGTGTGGAATTGTATCGTTCACACCATTCCGCTGCCTTGGCTTTTCGCTCTATGAAGATTGGCGCATGGCAATCATAGAGTTCGCCACGCATACATTTCTCCAATTCTTCTCTTTCGCAAATCTTCTCACGCAACTCCTTTTCGTACTGCCTGGCATCCGTAAACACAATGCCATCCATGCCTAGGCGCCTGCTACCTTCGATGTTATCTGCCTTGTCATCCGCAAAGATACATTCTTCGGGTTTGAGATTAAATTTATCGAAAAGTCGTTGATAAATCTCAGGTTCTGGCTTAATGGTTTTCTCTTCAGAAGAAATAATCTGTCCGTCAAGCAGTTTGAAGATAGGGAATTGCTCCATCGTCAGATACACTTTGCTGCACCAGTTGGTCAATCCGTAGAGCTTATAACCATCTGCTTTGAGTTTGGTAAGGAGTTCATACATACCTTTTACCTCGTTGGTCACAATCTCAGGATAATGCTCGTTGAAGATGCAAATCTCTGGTTCAAACTCTTTATTCTTTGCAATAATTTCATCCATGATAACGTCAAAAGGACGTTCCTCACGGTCAAGCATTGCCTGTACTTCTTCGTTATAAAGCACAGGTGTAAATGCCAAACAACGGTCTGTGTCTGGTATATATTTACGGAAAAAAGTCTCGAAGTCATAATCCACGAGTACCTTCCCAAAGTCGAATATGAGATTTTTTATCATAGAATCACTATCCTTCTTGTTCTCTTAAACAATGTGGTAATTTACCTATTTTACGATGATGAGCCACGCAAGCACAGCATTTGCCGTGACATGGGCATTCTTTTGGACAAGTACACTCGAAGTAGTTTGTTTGACCTGTCGGTCTTCCTCCTTCGCACCTCGGCAATTCAAGCGAGCTTGATTGCTCTCGGTTTGGCGTCAGTTTACCTACTGTTGATGGTCTATGTGGACAATTCATATTTCTTGATATTTATTGTTTGTACTAAAATTCTATGTAATCTCCTTCTTTCTTGATACACCAGAAAGGTATATTCTTCTCTTGGCAGAAAGGTTCCATACGCCATGCGCTTTCAAAACCGCTTGCCACGAAGTGCATAGGAACAAACATGCCGACTTGGAAACGCTCGACGAACTGTCTTCCTCCGAGAGTGTAGCCATTGCCGATGCGTCCATCAACAGGGAACATGATGAGGTCAAAAGTACCAGTAATCTTGTGTATGTCTTTCAATTCTCCAAGAAAACGTTTCTCTTCTGCCGTTGGATTTATGTATTCCCCGAACTCCCCACTATAGATTTCTCCTTCAGGAGCACCGTCGGCAAGGAATCGTGCGTACCAGTTGCAAAGGTCACCAGCATGGAAAATAGTCTTTCCTTCTGTTTCAACTATCCATGACACACCGCTGTCATTACTTCCTGTTGCTGTTACTTTTATATTCTCATCTTCCCATACGGAGCCTTTTGCCATCCATACGTCAGCATCTTCCTTCTGAGCTCTCTTTCGTTTAAGAATGTCCTTTGAAAGAATATAAGTGTAATCAGTAAATGGATTATTCTGCCTCCACTTGAAAATCTCTTTATTGAAGTGGTCTTCATGAAAATGACTCGCAAACACATAAACATGCTTGCTTCCACTTAGATCAATGAAGGATTCCAATACATTCGCAGGATCCATCCAATAATCAAAGATAAGGATAGATTGTTCTGTTTCGAGCATGAAACCGCTATGAAATATGTATCTGAGAGTCATTTTAATCTAACGAGTTATTCCATGTATTTTATCTTATCCATTGTGCGTGGCTTTGCCTCTGGTGTCTCGTTGGGATATCCAAGAGCAATGCAGTAAAGGAGTTCATAACCTTCAGAAAATGCCATCTTGTCGAGGTATGGTTTTGCTGATGGAGAATCCTTTATCCAACGAGCAGAACTTCCAAGACAACATGAACCAATTCCCTTTGACCATGCAGAGAGTATGATATTCTCACCAAGAAGACCGCAATCCACCTGACTCATATCGTAGGTGGTGTCGTATGCTATACAAAGGACACAAGGAGCATTGACGAAGATGTTCTTGAAACCTTCGCGTTCAGCTAATTCCGGCTTGTCTTTTACTACAGCATTGGTTATCGAATCAATCAATGCAGGTGAGAGTACGCGTATCTCGTATGCCTGAAGATTCTTACCGTTAGGAGCATTCACACCACATTTGAGTATTTCATCCAACGTCTCGCGACTAATAAGCGAATCCTTATAATTGCGGATGCTTCGACGACTCATCATCAACTCTGTTATTGCATCATCTGATGATTGAATGGAAGATGTCTGTTCGTTAGTCTGGTTACATGCTGCGAACATTAGTGCTGCATAAGCCAGAGGAAGTATATTCTTTAGTTTCATAGTCAGTATCTGTCGGAATGATGTCATAATTCTTCGATGTTTGTATTTGGGCGTTTATAGAAGGGGAATGATTAGTCCTCCTTAACGATAGGATATAATTCAATAAACTCACCATTGTGGTTGCTTCCGTCATTGATAAGTTCTGCCATCTTCTGACCTACAGTGTCTATATCGTGGAAACCAGGCAATGCCATATTGCCGTTAAGGTCTGTTGTTGTAGGTCCGGGATGAACACTGAATATCTCAACAGGGATATTGTTCTGTGTAAACTCCAGAGCCATAATACCCATCATGGCATTCTGTGCAGCCTTACTTGCCACGTATGCCAATGGATGCCAGTATGGATTTGCCTCTGATGGTACAGTGACATTGACGATACGACCTTCGTTCTTCTGAATCAGTGGTATGAGTGCCTTGGTCAATGCAAATGTGCCAATGAAGTTCACGTCAACGGTTTCCTTGATGTGATTCATGTCTGTAGCGTAGCTTGCCTGACTCATGTCGCCCGGAATACCAGCATTATTGATGAGCATGGTGAGTTCTGGATATTCCGCAGTGATGGTTGCAGCTGCCTTTTCGATGCTGTCAATGTCTGCAAGTTCTATGTTTACCCAACCTGCAACTTCAATACCGAGGTCTTTCAGTTCCTTGATTGCCTTTTCTGCACGCTCTTCATTACGTGCACCGAGTACGATACTCCATCCTGAGAGCCCAAGATGCTTTGCTATTCCATAACCTATGCCTTTGTTGGCACCTGTGATAAACACTGTCTGTTTCATTGTTAGTAGTTTTTTTGTGTAATTATTGGTTGATAGTTTATTCAGCGTTCTTTTGATTCTATAGTTTCTTGTGCAAGCATTATTGATATGTTTCTTAAAAAGATAACACCTCGCAGAAGTTATCAATAATGAAGTTTGGCTGAGCTGTCATGAGTCTGTCCCGGGTGTGATTACCGTATGTTACGGCACAAGTCTTGCAATGTGCTTTGTTGCCCATTTCTATGTCGAATGTGGTATCACCGATGACCATAGTTTCACTCTCGCTGATACCCATTTTTTCCAGCACTCCAACAACCATGTCTGGAGCAGGTTTTGGGGCATAACCATCAGATGCAGAGGCCAGAAGGTCAAAATACTCAAGTACACCATGACGCTTCATTATCTCTGTCAGCGAATGCTTGTTCCTTGAAGTAGCAATGGCAAGGCGTTTACCTTGCTTGTGAAGCTCCGTCAATGTTTCCTTTACCCCAGGAAAAAGTTCTATCTTTGACATGGCTATATCTGGGAATATACGTCTGTAGGTAGCACATAACCCGGTGACTTCATCTTCGTCAGCAATACCTAATCCACGCATGCAATCATCAAGACGCAGTCCTATCACACCTTTTATATCACCTACAGTAGGTATCTCTTTGCCATGCAGACGGAATGTTTCCTGCATGGTAGCGACAATGCCTCCTATGGTATCAGCAACTGTACCGTCAAAGTCAAATATGTAATTCTTAATCATCCTATTGTGTGTTGAGCCTTATGTGCACGAGCACCTGCGATTTATTATTAATATGCAAATTTACATTATTTTCTTGACAAAATCAACAAAATACCATCTTAAACACTTAAATACTAACATTTTTAACTAAAAAACAATGATTATGTACTCATAGCTTATGAAATACATACGATGTAGCCTAATTAGTGAGTAATACAAGATTTGTATCGAAATCATTCGGGAGCACTCAAACTTATATTTGATTGCACTCAAACAAACATTTGCTTGCAATCAAATAAACATTCGATTGCACTCAAACGTAGCCCAACGAATACGTTTTAGCTGCCAATCACATACATTTCATCTAACAAAAGAATGCTTTTTAGGCGATTATTCTGATTGGCATCCATTCCGTTTCTTCCAGAATCAATTAATCACTTGTACTTGGGGGCTTTTAAGTTGATAAGCAACGCTACGACCTCTGAATAATTCTCTACACCCTTGGTTATATTGTTTCCCTTCAGGAAAAGGTCGTAACTGACAGAGTGTAGTTTGCGAAGCACTGGCGATTGCAACAATTGCCAGTGAGCATGACTATTCCTTACATCCTCGATGACATCATTCCTTACACTTGCAAGAACCGCCTTGTACTCTTGTTCGTTGAGAGACATGCTGGCATTATTGAGTACATACGGAAGTATGGCTTTATATGCACTATAACGAACGGCCGCATTACCTGACGATGCACAAGCATGGAATGCCCACCAATTAGCTTCTGCCTCGCTGCTGACACCGAGCAAATGTGAAAGTTCGTGTGCGTACGTGAAGGGATAGTCAACATTTGGGAGGTCGCTGTTGATGTACGATTCAGAAAGCAATGGAGCCATGAAACCAAGTACGCTTACCGAAGAATACAAGGTATTACAAAGGGAGCGTTTCGGTTGCTGCCAGGGCTGTGGGGTACATAAACCATAGATGGAAGGAACGGATGAATAGTATTCCTTTATCTCATTTGTTATCTGCATCTTATCGCATGAAATAACTTTAACATAACAGGCATTAGATTCACTTATGAAAGTATCTACAAATTGCTTGAACAACGCCTCGTTGTATTGAGGCATTTGCTCAGATGTTCGCATATAAACTGCACTCCTTGAATAGTTGATGCACCATGCAATGTAGAACCAGATATACGTCCATACAAGTATTCTCACAAGAGACCTCGTAATGCGTTTCCATCCATGCTGATGCTTAACACCCTTTACTATAACATAAACGGCATAGACAGCGATAAGTGCAATTATAATCTCCTGGACACCAAACGACACGAATGACGAAAACCACGATAGCGTGGCTGATACATGCGGATAAACATACAACGCATACACATCAGCAACACTCGTAGAGAATCGGCATACGACAGTAAACAGTACCAGTACAACTGCAATGCTATCAAATATCTTTGTCTTTCTTACCTTCATTATGAGACAATGTTTAGTTATTAAGATGCAAAAATACGATATTTATTCCATAAAAACAAGAAAAATCATTTTATTTGTATAAGAATCTATACCATGACGGCGATATTGGCTAACGGGGATTCAGGGGATTAAGAGTTTTAAGGGGATTAAAGAAAATATTGAAAATCCTTTGAGGTTTCAACTAAATTTAATAACTTTGCATAAAATTTATGATTTCTATAGAACGATGTCTATGATAAAAGCATTATTTCTGGATGTTGACGGGACACTCGTCAGCTTTAAGACACATAGGATTCCTGAATCCGCAGTAGAGGCAATAAGGCAGGCGCACGAGAATGGGGTGAAGATAATCATCGCTACTGGACGCTGCCGACGCATAATAAATAATCTTGGTGAGATAGAACCTTATATCGATGGATATAGTTGTACGAACGGTGCGTTTAACATCATTGGTAAGCAAGAGGTTAGCTTCTACCCTATTGACGAGAATGATGTCCGGAAGGTTCTTGCCAAAGCAGACAAGGAGGACGTTGCTTGCATCGTGTCGGGTAAGCAGAGCGTGACGTGTGTTAACCGTAACGAGATCTTCCGCAAGGTGTTCGTGGATATGCATAACATTCAGTATTTTGCCGGTGAACTGCCTTCGCTTGATGATGTGCTTGCTGAGGGTGTAAGTGAGTTTACGCCGTTCTTCTCGAAGGAGATGGAGACTGAACTGATGACGGAACTGGATAACTGTGAGAGCAGTCGTTGGTACCCTGCTTTCATGGATATCACGCGCAAGGGTGTGAACAAAGGGTTGGCAGTGAATGATGTGGCAAAATTCCTTGGCATCTCTATCTCTGAGACTATGGCGATAGGCGATGGTGACAACGATGTGCCTATGCTTAAAGCGGCTGGCATCGGCATAGCAATGGGCAACAGTACGGATGACGTGAAGAGTCAGGCGGATGATGTTACCGACGACATCGATAATGACGGTCTCAGCAAGGCGATACGGAAGTATGTTAAGGGTTAACGGTTAAGGTTTAACGGTTAAGGTTTAACGGTTAACGGGGATTAAAGAGATTAAGGGAATTAAAAGAAAACATCATGTAAGTGACGGAGGGTGCCGTCTTCCTTCATCCCTGCTATCACGCTGTTGACAAACTGAAGGAGGTCGTCCTGACCTTTTGGCATAAGGATGCCTATGTTGGAATTGGTGAAAGGCGTGGCGATGAGTGGAGCAGCGAGACGCTTGTCGGTTTTCACATAATATGGCGCCTCTGTTACTTCCGTTACCATAATGTCCGCCTTGCCCTCTGCAATGAGTTGAGGAATCTCCTGATTCTTTTGATGAACGACGATGTTAGAATGAGAGAGATTCTTCAGAGCAAACTGCTCGTTTGTTCCTCCCGGATTGATCATGACACACACCTCCGGTTTGTCAATGTCGGCCAATGACTGATATTTAGCAGCATCGTTTGTCCTACAAAGTATTGTCTTTCCGTTGACAAGATATCCCTCACTCATCGACATGGTTTGAAGGCGAGCGTCGGTTATTGTTATGCCACCGATGGCAAAGTCAAACAGCTGTGGTTCAGCACATACGTCATTAGTAAGCGTTGGCCATGAAGTAGGAACGAACTGAAGGTCAACGGACAGTTGCTTTGCTATCTCACGAGCCACCTGAATGTCGAATCCAGAATAGGTACTGTCTTCCTCAAGGAACGTCAGTGGACGATAGTCGCCAGTGGTACCAACGAGCAACACTCCCCTATTCTTTATTCGCTGTATAGTGTTCCCTAACTCAGCAGTTTGTCCGTCAGATAAACCAGACAGCACTACGTTCGTCAAATATTCACCAAGTACGCCCTTGTACCTGTTCTGCGAATCGTTGATAAGCAACATGTTAATATCCCCGTTCTCTGTTTTAGGTCCAAAGCACATGCCTTCATAATTGGCTATGTTTGAGAGTTTTGTGGTGAACGACAAAAGTAATTCCTTCTTCATGAAGCGCTCTTCTGGAATACACTTCAACGACTCAGCGAAAGTCGTCTCACATGACTCATCAGGATAAGCACGGAATAGTTTTATGTTGACGAAACTATTCATCAAACGTAAACCTTCGCCCACAAAGAACTCCCTCTCGCATACGATAAGCGTTCCGTCTGTCAGTGCTAACAATTCTGGCACACCGAAGGCATAACGTGAGGATGAGTGCTTACAGGCAGGCGCATCTGTCTTGTAAGCATACTGCTTCTTCATCTGTAAGCTTTCGTCGAAACAAATCATACGGAGGTAGGTAGGAACGCGATTGGATGTAGAACTGACAGCATCGACATCCTGCTTAAGACCTTGCTCAGTAGTTGTCCAGAACGTACGCCTTTCAGGCGAGTAAGCAAGTGCCTCGAAACCATAGTTGCTGAATATCTTACCCACTCGCATCTCCTCTGGCACCTGTAGTTCTCGTCCTGTCATGGTGCCGTCCATATCGTATTCCACAATACGCTGGTCGCCCTCGGCAGAAATGAAAACCGTTCCACCTTCAGAGAAGTCATTACTTGCCTTTGGCACAAACACAATGCCCTCAGGATCAGGACGAGAAGTCAGTGTCCCCGCTTTCGTCTTCATAAATGTTGACTCTACAAAGGCAGCATTCGTTGGTTCGCCAGCATCGTTAGTATCAATGGAAAATGTCTGCCAGCTATTTGTGTCCTGGGTATCTGTTTCTATCTTCTTGTCGCTGATAACGATGTATCGGTTTCCCCCAATCCATGCCATTCCGCTATAGTTGCCTTTAGGAATGCCCAGTTTGTTGCCCGACAAAGATATTGTCTTGCCAATGGCAGCCTTGATTTCATTCCTTGGGTATGTCTGAGAATAAGCAGAAAGTACCGAGAGAACAGTAATGGCAAGTGTAAGAAAGAGTTTCATGAAATTATGATTTATTATCTGTGAGTTGCAACAATTCAAAGTGACCTGCTTCTATGTCTATTACGTTGATAGAAGGATGTACGGCACGCCAATTGTCAGCATTCATTTGTGCCTGCTTGGTTATAAACTCCGACCATTGTGCTACCTCCTCCTCACTCATCATGCCCTTGAGATAAGGTACAACACCAAGGAACATGTCCTGTCTGCGAAGAGCATTATAGAGAGCCAACGAACCACTGTAACCCTTAAGGCGGGAAGCATCATGGAGACGAGACGTGAGCTTTGCCTTCTTGATGTATTCATCCCAGAACAGACGATCAGATGGAGACATCTTGTCCATTATCTGCTTCATCTCCTCTGCCTCTGTAAAGTCAGAGATATCAGGCAGTTGTAGCGTTGTATCAAGAAGTATAACATCCCTTGTCATGCCGTTCTGCTCCTGCCAGAACTGTGCCAGACGGTAAGCAATCTCACCACCAAACGAATGACCGATGAAGCTATTCACGTTACGTCCCTTCAGCTGCTCAGTTATTGTATCAGCATAGAGCTTGCACAACTCCACGAGAGTACCATCGAAGTCGTCGGATAAAGGCATGAAAAGAAGCACAGGACGATTAAGATGCTCTGCGTAGGAACGAATCTGAGTAGCTGATGTTGTACCAGAAATGACAACATCAACATCGCCACTAAGATTCTCGTTCACCCAGCATGAAAGCATCGGCGTATGAGCGTTTGCAAGGTCACGTATAGTAGAAAGGAAACTTGCCGATTCCATCTTTACGTTCAACCCACATTTAGATGCCTCGACAGCCATCTGGATGAGTTGCATGGAGGTAATGCCAAGGTCATGGACATTGTCCGTCACGAGGATGTCGTCACGACCAGTAACCTGCTGTGCAATCTTCAGCAAAGCACTCTCATACTCGTTTCGTGGCATAGCATCAGCATCAGCTTCCGTCTTCTTTACCCTACTGCTTACAACAGGTTCTGGCAGACGAGAGGCATCAAGTTTGCCAACGGCATTGACAGGCATAACGTCAAGTTGGAGGAAGACAGAAGGAATCATGTATTGCGGAAGAACCTGCGATAGTGCTTCGCGAACATCTGCTACATTAAGTTGCTCTGTTGCAACGAAATAAGCGCAGAGAATATCCATGCGTCCTTGCTTGCGTACAAGCACCTTTGCTTCCGTGATAGCAGGAAGATTGACGAGTTGTGTCTCAATGTCAGAGAGTTCCATTCTGTAACCATTGAACTTCACCTGACCATCATCGCGGCGAATATACACAAGCTGTGGAGAATTGGCATTGTCCCAACGGACGATGTCTCCTGTACGATAAATCCTCTCGCCATCTGCCAAAGTACGGAACACCTCGTCCGTCTTCTCAGGACGCTGCCAATAACCATCAGCAAGTTGCTTACCAGAAAGACAGAGTTCGCCTTCTGCCTCAAAAGGCATCAGTCGTCCATGATGGTCGCAGACAAGTGCACTAACACCAGGCATTGGACGGCCAATAGGAATGTCAGCAAGGTCGGTAGAAGGAGTAAGCAGATAATAGGTTGCATCAACGGTACATTCCGTAGGACCGTAAGTGTTAAACACATCTATGCCACGGTTTCTCTCCGGCCATACCGTCATCTTCTCTCCTCCAAGCACAAGGTAGCGCAAGGTAGGCAAATCCTCTGATGCAAGAAGCATCTGTCCGAAACGTGTAGTATAATTACCACCGCTCACGTTGTTCTCTCTAAGCCAAGCGGCAAGTCCTGGAATGTCTCGGCGCAACTCTTCAGGAACAAGACAAAGTGTACCACCCGCTGCAAGCACAGGGTAGAGATCTTCCACTGATGCATCGAAAGAGAAACTGCTATGACACGAGATTCTATCTGACGAAGTGATGTTTAGGACCTGAGTGATTGAAGCGACGAAAGAAGCAAATGCCACATGACTTATGACTACTCCCTTTGGCGTACCTGTAGATCCAGAAGTGTAAATCATGTAGGCAGCAGAACTGCTATCTACAGTTGGCAGAACCACATCTGGACAATCTTCTGATGTCCATTGCTTTACGATGTCGGTAGTAAGAGTGAGTCGTGCGTTACTGTCAGACAACATGAACTCTATTCTGTCGGCAGGATAAGAAGGATCAACAGGAAGATAAGCAGCACCTGCCATCATGATGCCGAGAGCAGCAACAATAAACTCTGCCTCGCGCCCTGTCTGTACAGCAACAAAGTCGCCAGGGACAATACCATTATTAATAAGGTGGCATGCAACGTTCCTTACCTGAGAGGCTAATTCTGCATAGGTGAGGCTTGTATTGTAGGCAACAACAGCAGTTTTCTCTGGCGTAGCTGTTGCATTACGGAGTATTGCCTCAGGAACATAGGCAGGTTCGGTATTAAGTGGCAGGGATGCTGTAGTGTGGACAAGACGGTTACGCTCAGAAGAACCAATAAACTGTACATCACTTAATGATGCATCAGGGTTTTCCACCATATTCTCAAGGCAACTCTTCATGCTTTGTCCGAAACTTCGAAGCGACTTACTGTCAAGATAAGCATCGCTACACTCTATGCGAAGCTGGTAGGAGTCGTCCATTTCATATACAACGACAGAGAATGTTGCTGTTGTGTTATCGCCTATACGAATCTGACGGATAGGATATTCCTTACCTTCACATACGAACTTCTCCTTCATGTCAGGTCCCTGGTAGGCGTACATAGTGTCAGGCAGTTCGCCAGTGAGTTGGAAGAAGTCCATTAACGAATAGTTGGCATTGCGAACGGTATTGAACATCTCTGCCTTGAACTGACGAACAAAGTCTATAACCTTAACGTTAGCATCAATATCTATGCAGACAGGGATGGTAGAAATGAACATGCCGTGTGCTCCACGTGCCGGACGAGAATAACGTCCGTGCTGAAGAGTAAGGTAAGAGACAGAATCTGTCCTTACATACGCAGAGAGCGTTATGTTATAGGATGCCTCCAACAAGAAGTTAGGACGCACACCATTCTCCTTGCAGAAATCATCGACAAGGTTTCGTGGAATGTCTATACACTCAAGCAGAGCATGACCTTCAGGCGATGCTGGTTGCTTTGTAGGGAAAGGATTGTACTGACGACCAGCAAAGCGATTCTTGTAAAACTCTGCCGACTTCTCATGGTCAGGACTTGCGTCGTATGCTTCCTGTTCAAGAGCATAGTCAAAGATGCTGAACTTCTCTACAGGTGTTGTTCCGTTGTTGTACAACTCAGAAAGCGTCTGCGCATAATGGGCAAGCGTTATGCCGTCGGCACAGAGATGGTGGAAGTTAAGGAGAGCAACAAAGGAATCTTCTGTCTCAAGGAGCATGATTCTGATGAGTTGCTCGTTGAAGATATCAAAAGGACGAATCAGTTCGTCACGATATTTCTCTACATCAGAGTTAGAGCAGGTGATACGCTTAACGTGGAAGTCACGATTCTCGCGTAAGCATTGGCGAATCTCGCCATTCTCCCAAACAAGTTGAATGTTGTAGTTTGTGAATGTGTTGACCATCTGCTCCATGCACTTCGTGAGGCGATCAGAGTCAACCGTCTTAGGCATACTCACAATGACAGGAAGTCCATAGTGTACTGACTCTGGATATCGCATGCATTCGGTGAAGACACCTCTTTGGGCATGGGTTAGAGGATAGGTGTTGTGCATAAGTTTGTAGTTTTTTGTTTATTGGGATTGATTCGTAGAATCGGAATGTCTTATGTTTTGAAGTATTAACTATTTGATAAATCGATATTACGATGAATCGATGAATCGTTAATCTTCCACTCGCTTGTATGACTTTACTGCCATCATGTAGAAGACAAGCGCCAGAGCAGCAAGTCCTGCTATTTCCTGCCATAGGTCGAGGATGGTTGCTCCCTTAAGGTAAGCATTACGCAGCACGATAACCGTATAGCGCATAGGTACGAGGTGTGTGAAAGGCTGTAGCCATTCTGGCATACACTCGATTGGAGTAATGAAACCACTCGTTACCTGGAAGATGTAGTTGACGAAGAACACCATCATTACTGCTTGTGTACTATCGCGTGATGTATTGCCCATGGTAATGGCAAGGCAACATTCACATACCGAGAACAGTATCATGCTGATGCACATCGTGATAATACCACCAGATGGGAACAGCTTATAGACGTAACCGAGCAGAACGATGTCAAACAGGAAGGCAAACATTCCTATAATGACAAAGGTAATAATCTTTGACGATACAAACGTGTGGCGGCTAATAGGACAAACATTAATCTGCTCAATAGTGCCACGTTGCTTCTCTTCCTGAACGGTTGCCGTAAGATAGGTGCCGCAGATGTAGCAGATGAAAAGGAAGAAGACGGTAGGCAACACGAAGTTACGATAATCCTGCGTTGGATTGTAGAAAAGCGTTTCCGTCAGTTCTTCGGCAGAAGCAAACTCCACACCTTTCTCATGTCCGTACTGGCTGACGGTATAGGCGACACATCCAGTAACGAAGGATGTTCCCTGTATGCCACGCATGGTATTGACAGCATTCGTTGAGATGTTTATCTGCTCACGCTTTGCCATATCCGTCGTGCTGCCTACAAGACTTCGCTCAAAGTGTGGCGGAATCTCAACTATACATTGTGCCTTGCTCTCGTCAAGCATCACGTTGGCAGCATGAAGGTCAGCACCAACGTAAGTGGCATTGAGCTGATCGGAATGGCAAATGCTCTCAACGATTCTTCTTGACAGCTCAGAGTTGTCTCTATCCACAACAGCCACCGTCAGCGACTTGATGTCGAGCGTAAGGAGTAATGGCTGGAGCAAAGCTATGACAAGGACATAGAACATGATGATGCGCAACGTAAAGGCGTTGTGTAAAATCTGTTGGAATTCCTTGATAACGAGTGATATGAGTGTCATATTGTTTTCTTAAGAAAATAAGCTGAGCCGGAGAGCAGAATGACTGTCATGATGCTCATAACTAATATTTCATTGCTAACAGCCGATATGTCCTGACCTTGAATCATGAGTTTGCGAAGGGCAGAGCAACACCAGTTTGTTGGTACTATCTCGCTGACTGGCTGAATGAATGTAGGAAGATTCTCGATAGGGAACATTGCACCGGAAAGCAGCAAGGCAGGTGTCTCGGCAAAAAGATTATAGGCGCTGAATGCGTTTGTCTCGCTACTCGTTATTACTGAAATGAGAATGCCAATAAGGAGAGTAATCAGATTGTATAGCAACAGCACAATAACCAATGCCGGAATGCTTCCGTTTATCGGGACATCAAACAAGAGTACGCTAAGCACAAGGAGAATTGCCGTAGCAGCAACCGACAGCATGAAGAAGGTAATCGTCTTAGCAGCAATGAGTTGCCATGTGCGTAAGGGAGAGATGCAAATGATATCAAGTGTACCGTTCACTCGTTCTCTAACGATAGACGATGATGTGAGCAATCCGAATATTGAGATTATTATCAAACCGATAATGCCAGGCACGAAATTGTAGGCACTAAGTAGTTGCGGATTGTAGAGCATACGCGTGTTGAAGAGTTCGTCGCGCTTGTTCTCCGAAAGATTAAGTGCTGCCTTTAGATAAACCGTCGCAGCAGAGCCAATGATAGGGTTACTGCCATCCACACAAAGGCCTACCCCACCCCTTCTTACTACGACAACGGCATTAAGTTCGTTACGTCGCATCATGGCTTCACCTTCTTCCACATTATTTAATATACCGCGATAATCAAAGACAGGATTGTGTTCCAGCGGTTCTATTATAGAACGTGCCTCGGTATAGCGGTCTTCTATGACGCATGCCACACTCACGGAGTTGATGTCCTGAGAGACGGCATAGCCATAGAGAAGGAGAAAGAGTATAGGAACAACAAACAGGAAAATCAGCGTACGTGGTGCACGCATTACATGAATGAGTTCTTTCTGTATGAGATGTATTGTCATTGTTTGTGAGGTTGTCTGTGGAGGAATTACTTTTGTGCTCTGGCAAGTTTGAAGAAAAGATCTTCCATGTCTTCTGCTCCATGTTGCTTAATAAGTTCTGACGGACGCCCCATGGCACGTATGCATCCGTCAACCATTATTGAGACACGGTCGCAGTACATTGCTTCGTCCATATAGTGAGTGGTGACGAATACCGTAGTGCCTTTGGCAGCATAGTCGCAGATGAGATTCCAGAAGTACTGACGCGTCTGTGGGTCAACACCACCAGTAGGTTCATCAAGGAAGAGAATCTCCGGGTCATGGATGGTAGAAGTACAGAATGCAACGCGTTGTTGCCATCCTAACGGCAGATCCTGCATCTGCACATCGGCAAAGTCAGTCAACCCTATTTCCTCCAATCTGCTTCTGACCAGTTCCTTGGCTTTACGCCTTTTTATGCCATAAATACCAGTAAAGAGCATCATGTTTTCACGGACGGTAAGGTCAGGGAAGAGTGCAAAGCGCTGACTCATGTAGCCTATGCGCTCCTTTATCTGTTCGCCCTGGGTCAAAACATCGCAACCAGCAACAGTGCCTTTACCTTCAGTAGGTTTCAGCAAACCGCAAAGGATGCGTATGGCAGTTGTCTTGCCTGCACCATTAGCACCAAGGAAACCGAATATCTCTCCACGCTTTACCGAGAAAGAGATGTGATTGACAGCAGTAAAGTCGCCAAAACGCTTTGTCAATCCCTGGATGTTCATAATATCCTCAACGCTGTCAATATCACGTCCATGATCCACCTTATCCTCTGGTGGCATAACGTCTTCCGGTTTACCAATGGCCGTTACTTCACCCTTGTGCATGAGAGCAATACGATGGCAACGCATCACCTCGTTACGGTACGGGGTTGAGACGATGATTGTAATACCATAATCCTTGCTGAGTGTCTCAAGCATGTCCCAGAGTTCCTTGCGCGAAACAGCATCAATACCAGTAGTAGGTTCATCAAGGAAGAGCACTTTTGGCTTATGAACCAAGGCACAACAAAGCGAAAGCTTCTGCTTCATACCACCAGACAGTTTGCCGGCAAGACGTTTCTTGAATGGTTCTATCTGCTTATAGATAGGCGCAATAAGCGAATAGCCATCCTCGACAGTAGTGCGGAATAGTCGGGCAAAGAACTTAACGTTCTCTTCAACCGTCAGGTCGCGATACATGGAAAAGGTAGCAGGCATGAATCCGATGATATCTCTCACCTGCCTGCGTCCTTTGTTTGTGTCATTTCCGTAGATAGAACATGTGCCAGCATCGCCATTCTCGAGGGTGGTAAGGATTCGCATAAGCGTAGTCTTTCCTGCACCATCCTCGCCAATAAGACCAAATATCTCCCCTTTCCCAACATTAAAAGAAATGTCGGAGAGAGCCTTGACCTTGCCAAACGACTTGCTGACACCTTGTATGTTTACTACATCCATATCTTGCAACGATGCTTCTACTTTATTTTAACCTGACCAGCCATGCCTATCTTCAGCTTGCCGTCATTCTTTACTGCAATCTTTACAGCATAAACAAGGTTGGTACGGGTGTCGCGTGTCTGAATGTTCTTAGGTGTAAACTCACTCTCTGAAGATATCCAGTTGACTGTACCTTCGTAGTTTACCTGCTCGTCGCCACCATAATCAGCGATTACCTGTACCTTCTGACCTACCTGAATGGATGCCAGTTGCTCAGAAGAGAAATAGGCACGGAGGAAGATCTTTGATGTGTCGGCAATCTTCATCAGCGGATGACCAGCAACAGCTGTTTCACCTGCTTCGGTGTATTTCATGAGAACGGTGCCCTTGATAGGCGACACGATGTGGCACTTCTGCATCTGCTCGGTAAGTGCTGCTGCCTGAAGATGAATAGACGAAGCCTGGCCGTCAGCACTTGTGTTTGCTGTACCAATCTGAGCATTGACAGCTTCTATCTGACGCTTAAGCACCTCGATCTGTCCCTCAATGTCGTCAAGCATCTTTCGTGGTGCAGCACCACCTTCTATAAGGTTGCGCACACGCTGACGCTCTGTGAGCAGAGAGTTCATCTGTTCACGATAGGCAGCCACCTGCTTTGATGCGTCTGTCTTATTGCTAAGCACGGCAACCTTATTTGCCAAAAGCACTCGACGCTGCATATAGAGTTGCATGGTATCAATGACACCAATCTCTTGTCCTGCTTCCAGTATGTCGCCTTCTTCTGCGTTAAGGCTAAGGATTCGTCCAGAAGCTTCTGCGCTGACAGTTATTGTTGTTGCCTCAAATACTCCTGAAGCGTCATACTCATTCTTGTCGCATGAGCAAAATGCAGCAATAACAGTCATTAAAATAATGTATGTTTTCTTCATTTCTTTACCTTTTTATTTATGGTTCTACGAGGTTTAGTGTGGTAGTCATAGTTTTTAGGCGATTAAAAACTAAGATTTTAGCGAACGATATGTAAGTATTGAGCATTTAAAAAGTAATTGATAAGCGTTGTTTGAGTGCTAACGAATGTTCCTTTGAGTGCAATCAAATGAACATTTGAGTGCAAGCGAATGAATGTTTGAGTGCAACCAAACGAATCAATCATAACCCAAAACACTTTCTCATATAACATTATTTATTTATAATGTCATGCTTTTTACTTTCCGTTATGCTTCATCTGGTATGCCGTCTTAAGCAGTTCGAGAGAGTGCAACTCATAATCCTGCACTGCGTTTGTCTCATCGACTATCTTCTGACGAAGCTCTGTCGCATCGGCTATGCCGTTGTTGAGCTTTGTTTCTGCCGACTTCCTGATCTTTCTGCGAAGCTCAATGATGCGCTGATCGTCTTCGAGAGACGACTGCAGACGCTCAATCTCTGGAACGAGAGTAACGTTTGTGAGGTTGTTATTGTAAGCCAGCATATTACGCTTCACCTCAAGTTCGTTGATCTTGCTTGCTATGATTTTCTGAGAACGGTTACGATTGTAGAGTTCAGAAATGTTCCATGCCACCTTTACTCCAACCTTGAAGTTGAAAGACATACCGTCGTCGGTCATGCTACGGAATACGTTCATGTCTGGATAGCCATAGTATGCCTGACTAAATAATCCTACCTTTGGCATCAAATCAACATCGAGTTTGCGAAGACCAAGAACAAGTCGGTTGAACTGAGCATCAAGCAAAGCGTATTCAGGACGAGTATCTGCTGCTGCTTCATAAACCGTTGGCATTTCAGGACGGATAAGTTTTTCGCCCATCATCTCTGTGCCTGTAAGCAAAGAAAGCATCTGGCGGTACATTCTTATCTTTGAAGCAAGGACCTTAAGTTGCTGACGACTGACAAGTTCTTCTGCCTCGATGATGTCCGATTCGGTTTCCGCAACTGTACCGTTTTTAAAGAGTTTCATCAGTTTCTGACGATTCTCGCTGAGCATGCTTATCTTCTCTTCCGTCTGAGCAGTACGGCTTTCGAGGAGGAGAATGCTGAAGAACACCTCTTCTACCCTTCCGTCAAGAGTGTAAAGATGAACGTCAATCTCCTTCGACTGAATGTCGGCATCTGCCTCTGCCACCTTTCGTTGCAGTTTTACAGCACCACCATCATAGATTGTCTGATTGACATCAACACCTGCCTGATACTGGAACTTCTTTATTGGCTGTAGTTTAGGCAAAGCCTGTGAAAGCTGTTCGCCTATCTCTGCATCAAAGAGGTCGAGGATATTGCCAGCATTGTTCTGCCATGACGCCTGTCCTGCCACCATCACCTGAGGCAACCATTGTGTCGAGATGTTCTTCATTGTCATCTCCTTGGTTGCGTTTATCAGACGGAGACGCTTAACCTCAGGATAGTTGTCACGCGCCATCTGTCGGCACTCTTCAATGGTTACAGCATTAATCTCGCCACACGTAGCGGCAAGCAAAGCCATTGATATGAGAATTCTTGATATTCTAATCACAATTATTTTGTTATGTATTTTTTACCGTTCTTTATCACGATGCCCTTTGTTGATACTACACGCTGCCCTGCAACATTATAAAGAGGAGCATCAGTGTTGTCGTCAACAGAAATCTCGTACACAGCGTTTTCGTCTTCTTCATCATTCACTACGATCTTACCATTGTAAGACAACTCAATAGTTACGTCTTTGAATGACATGAAATCCTGTGTTACTGGTACAGAGAACTCAAGCACATCCTTCGTCATCGTTGCTGTTCCCTCATACTGAGCACCAAGCGTCTGTGTTACAAGCCATTCTTTTGAATCATCGCCAGGAGTCAGAATGATGTTGTTCTCACCGTCCTTAGGAGTTGTCTTGATTCTGCTGCCTATCTTCTGGAAGTTTACGATTGCCACATTACCGATGTTGAACATTGTGCCTTTAAACTCCACATCAAGATTAAACACCTTGAGCGTGTAGGTTCCGTCTTCTTCTTTATAGACATACACATCAGTGTTAGTGCGTGTTGCTGAACCTAAAGCTATTGCTGCCAATGCTGGTTTCAACGCCTTTGCTTTGAGTGTACCGTTGTAAACTGCTTCCTGTGCTGTTGCAGACATAGCTACAGCCATTGAAATCATGAAAGTAATTAGAGATTTTTTCATCTTTATGTTTGTTTATTATTCGTTTGCAAAGATAATAAAAAAAATGTAATTAAATAATGATTAGTTAGATAAAATTCATACCGTTTATTTTTTTCTTAATAATTATCAATGTTTCTTAGGTTTAGCGAGAGTAACATGAGTTAATTTATTCTAATTTCTTTTCTTTTCTAATAAATTTTACTAACTTTGCAGAATTATTGAGAATTATAAACGAAAAAAGAATACAATAAGACACAATTACTATGTTCGAAAATCTTAACGAACGATTGGAAAGATCGTTCAAGATACTTAAGGGTGAAGGAAAGATTACAGAAATCAATGTTGCAGAAACATTGAAGGACGTTCGTCGTGCTCTTCTCGATGCCGACGTTAATTATAAGGTAGCAAAGACATTTACAGATACCGTAAAGCAGAAGGCACTTGGCATGAACGTGCTTACTGCCATCAAGCCAGGCGAACTCATGGTGAAACTCGTTCATGACGAGTTGGCTACTCTCATGGGTGGTAAGGCAGCAGAGTTCAAACTTGACTCTACTCCTGGTCATCCAGCCATCATACTCATGGCTGGTCTTAACGGTGCTGGTAAGACAACAATGTCGGGCAAGCTGGCACTCATGCTGAAGGATCGTAACCATCGTAAGCCATTGCTTGCTGCTTGTGATACGTTCCGTCCTGCTGCTATGGAACAGCTTCGCGTTCTTGCAGAGCAGGTTAATGTGCCTGTTTATATTGAAGAAGGTGCAACTGATCCTGTTTCTGTAGCAAAGAATGCCATCAACCATGCTCGTCTTAACGGTAACGACGTAGTGATTGTCGATACTGCTGGTCGCCAGTCGATTGATGAGGAACTGATGGTTCAGATTCGTAACATCAAGGATGCTATCAACCCTCAAGAGACATTGCTCGTAATCGATGCCATGATTGGTCAGGAAGCTGTTGCTACTGCCAAGACATTCAATGAGCGTCTTGAGATTGACGGTGTCATCCTCACTAAGCTTGATGGTGATACTCGTGGTGGTGCTGCTCTTTCTGTTCGTACTGTGGTTGACAAACCAATCAAGTTTATCGGTACAGGCGAGAAGATGGAAGCAATTGATGTCTTCCACCCTGAGCGTATGGCTGACCGAATCCTCGGCATGGGTGACGTTGTTTCGCTCGTTGAACGTGCTCAGCAGCAGTTTGACGAAGAGGAAGCAAAGCGTCTTGAGAAGAAGATTCGCAAGAACAAGTTCGATTTCAACGACTTCCTTGGACAGATACAGCAGGTGAAGAAGATGGGTAACGTCAAGGACCTTGCTGCCATGATTCCTGGTGTGGGCAAGGCAATCAAGGATATTGAAATCCCTGACGATCCATTCAAGAACATTGAGGCAATCATTGGTTCGATGACTCCTAAGGAGCGTGAGAATCCAGACATCATCAATGCTTCTCGCCGTAAGCGTATCGCTGCTGGTTCTGGTACAAACATTGAAGAGGTGAATCGCCTTATCAAGCAGTTCGACCAGACACGCAAGATGATGAAGATGGTTACCGGCATGGGCTCAAGCAAGATGATGCAGATGGCAAATGCCATGAGAGCAATGAAGCGATAACACAACCAATAATCGAAATATCGTTAACTCGAAC
Source organism: Prevotella sp. (assembly GCA_045643065.1). Classification (GTDB taxonomy): domain Bacteria; phylum Bacteroidota; class Bacteroidia; order Bacteroidales; family Bacteroidaceae; genus Prevotella. Next base: position 32,501 of record JAZUKC010000027.1, read on the forward strand.
AATCGAAAATAAAATATCATGCAATTAATCGACGGAAAAGCAACAGCAACCGCCATTAAGGCTGAGATTGCTGAAGAGGTAAAGCAGATTATGGCCAATGGTGGCAAGCAACCACATCTGGCAGCTGTTCTCGTGGGTCACGATGGTGGTTCAGAGACATACGTTAAGAATAAGGTGCTCGCATGTGAGGCATGTGGTTTCAAGTCAACACTTATTCGTTACGAGGATGACATCACAGAGGAGGAACTCCTTGCTTGTGTTGACAAACTGAATAAAGACGATGATGTTGACGGTTTCATCGTGCAGCTGCCTTTGCCAAAGCATATTGACGAGCAGAAGGTTATCGAAGCTATTGACTACCGCAAGGATGTTGATGGTTTCCACCCTATCAACGTTGGACGTATGGCTATCGGTTTGCCTTGTTTCATCTCGGCAACACCTCTTGGCATCATCACTTTGCTCAAGCGCTACGGCATAGAAACAAGTGGCAAGAAGTGCGTTGTGTTAGGTCGTTCGAACATCGTAGGAAAGCCTATGGCACAGCTTATGATGCAGAAGCAGTATGGCGACGCAACCGTTACCGTATGCCACAGTCATTCAAAGGATTTGAAGAAGGAATGTCAGGAAGCAGACATCATTGTTGCCGCTATTGGTAGCCCTAACTTCGTAACTGCAGACATGGTTAAGGATGGCGCAGTAATCGTTGACGTTGGCACAACACGTGTTCCTGATGCCACACGCAAGAGCGGATTCAAGCTTACAGGCGATGTTAAGTTTGACGAGGTTGCTCCTAAGTGTTCATACATCACACCTGTACCTGGTGGCGTAGGTCCTATGACCATCTGTTCGCTGATGAAGAACACGCTGTCAGCAGGAAAGAAAGAGTTTTATTAAACCACCTATGCCCTCCCATTAAGGAGGGTATTTTTAATTATACATAAGTATGAACTATACAAAATGGGTTGCCTGTTGGGGCAATGCTACTTCAATAACTGACCGTAAGGAATGTGTTTACGCTAAGGATATCACGCTGAGATATCCTGTTCGTATTGTGTTCTCTGGTAGTCAACTGCGTTTCCGTTTTTCTAATCTTACTGGAACAGAAGATGTTACGATAAGCAAGGCATTTGTTGCCAAGAGCACAAACGGCGACTACACCCCTACCCCAATTACATTCTGTGGCAGCAAAAGCGCTACGATACAACCAGGTACGGAGATAGAAAGTGACGCCATTGCCTTTGAGGTAGTAGCAGGAGAAACTGTTGAGGTAAGCATGTATTTTGCCGACTGTACTCAGATGAATGCAGGCACACTCATAACTGGTCCTCTGTCTAAAGGCAAGTACAGCTATGGTGACTATTCTGAAAGCAAGGAACTTCCTATTGACCTGACACGGAACACTAATTGGTTCTATTTCCTTAACACGATAGACATTCTTACGGAAGAAAAGAATCATGCTCTCGTCTGCTATGGTGATTCCATTACGGCACAGAGTTGGCCTGACTATCTTGCCATACGTGCTTGGGAGAATGGATTCCATGATGTTGCAATAATCAGACGTGCCGTTAGTGGTACGCGCATCCTTCGTCAGTATGATTGCATCACTTATCAGGCTTACGGTCTTAAGGGCAGCACCCGATTCCCAATAGAATTGAACGTGGCTGGTGCTGATGCTGTCATCATTCAGCATGGCATCAACGACATCATTCATCCTGTTGGAACCGATGTTAACATTTTCCGCCCATGGAGCGACATGCCTACGGTAGAGGAAATGGAGCAAGGAACACAGGAGATTTACGTTAATCATGCTCGCAAACTTAACCTGAAGGTATGGAGTGGAACGCTTTTGCCTATCTATGGTTGGCGAACATACAACGAGGATCGTGACAAGATGAGATGCGAATTCAACGAATGGCTCCGCACATCGAGCATATTCGATGGTTGTGTTGATTTTGATGTTGCCGTTCGTGATGCAGAGATGCCAGAAAAGTTTGCACCAGGTTTTGATTCTGGTGACCACCTTCATCCAAGCGAAAAGGCATACGAGGCAATGGCATTAGCAGTGCCTGAGGAACTGTTAAGATAGTTTTGTAGCAACAAATCAATCCTAATCGCCATACTGTTCAATACCTAACACAACACTGTTAAGTACGAAACACAACGCTGTTAAGTACTAAACACAACATTGTTCAAAAAGAAACAGTAAGTGATTCAATAGTAAATTGCAGAAAACATAAACGCTCTGAAGAAGCAAACAATACTTTTTGTTTATTCCTTCAGAGCGTTTTTTTTATTACTGTCCGGTAAAAGCAGTCAAGCTAAAGAAATTCTTCAACAAAGCTATTAACCCTTTCGGGTAACTCGTTGTTTTCTACGCGATTGATAATCTTTTGTGCAACCGTCCAATTACATCTGTAGTAGATGAAATCCTCATGAGTATATCTTTTTGAACGCTTGATATACCAATAGATGTCAACAAAAATATCGGTTCCATCTATGCTGCGTCTTACATACACAGACTTTGCCTTTTCCTGATTCTCTGGCTTAATCTTTTTATAAGCAGAAGGCATAAGCCCTGTGTTCTCGGTCTTCCATCTCTCTAATTTGCGATGAATCCTTGTACGCTTAATGTTATAAATAATATCTTCAAAAAAGTTACTACTCATAAAAGAATGAGAATTAAAACTATAAGTATTCCCTATCTCCTTGGCTATAGTTTGCCAAGAAGACAGGGTTTTGTGTAAATTCTATTCTAGATTACTGATGCTGGTCACGCAACAGGTCGTTAACGGTCTTAACAGGGTTGAATGTTCCGAGTGGAACTTCTACGAAGATTGTGTTCCAGTCAGACATTGCACCATTCCAAAGTCCTGGCAACTCAAGTGCCTGCAACTCCTTGCCATTCTTTGACTTGCTTGAGATGAAACCAGTAGTGCGGTCAACAAACTCTGGGAGATTGAAAGCATTTCCCTTGTAATCCTTAACAGCACAAACGAGATCTACTGGGTTGAAGTGTGTACCTTCGGTGAAGTACTTCATGTAAACCTCATTCTTCTTGTCAATCTGTGACGACTCAAGAATCTGGAGAGAGTATGTACCGTCCTGATTATAAGCAAGGAAAGGACCACCGCCAGGTTCACCAACGTTCTTCACAACACCAGCAACACGCATTGGACGGTTAAGCTTGTTCTTGAGATAGATAACGAGATCAGCATCCTCAAGTTCCTTAAGGTCAGCCTTCACGCAGCAAAGCTCATGCTTTACGAAGCGAGCAATCTCAACGAGCTTATCATGGTCATACTTGCCAGAGTCAAGCACCTCAAGATATTCGAATGCCTTCTTCTGAAGATTAACAAGCACACCAGCAATAACCTGCTTCCATTCTACTGTCTCTGGCTTTAAGCGATCAGGAACAACGTTGTCGATATTCTTTACGAAGATAACGTCAGCATCAATCTCGTTAAGGTTCTCAATGAGAGCACCATGACCACCAGGACGGAAGAGGAGCGAACCATCTTCGTTACGGAATGGTGTGCCGTCAGGATTTGCTGCTACTGTATCGGTAGAAGGCTTCTGCTCAGAGAATGAGATGTTGTACTTGATGCCATATTTCTCTGCATAGCCATCAGCCTTGTCAGCAACCTTCTGTTTGAAGAAGTCAAGATGCTCATGCGAAACTGTGAAGTGAACATTTGCCTCGCCATTGCTTGCTGCATAGAGAGCGCCTTCTACGAGATGCTCCTCCATTGGTGTACGAGCACCTTCTGCATAGTTGTGGAAGAGAAGCATACCCTTAGGAAGCTGACCGTAGTTCAAGCCTTCCTTTGCAAGCATTCCCTTAGCAACGCTCTTGTAGTCGCCCTCAGCAATGAGTTCGTCAATACCCTTGCCCTTCTGCTCCTTAAGCAAAGCATCAAGTTCGTCATAGAAAGCAAACTTCTTGATATTGTCGAAATACTTCTTCTCGAAATCTGTCTGAGGAGTGTCGTAATCAGCATCAGCAAATGCAAACATGTCCTTGAACATGCGGCTTGCAGCACCCGAAGCAGGTACGAACTTTACGATCTTCTTTCCCTCTGCCTTGTAGTCGTTCCATGTCTGAACATAAGAAGCCACCTCCTCTGCAGTAGGTGCTACGATACCCTGACCGATAGCAGCAGGGCCTTCAAGCTTAAGGAATGGGAAACCAGTTTTGAACTCACCGAGCTGCTGCTCGAGTTTCTCAGGGCTAATACCCTTGGCAGCTAATTGCTGCATGTCTTTTTCTGAAAGAGCCATAGTATTCTTTACGGTTTATAATTTGGATTTAGTTATTTTTGGTTGGTAGATTACGAATACTTGATTAAGAATCGTAACTTTTGTTATTAGTTTTCTGCAAAATTAGTTATTTTATTCTAATAATGAAAGAAAAAGCAAGGAAAAATGATAAAAAGATAACATTATTTATTAAATTTGCAACAAAATAGATTGATAAAGTTCTACAAAGTTTAGATTTTCTGCTATGACATTCACCGAACAAGAGCAAAAAGAATCTCTCCGACTGATAGACGAACTAAGAGAAAAAACACGTAGTTTCCTGTTCTCTACAGACGAGGAAAGACTCAAGGCTCATATAACGACAGCAATGATGAACAACGAGATCGAGCGAGACATGTTCGGTCTTAACCCTGTGTTGACTAATCTGCAGACAGCAATAATTGCTGTTGACGAGATAGGTTTGAAGCGTGACAGCATTCTTGCCATCATGCTCTACCATAGTGTGCTGAACAACCATACTTCCTTAGAGGAAATAGAGCGTTCGTTTGGCGATGGTGTGGCATGTATCATACGTGGCATCATGAAGATACACTCGCTCTACGAGAAGACTCCAACCATCGGTAGCGAGAACTTCAGGAACTTGCTTCTTTCCTTTGCTGAAGACATGAGAGTCATTCTCATCATGATTGCCGACCGTGTCAATCTGATGAGACAAATAAAGGCAAGCGACAATCTCGAGGCCGTACAGAAAGCTGCCGAAGAAGCAAGCTATCTCTATGCGCCATTGGCTCATAAACTTGGTCTTTACAAGTTGAAAAGCGAACTTGAAGACCTCTCGCTGAAGTATCTGGAGCATGATGCCTATTATCATATTAAGGATAAACTGAACGCAACTAAGCAGGTGCGAGATGCTTACATCCGACAGTTCATCATTCCTATTCAGGAGAAACTTGAGAAGCTTGGATTGAAGTTCCACATGAAGGGCAGAACAAAGTCGATACACTCAATCTGGCAGAAGATGAAAAAGCAGAAGTGTCCATTTGAGGGTGTCTATGACTTGTTTGCCATTCGCATCATTCTTGATAGCGAACTTGATCGGGAAAAGATGGAGTGCTGGCAGGTGTATTCTGTCATTACCGACATGTATCAACCTAACCCTAAGCGTCTGCGCGACTGGCTTAGTGTGCCAAAGACCAACGGTTACGAGTCGCTTCACATCACCGTGCTTGGACCTTCCAACAAATGGGTAGAGGTACAGATACGAACAGAGCGAATGGACGATATCGCAGAGCATGGTCTTGCTGCCCACTGGCGTTATAAGGGTGTACGCTCGACAGAGGGCGGAATGGACGAATGGCTTGCTTCTATTCGTGCTGCCATGGAGGCTGGCGACGACCTTGAAGTGATGGATCAGTTCCGTAGTACGCTGGCTGAGAAAGAAATTTATGTATTTACACCTAAGGGCGACATTTTCAAGCTGATAGCAGGCAGTACGGTTCTTGATTTTGCCTTCCATATTCACTCGAAAGTGGGATGCCAATGTACGGGTGCGAAGATAAACGGTAAGGTGGTAAACATGCGTCAGGAACTTCACTCTGGCGACCAGGTGCAAATCATCACTTCCACACAACAGCATCCAAAGCACGACTGGCTGAACATCGTAAAGACATCACGTGCAAAATCGAAGATTCGCCTTGCGCTCAAAGAAACTACAGTCAAGGAAATCTCTATCACAAAGGAGATGATAGAGCGAAGGCTGAAGAATAGAAAGATGGAGTTTGACGAGATTGTCATTCAGCAGCTTGTCAAGAAGATGGGATTCAAAGAAGTGTCTGAGTTCTACAAGCAGGTGGCAGACGGAATGGTTGACATGCAGGTACTTCTTGAGCAATACCAGATGCTGAAATATCCAAGTACGGTGAACCATCAGAACGACCAGCCGGATCCTGACCATCGTTCAGCAGCAGAATATGTTATGAAGGAGGATGTTCCTTCTACATTCCGAAGCAAAGGAAAAGATGCAGCATCAGATATTCTCACCATCGACAAGAGTCAAAAGGGATTGGATTACACCCTCGCCAGCTGTTGTAACCCTATCTATGGAGATGATGTATTTGGATTTGTTACCGTCTCTGGTGGCATAAAAATACACCGTTGCGACTGCCCTAATGCTCCCGAATTGAGAAGAAGATTCGGTTACAGAATAGTGGAAGCACGATGGAGCGGAAAGGGACAAAGTCAGTATAGCATTACGCTGAAAGTCATTGGTAATGATGACATTGGCATTGTCTCAAACATTACTTCCATCATCTCAAAGGACGAGCAAATCATGATGCGTTCCATCAACATCGACTCTCATGACGGACTTTTCTCAGGTACGCTCGTTGTTAACCTCGACGACACGTCTCGTCTTGAGCAATTGATACGCAAACTCAGGACAGTAAAGGGTGTAAGAAACGTTACGAGAATGTAAGCAAGCGCTACACGCTACAGTGCTACAGTTGAAAATGTGTGGGTGTGAAAATGAAAAAGAAAGTTTAAATATATATTTAACCATATAATTAGCGAGGACAAGGGCAGATTTTTTACTGTAGCACTGTAGCGTGTAGCACCTTGTGGTGAATTTAATAGAGACGCGATGTCTATTTCGTGAAAACAGAAAGACTGTTTCTTAAAAACATTATCTGACCGTCACATGAAAGCATCCCTGCTTAACTTCGTACTTAACATAGCAACGTCCTTCCTCCCTTAAGTCACGTAGCACTTCCGCCAGCACCCATTTAAGTGTGTCGTTGCTAACCTTCCGGCAATGCTTGCCTGGATATTCCACTGTCTGGTAACGGTTTTGTGAAATGTCGAATGTGGTTCCGTAAAGATGGCAAGAGTTCTCTGTTGCGTTGCCATTACGTTCTCTCAAACGGTCAACATCCTCACGAGTGCGGGTAACACTGGTAACGATGAACTTATGCAACGGAACACCTTTCACGTAAAGCGAATCATAATAGTTTCGTCCGATATCATTAAGCAAGGTTGATGCTTTTGGCACGAGATAAGGAATACTTCGAGTCAGTTTCTCGACATAGAAATAAGGATTGGCACCAACATATACGAGTTTTCCCTTCTGCTTATCTGCATCCGATCGCTTTGCCAAAGGAGCGACTCCAAGTGCCTCTGCCGACTGAAGATGAACATCCTGCGAGTCAGGAAACGCATCCTTGAAACGAGCAACACTAAGGATAGCATGATTCGTAACATCAGGCAGCACTTTTTTAACGTTTGGAGTGTCAACATTCTCTGTTTGCATCACCGAATCAGTTTCATTAACGGCTTCATCATTCACGTTTTTTACAACATCAGGCACAGCACATCTATAGAGCGCAAGTACCACAGTTATGATGCCAAATGCTTGTAAATATGTATTTTTTGATAGTTTCATACTGAAAGTTTTACTTTTTAGCGCACAAAGTTAAGAATTTTCATTGAAATATAAAAACCTTTTTGTAATTTTGCAGAAAATTTTAATATATAATAATATTGATAGAGAAACATATTGTAATTGAGGACGTCGATCCATTGATGTTCTACGGAGTGAACAACGGACATCTGCAGATGCTGAAATCTCTGTTTCCAAAACTCCGCATCAATGCAAGAGGCAACGTGATTCGCCTTCTTGGCGACGAGGAAGAAATGTGTCAGGCGGAAGAAGACATAGAACTCATGCGCCGACACTTGCTGAAATACAACTCTATAAAAGAGGAAGATATTCTTGACATTGTCAAAGGCAGGAAGACCAAGGCCGACAGCGTCAAGGGTGTTATTGTGTATAATATTTCAGGAAGACCTATCAAGAGTCGTTCTGACAATCAACAGCAGTTGGTCGATGCTTTCGAGAAAAACGATATGATCTTTGCAGTTGGCCCTGCTGGTACTGGCAAGACGTATCTGAGTATTGCTCTTGCAGTAAAGGCGCTTAAGGAGAAAACGGTGAAAAGACTCATTCTCTCTCGTCCGGCTGTGGAGGCAGGTGAGAAACTCGGTTTCCTTCCTGGAGACATGAAGGATAAGATTGATCCGTATCTTAAGCCACTGTATGATGCTCTCGAAGACATGATTCCTGCCGTAAAGCTTCAGGACATGATGGAGAAGCACATCATTCAGATTGCTCCATTGGCATTCATGCGTGGACGAACACTGAACGATGCTGTAGTAATTCTCGACGAGGCGCAGAACACAACAACGGCTCAGATTAAGATGTTTCTCACTCGTATGGGTTGGAACACGAAGATGATTATTACGGGTGACCTCACCCAGATAGACCTTCCTCCTAAGACAAAGTCAGGACTTAAGGATGCACTTGAGATACTGCATGATGTAGAAGGAATCTCCGTGGTAAACCTTAATGATAAGGATATCGTGCGCCATAAGCTTGTAACACGAATCGTAACAGCTTACAAGAAAGCTGAGGAGAAGAAACCTCTCCCTACCTCCACTGTTGGAGGAGAGTGATCACAAATTACAGATAAACAGAAAATCAAAACATAAAAAAACATATAACAAAATGAACTCATTAATCAAGACCGATTACAACTTCCCTGGTCAGAAGGGTGTTTATCGCGGCAAGACACGCGACTGTTATTTCGTAGGCGACGACCTCATGGTTATGATTGCCAGCGACCGTATCTCAGCATTTGATGTTGTGCTTCCAAAAGGCATTCCTTTCAAAGGTCAGGTGCTCAATCAGATTGCAGCTAAGTTCCTTGACGCTACAACAGACATCTGCCCTAACTGGAAGTTGGCTTGTCCAGATCCTCAGGTGACAATAGGTCTTAAGTGTGAAGGTTTCAAGGTAGAGATGATCATTCGTGGCATCCTGACTGGTTCTGCATGGCGCGATTATAAGAACGGTTGCCGTGAGATCTGTGGCGTAAAGCTCCCAGAGGGTATGCGCGAGAACGAGCGTTTCCCAGAGCCTATCATCACTCCTACAACAAAGGCAGACGAGGGTCACGACCTGAACATCTCTAAGGAAGAGATCATAGCTCAGGGCATCGTCTCAAAGGAGGATTACGAGATTATGGAAGACTACACACGCAAGCTCTTCGCTCGCGGTCAGGAGATTGCAGCAAAGCAGGGCTTGATTCTCGTTGACACAAAGTATGAGTTCGGCAAGCATGACGGTAAGGTTTATCTTATCGACGAGGTTCACACACCTGATTCTTCACGCTACTTCTATGCTGAGGGTTATGAGGAGAAGTTCGAGAAGGGTGAGGCTCAGAAGCAGCTCTCTAAGGAGTTTGTTCGCCAGTGGCTAATTGAGCATGACTTCATGAACCGTGAGGGCGACGTTATGCCAGAGATTACAGACGAGTATGCAGAGTCGGTTGCTGATCGCTACATTGAGCTCTACGAGGGTATCGTAGGCGAGAAGTTCGACCGCAGCACAGACACTTCTGACATTGCTGCACGCATAGAGAAGAACGTCAACGAATGGCTGAAGGAGAATGCATAATTCGTAATGCATAATTCATAGCGCATAATTCATAATTAATTATATTTAAAGTGGATAAATACGGAATCATTGGTTTCCCTCTCGGGCACTCTTTCTCGCCTGGTTTCTTCAACGAGAAGTTCAAGAACGAAGGCATAGATGCTATCTACAAGAAGTATGAACTGCCCCAGATTGACTCACTGCCAGAAACTCTGGCGATGAATCCGGAACTTAAGGGACTTAACGTCACCATTCCATACAAGCAGCAGGTAATGTCTTATCTCAACGAGATGAGCGAGGAGGCGACTGCCATTGGTGCAGTTAATGTCGTCAAGGTAACACGTAACGGCAAGAAACTACATCTCAAGGGTTTTAACAGCGATGTCATCGGTTTCACCCGTAGCATCGAGCCTTACATCGACAGCCACCATAAGAAAGCGCTGGTACTTGGTACAGGTGGAGCGTCAAAAGCCATAGAGTATGGTTTGCATAAGCTTGGTTTAGAGACGCTTAAGGTAAGTCGCAGAAAGAGTGATGACACAATCACGTATGATGACATTACTCCAGAAATGATACGTGAGTACAACGTCATCGTCAACTGTACACCTGTTGGAATGTATCCACACACAGACGAATGTCCACAGCTTCCATACGAAAGCATGGACAACCATACGTTGCTCTATGACCTGATTTACAATCCAGACGAGACACTCTTTATGAAGAAAGGCAAGGCAAACGGAGCTGTCGTTAAGAACGGTCTTGAGATGCTGCTCCTACAGGCTTATGCTTCATGGGAATTCTGGAATGAATAAAAAAAAATCGTAGAAACGAATTAGAATTAATCAGTTAATACAAGTTTCGCAAACTTGCGAAAGTAGAATAAAAATATGAATAACAACCGTTATATGATGCGCGGCGTAAGTGCCGCAAAGGAGGATGTGCATAACGCCATTAAGAATATAGATAAAGGTGTATTCCCACAGGCATTCTGCAAGATTATCCCAGACATCCTTGGTGGCGACCCTGAGTATTGCAACATCATGCATGCTGATGGTGCCGGCACAAAGTCGTCGCTGGCTTACATGTACTGGAAGGAAACTGGCGATTTGAACGTATGGAAAGGCATCGCTCAGGATGCTATCGTAATGAATACGGACGATCTTCTTTGTGTGGGTGCTGTTGACAACATTCTTGTGTCTTCAACCATCGGTCGCAACAAGATGCTCATACCTGGCGAGGTGATTTCTGCCGTAATCAACGGTACCGACGAGTTGCTCAGCGAAATGCGTGAGATGGGCGTTGGTATCTATCCTACTGGTGGCGAGACAGCCGATGTTGGCGACCTTGTGCGTACAATAATTGTCGATTCCACCGTTACTTGCCGTATGAAGCGTAGCGATGTGATTGATAATGCGAACATCCGTCCTGGCGATGTCATCGTGGGACTTTCTTCTTGTGGACAAGCTACTTACGAGAAGAAATATAACGGTGGAATGGGCTCAAATGGTCTTACTTCTGCTCGTCACGATGTTTTCTCAAAGTATCTTGCTGCGAAATATCCAGAGAGCTTTGACCAGAAGGTTCCAGACGAACTTGTTTATAGCGGAACAAAGAAACTTACCGATGAAATCGCTGAAACTGGTCTTGATGCTGGCCAGTTGGTTCTCTCCCCTACCCGTACCTACGCTCCTGTTATCAAGCGTATCCTCGACGAACTTCGCCCAGAGATTCACGGTATGGTTCACTGTACTGGTGGTGCTCAAACAAAGGTGCTTCACTTCGTCAACGATAACTGCCGCGTAATCAAGGACAACATGTTCCCTGTACCTCCACTCTTCAAGATGATTCACGACGAGAGCGGTACTGACTGGAAGGAGATGTACCAGGTGTTCAACATGGGCCACCGCATGGAGATTTATGTTCGCCCTGAGGTTGCAGAGAAGGTAATTGAGATTAGCAAGTCATTCAATATTGACGCTCAGGTCATCGGTCATATCGAAGAAGGCGAAAAGTCATTGACAATTAAATCAGAATTTGGAGAATTTAACTATTAATGGATAATAATTCAATATTACAAAAACTTGACGGCCTTGAAGCACGTTATGAAGAGGTCAGCACTTTGATCACTGACCCTTCGGTTATTGCTGACCAACAGCGCTATGTCAAGCTTACGCGTGAATACAAAGACCTCGAAGACATCATGAAGCTTCGCAAGAAGTACATGGATTGTCTTGAAGGAATATCGGAAGCAAAGGATATCATCATGAACGAGTCGGATCCTGACATGAAGGAGATGGCGCGTGAACAGCTTGCTGAGAACGAAGAACTCCAGCCAAAGCTCGAAGAGGACATCAAGATTGCACTCATTCCTAAAGATCCGGAAGACGCCAAGAACGTCCAGATGGAGATTCGTGCTGGAACAGGTGGCGACGAGGCTTGTCTCTTTGCTGGTGATATATTTAAAATGTATAAGGCATTCTGTGAGAGCAAAGGTTGGAGTCTTTCTGTTACTGACGTGTCGGAAGGTGCAGTTGGTGGTTATAAGGAGATAGACTTTGCTGTCAGCGGAGAGAATGTATATGGCGTGCTGAAGTATGAATCAGGTGTACATCGTGTTCAGCGTGTGCCTGTGACAGAATCAAACGGACGTATGCAGACATCTGCTGCTACCGTTGCCGTACTGCCTGAAGCAGACCCATTTGAAGTTTCAATTAACGAAGGCGAAATCAAGTGGGACACATTCCGTTCTTCTGGTGCAGGTGGACAGAACGTCAACAAGGTGGAATCAGGTGTTCGTGCACGCTACATGTGGAAGAATCCTAACACCGGCGAGGTTGAGGAAATCCTTATCGAGTGTACCGAGACACGTGACCAGCCAAAGAACAAGGAACGTGCCCTTGCGCGTCTGCGTACATACATTTATGATAAGGAGCATCAGAAGTATGTGGACGACATAGCAAACCGTCGTAAGAGTCTTGTCTCTACAGGCGACCGTTCTGCAAAGATTCGTACCTACAACTTCCCTCAGGGACGTGTTACCGACCACCGTATCGGTTTCACTACTCATGACCTCACAGGTTTCCTCGATGGCAACATTCAGCCGATGATTGACGCCTTGACTGTTGCTGAGAATGCTGAGCGCATGAAGGAAGCAGAACTCTAAAATACTGAGTGATAGAGGATAAAATAACATTTGCAACAACGCATCAAATCAGAGACAACATTGAGACATCTTATCAACATATTTGCTTTGATGATTCTACTAATCGTTCCTTGCTGTTCGTCAATATCTCCATACATGACGTCGGCTGGGAACGTTGTCGTTTCTGATACGCTCAACGCATGGCTTGAGATTGACACCCTACAGTTTCATAGAAACATCGACTATCTGAAAGCCATCATTGGCAAACAATCTGATATTTGCGTAGTTATGAAAGGCGATGCTTATGGCAACGGCATTTCTACTCTTATGCCTGTAGTTATAAATGCAGACATAAAGAGAGTTGCCATAACAAGCAATCAGGAGGCAAGAGATGTTCGTGCGAGTGGCTACAAGGGCAAGATCATGCGAATCAGAATAGCTACCGAAGGAGAGATTCGCGAAGGCATTGACCTTGGCATCGAAGAACTGATAGGCAACCTTGAGCAAGCAAAAGTGATTGACGAGATAGCAAGTGAAAAGAATGCAATAGTTTCGTTCCATCTTGCGGTAAACGCAAACGGCATGAGCAGAAACGGTATAGAACTCAGCAACGGATACGACGAAGGTCTTGCCATTCTGAAACTTAGCAATCTGAAATGTATCGGCATGATGACTCACTACCCTGCCAACAAGGATGGAGAAATAATCAATCAGCTCAATCGTTTCAAGCAACAGACATCAACTCTGATACAAAAAGCAGGACTTAACCGTAAGGATTTGATTCTCAGTAGTGCTGCAACCTACGCTTCGCTCTATATTCCAGAAACGCGTCTTGACATGGTTCGTGTAGGTTCTGCTCTGTACCATTACGGTTACACAGAGAAGTTCAATCGTTTCAAAAAGATTATGTCGTTCAAGTCGCGAGTGGCATCCATACAGCAATTTCCTGCAGGCAACACAGTCAGTTATAAGCGAACGCATAAACTTTCACGCAAATCGCGCCTTGCTAACATTCCGGTTGGATATGCCAATGGGCTTTCTACAGCTGTTGCCAACAAAGGATTCATGCTCATCAGAGGACACAAATGTCTAATCGTGGGTAACGTAACGATGAATATAACGATGGTTGACGTTACTGATTTCCCTGACATTCAACCCGGAGATGAAGTCGTTATTTACGGCAAACAAGGCGCAAATGAGATAACAGGAACTGACATAGGAAACTGGTCAGGAAGCAACCTTCTGTCTCAGTCAATGTTCTGGGCAGCAGCTAACCCTAAGGTTGCCGTTGCCAATGGTACTGAATGAAATTATCATTCGCTACTAATGATAATTCCATTTGCTACTATTAACATTGCCATTTGTATATAGTAGTAAACAAAAAATGTAAATTATTAATAACAAACTAAATATCTGATAATTATGAACAGACAAGAACTGGTAAACCAGATAAACAAAAAGAAGTCATTCCTCTGTGTAGGTCTTGATGTTGACTTGAAGAAAGTACCTGAACATCTTCTCTCGGAAGAAGATCCAATCTTCGCATTCAACAAGGCTATAATTGATGCGACAGCACCTTACACCGTAGCATATAAGCCAAACCTTGCTTTCTACGAGGCATTTGGCGTAAAGGGTATTATTGCTTTTGAGAAAACAGTAAAGTATCTGAAAGAAAACTACCCAGAGCAGTTCATCATTGCCGACGCAAAGCGTGGTGACATTGGTAATACTTCTAAGATGTATGCACGCACATTCTTTGGTGAGTATGACGTTGATGCTCTGACAGTTGCACCATACATGGGCGAAGATTCCGTAACTCCATTCCTCGATGGATATGACAACAAATGGGTTATTCTTCTTGCCTTGACAAGCAATAAGGGTTCGTTTGACTTCCAGCTTACCACGGACACCGAAGGTGAACGACTGTTTGAGAAGGTCATCAAGAAATCGCAGCAATGGGGCAATGACGAGAACATGATGTACGTTGTTGGCGCAACTCGCGGTGAGATGTTCAAGGATATTCGTGCCGTAGCACCTAATGCATTCCTCCTTGTTCCTGGTGTCGGCGCTCAGGGTGGTTCGCTTGAGGAAGTATGCAAGTATGGCATGATTGACGACTGTGGACTTCTCGTCAACTCAAGTCGTGGCATCATTTATGCTTCCAACGGCAAGGACTTCGCTGAAGTTGCTGGCCAGAAGGCAAAAGAACTGCAGATGCAGATGGCTGCATTATTATAATCAGATACAAAGTCATTACCCTCCCCCATCAATTCGGGGAGGGTAATTGTCATTTTAGAAAGTAATGCTTTATAAAGTCGCACGAGTTTAAAGAGGATTAATGAAAATAATCAACGATCCAGTTCACGGATTCATCAAAATACCACGCGGATTACTGCTTAGCATCATCCAGCATCCCTTAATGCAACGTCTGAACCGCATTAAGCAACTTGGCATGTCAAGCTTTGTCTATCCTGGTGCTCAGCATACACGTTTTCAGCATTCCATCGGTGCCTACCATCTTACAAGCGAAGCAGTTTTGTCACTTACACAAAAGGGAATTTTCATCTTCGATTCTGAAGCTGAAGCTGTTGAGGCAGCAATTCTTATGCACGACATTGGTCATGGTCCTTTCTCGCATGTGCTTGAAAATACACTCATTTCAGGCATTTGCCACGAAGACATCTCGCTGAAGATGATGGAACAGATAAACCAAGATCTTGGCGGTCAACTTAATCTTGCGCTCAGCATCTTTAAGGACAATTATCCAAAGCATTTCCTACACCAACTTATTTCCTCGCAACTGGACATGGATCGTCTCGACTATCTTCGTCGCGATTCCTTCTTCACTGGTGTGCAGGAAGGAGTTATCGGTGGCGCAAGAATACT
Source organism: Prevotella sp. (assembly GCA_045643065.1). GTDB lineage: Bacteria > Bacteroidota > Bacteroidia > Bacteroidales > Bacteroidaceae > Prevotella. Next base: position 48,274 of record JAZUKC010000027.1, read on the forward strand.
TAAGATGCTGAATGTTGTGGAAGATGAACTTGTAATAGATCATAAAGGAATCTATTCTATTGAGAACTACCTGACATCCAGACGTTCGATGTATTGGCAGGTTTATCTGCATAAAACCGTGGTTGGAAGCGAAAAACTATTGGTCAACTTGCTAAAGCGTGCTAAACATCTTGCATCAAAGGGAGTCGAACTCTTCGCATCTCCCGCCTTGCATTATTTCCTTTACAATGACGTTGACCGAACCATATTTGAATCAAATCCTGATGCGCTAAAGCATTATTCAATGCTCGATGATAATGACATTCTCTCTGCTATCAAGGTTTGGTCACTATGTGACGACAAGATACTGAGTATGCTGTCTGCAAATTTCATTAATCGTCATCTTTTCAAAACGGAGGTTTCTGACATTCCTTTCTCTGAAGATCATATAGAAGAACTGCGAAAGAAAATAGCTAAAAAGTATGACGTTTCGTACGAAGACACCGAATATTTCTATAGTGTCAATACCGTTCAGAAAGATATGTATGACATAGATGGTGACAGCATAAAAGTGCTGATGAAAGACGGAACAATGCTCGACATCTGCGATGCATCAGAACTGTTAAATGCTGCATTACTTAGTCATCAAAAAGCAAAATATTATTTATGCTACCAGCGTATTTAATGTAATATGTTAACAAAACGATAGAAAACTGAATAAAACTCAGAAGTTTTTTTGATATTTGGAAAACTTTTTGTATTTTTGCAGTCAAATTAACATCAATATGGAGTTTACAGCAAAACAAATAGCTCAATTTATACAAGGCCGCGTGGAAGGAAATGAAAACGCAGCCGTTAACACATTTGCAAAAATCGAAGAAGGAAAAGAAGGTGCAATATCATTCTTGGCCAACGACAAATATACGCACTACATCTATGAGACAAAGTCATCTATCGTTCTTGTTAATGATGACCTGAAGCTTGACAAAGAGGTGTCTTGCACTCTGATTCGTGTTAAGAATGCGTACGAATCTGTCGCTAAGCTCTTACAACTCTATGAGTCAATGAAGCCAAGAAAGAAGGGCATTGATTCTCTTGCATTCATAGATCCTTCAGCAAAGATTGGCGAGGATTGCTACATAGGTCCTTTCGCTTTCATCGGCCCTAACGCAGTTGTTGGTGATAACTGCGTAATCCATCCTCACGTTACTATTTCAGATAGAGCAACAATCGGTAACGATACTGAGATTTACAGCAACGCTGTCATCTATCACGATTGCAAAGTTGGAAGCAGATGCATCCTTCATGCAGGTTGTGTCATTGGTGCTGATGGCTTCGGTTTCGCACCAGCAGGCGATGGTTATGACAAAATACCACAGATTGGTATCGTAACTATTGAGGATGATGTAGAGATTGGTGCAAATACATGTGTTGACCGCTCTACCATGGGTTCTACCTATGTTCGTCACGGTGTTAAACTTGACAATCTTGTGCAGATTGCCCACAATACTGACATCGGTGCAAATACAGTAATGTCGAGTCAGGTTGGTATTGCAGGTTCTACCAAAGTTGGCGAATGGTGTATGTTTGGTGGACAAGTTGGTATTGCAGGTCACATTACGATTGGCAATAAGGTTATGCTTGGAGCACAGTCAGGCGTTCCTGGTTCCATCAAGGACAACCAACAGCTCATCGGTACTCCACCGATGGAAATGAAACCATATTTCCGTTCACAAGCTATCTTCCGTCGTTTGCCTGAAATGTACAAGGAACTCAATGAACTGAAAAAGGAAATAGCCGAACTGAAGAAACAGAACGACTAATATCACAGGAACATAAACCAAGAACCGTAAAAGAACGAATCGGAACTTGGAACATCTTATACAAAACAGATAAAAAATAATGTCAAAGCAAAAAACATTAAAAGGTAGTTTTTCATTATGCGGCAAAGGTCTTCACACAGGACTTAGCCTTACTGTAACCTTTAATCCTGCAGAAGAAAACACCGGATACAGAATACAGCGAATAGACATTCCTGGAGAACCTATAATTGAAGCTGTTGCCGAGCGCGTGGTTGACACACAGCGCGGTACAGTTTTGGGAAAGAATGATATCAGAATATCTACTGTTGAGCATGGTTTGTCTGCCCTATATGCATTAGGCATAGACAACTGTCTCATTCAGGTTAATGGTCCAGAGTTCCCTATCCTTGATGGTTCTGCAGCTCCTTACATTGAGAAAATCAATGCAGTAGGAACTTGCGAACAGAATGCGCCTAAGGATTACTATATCATCCGAAACAAGATTGAAGTGAAGGATGAGTCAACAGGATCGTGCATAACGATTCTTCCTGACGAACAGTTCTCTATAACAGCAATGTGCTCGTTCGAGTCAAAGTTCATAAGTAGCCAGTTTGCTACTCTTGACAACATGCAGAATTATTCAAAAGAGATTTCCGCTGCTCGTACCTTTGTATTCGTTCGTGACATTTTCCCATTGCTTCAGGCAAATCTCATTAAGGGAGGTGACCTTGATAATGCAATCGTAATCTACGAGCGTGAGCAACCACAGGAGCAGGTGGACAAACTTTGCGATACTCTTGGTGTGCCACGTATTGATGCCACTAAGCTTGGCTACATACAGCATCGTCCATTGGTATGGGACAATGAATGTACACGCCACAAACTTCTGGACATCATTGGTGACATGGCTCTGATAGGAAAACCAATAAAGGGAAGAATCATAGCAACTCGCCCTGGTCATACTATCAACAATAAGTTTGCGCGACTGATGCGTAAGGAGATAAAGAAGCATGAGATTCAGGCTCCAATTTACAATCCAATGCAGCCACCTGTGATGGATGTTAACAAAATTAGAGAACTGCTTCCACATCGTTACCCTATGCAGCTGGTTGACAAGGTTATAGAGCTTGGTCCTAACTCTATCGTTGGCCTTAAGAATATCACTACCGATGAACCATTCTTCCAGGGACATTTCCCTCAGGAACCAGTAATGCCGGGAGTTCTGCAGATAGAGGCAATGGCACAATGTGGAGGTCTTCTTGTACTCAACACGCTTGAAGAACCAGAGAAGTGGTCAACCTATTTCCTCGCTATTAATAATGTGAAGTTCCGTCAAAAGGTTGTTCCAGGCGATACACTCCTTTTCCGTGTTGAGATGACCTCCCCTGTTCGTCATGGCATCGCTTCGATGAAGGGTTATATGTTTGTAGGCGATCAGGTAGTCAGCGAGGCTTCTTTCACTGCACAAATGATTAAGAACAAATAAAAAAAGAATAAAAATGGCAAACCAGATAAGTCCGATGGCATATGTTCATCCAGATGCAAAGTTGGGTGACAACAACATTATAGGTCCTTTCTGTTATATTGACGCTGACGTGGTTATTGGCGACAATAATATCATGCAGAATTCGGTTACTCTTAACAAGGGAACTCGTCTTGGCAACAACAACGAGATTTTCCCTGGTGCAAGTATATCAACAAAACCTCAGGATCTAAAGTTCAGAGGTGAAGAAACCATCTGCGAGATTGGAAACAACAACTCAATCAGAGAGAATGTAACAATTTCAAGAGGTACTGCAAGCAAGGGTACTACTAAGGTGGGTAACAACAACTTGCTGATGGAAAACATGCACATCGGTCATGATTGCGTGATTGGAAACGGATGTATCATTGGCAACACGACAAAGTTTGCTGGCGAGGTCGTTGTTGACGATAACGCTATTATCTCTGCATGTTGTCTTTTCCACCAGTTCACTCATGTCGGAGGATATATAATGGTTCAGGGTGGCAGCCGTTCTCCTATGGACATCCCTCCATACATCATCGCAGGCAAAGAACCTCTTAAGTATTGTGGCCTTAATCTCGTTGGCCTTCGCCGTCGTGGTTTCTCCAATGAGACAATTGCTCAAATCAAAGAGGCTTACCGAATTATTTATTCAAAAGGCCTGTTAAAGGAAGCTATTGAAGAAATCAAGAACACGATGGAGATAACTCCTGAGATTCAGTACATTCTGGATTTCGTCAGTTCGTCTCAACGTGGATTCCTCCACTAATGCAAACACTAATCGTAATATTAGGACCCACAGGAGTCGGGAAGACTGAATTGTGTCTTACGATTGCTGAACATCTGGGTTGTGAAATAATCAATTGCGACTCTCGCCAATTATTCCGCGAGATTCCAATAGGCACAGCCGCACCCACTGCCGAACAACAGCAGAGGGTGCGGCACCATTTTGTTGGTATATTGTCATTAGCAGATTATTTCTCAGCATCAGAATACGAATCTGCTGTAATTCAATTCCTTAAGAAACAACCAGATGACGCAACATTCATTCTGACAGGTGGTTCGATGATGTATATTGATGCTGTGTGCAACGGAATCGACGAGATGCCAACAATTAAGGAAGAACTACGAGACAATCTGAAAAAGCGTTTAGCAGAAGAAGGACTTGACACACTTGTTGCCGAGCTCAAGATGCTCGATCCGTTGCATTGGGAACAAGTGGACAAGCAGAATCCTCGTCGCATCCTTCATGCTCTTGAGGTTTGTATTCAGACAGGACTTCCCTACTCTTCGTTTATGAAACGCGAGAAGAAATCGCGTCCTTTTAACATCATCAAAATAGGTTTGAATCGTCCACGTGAAGAATTATACGAGAGGATTAACCATAGGGTAATCCAGATGATTGAAAATGGGTTGATAGAAGAAGCTCAAACCGTATATCCACAGCGACATCTTAATTCTCTTAACACAGTTGGTTTCAAGGAGTTATTCGACTACTTTGATGGGAAAACTGATAAGGCAGAAGCCATACGCAGAATTCAATCAAACTCCCGTAAGTACATGCGTAAGCAGGAAACATGGTTCAAACGTGATTCAGAAATAACATGGTTTAACCCGTCTGATGTTAAAGAAATCATAAAATATATAGACAATTCTCTTTTATTAAAGAGAAAATGACTAACTTTGCATTTTAATAAGAAAAAAGCAAGAATAACAAACCTAAGAAATGAACAAGATTTCACGCATACTAAAAAAAACCGGCAAAAAGACAAAAGCATTCTGGCACTGGTACAAATCCTTGTATAAAGGTCAACCATGGTATAAGAAGACAGGTGTAGCACTTGTCTCTTTTGTCGTATTCTTCTTTCTTTATCTCGGAGCCGTTGACATGAACCTCTTCTGGTTGTTTGGCAAGTCGCCGGGTTTTCTTGATATTACCCATCCAAAAACCAACGAAGCTTCAGAGATCTACTCTGCTGACGACGTGATGATCGGTAAGTATTTCAACGAGAACCGTACACCGGTTGACTATAAAGAGGTCAACCCAATGTTTTGGCGTGCTTTGATAGATACTGAGGACGAACGATTCTACAAGCACATGGGCATAGATCCTATTGGTTTGTTTGGCGCTGTAAAGGATGCTGTAACAGGTCGAGGAGGACGTGGTGCCTCTACCCTCACACAGCAGCTTGCAAAGAATATGTTCCGTATGCGTACAAACTATAGTACAGGTTTGTTGGGTTATATTCCTGGTGTGAAGATGCTTGTCATGAAATCAAAGGAATGGATTCTCGCTACAAAACTTGAGATATGCTATTCAAAAGAGGAAATTATCACAATGTATGCCAATACCGTTGATTTTGGATCAAACGCATTTGGCATAAAGACAGCATCAAAGACTTATTTTAATACGACACCTTCTAAACTTAAAATAGAAGAAGCTGCCGTACTCGTTGGTATGCTTAAGGCAACAACTTACTATAATCCAATCACTAATCCTGAAAATTCAAAGAATCGTCGTAATCAGGTATTAGAGAATATGGTGACTCATCAAGATTTGTCTCGTGCAGAATGTGATGAACTGAAGAATAAGGAAATCGCTTTGAACTATAGTGTAGAAACAAACTACGATGGCAAGGCGCTTTACTTCCGTGAAGCTGTTGCCGAATACCTCAACGAATGGTGTGAAGAAGAAGGCTACGACTTATACACTGACGGTTTGAAAATTTACACCACTATAGATACCCGCATGCAGAAGTATGCTGAGCAGGCAGTACGCAAGCAAATGCAGCAGGTGCAGCAGAACTTTAGAAGCCATTGGGGACAGACACATCCTTGGCAGGATGAAAACGGCAAAGAAATTGAAGGATTTATAGAGGAAATTGCTCAAAAGCAACCTTATTATAAGACATTGCAGGCAAAGTTCCCTAATAATGCTGACTCTATCAACTATTATCTTAATAAACCACACAAGGTTAAGCTCTTTGACTATGAGAAGGGCTCGATAGAGGCAGAAATATCAACGATGGATTCCATTAGATACATGGTGAGCTACATGCATTGTGGCTTCGTCGCAATGGAACCAAATACAGGTTATGTAAAAGCATGGGTTGGAGATATTGACTTTGACCATTGGAAATATGACAAGGTTACAGCAATGCGTCAGCCTGGTTCTACCTTTAAGCTTTTCGTCTATACAGAAGCTATGAATCAAGGACTTACGCCTTGTGACAAGCGACGTGACGAATATATCTCTATGCAGGTTTACGATGAGAAGAAGGGATGTGACGTAACATGGACGCCTTCAAATGCCAACGGACGTTTCACGAATGATTCCATGGCTCTGAAATCTGCTTTCGCAAGAAGTGTCAACTCTGTAGCCGTAAGACTTGGTCAGGAGATGGGCATTAAGAATATTGCCCGTACTGCACATGATATGGGTATCAAGTCGCCTCTTGATGAAACTCCGTCATTACCACTTGGATCAAGTGATGTAAATCTTCTGGAAATGACAGATGCTTATTGTACTATCGCTGATAACGGACGCCAACGTGAACCTGTTCTCGTAACAAGAATCGTTGACCGTGATGGCAACGAGATCTATGCGGCACCATCTGAAGCAAAGCAAGTCATTCCTTACAAGTCAGCATTCCTGATGCAACAATTACTGATGAGTGGCGTTCGCGAACCTGGTGGCACAAGTTTGTCTCTTAATGGCTACGTCGGAAAATATCAAAACACAGATTTTGGCGGAAAGACAGGTACAACGAACAACCATTCTGATGCATGGTTCATGTGTGTTTCTCCAAAACTCGTATGTGGTGCATGGGTTGGTGGCGAATATCGATGCATACATTTCCGAACTGGTGCGTTAGGACAGGGTTCAAGGACGGCTTTGCCTATTTGCGGATACTTCCTCGAATCTCTGCTTGCTGATTCTAACTTCAAGCAGTACCGTGGTAAGTTTGACAAGCCAAATGACCCTGATATTGAGCGATATATGTACATCTGCGATAGTTACTATGACCATAGCAACGATTCTACTCGTAACGACTCTATCCATATAATTGATGAATCCATGGACATCTTCGACGAGGAAGGCAAACCTGTAAACGAAAGGGCAAAAGAATCTCTCGATGATGAAAAGAAGAACGACCAGCGCGAAGTAACTTTTGACGAGATTTAGTTCTCTTCTCCGTAGGTAAATTTTAATAACTCAACTTCAGTTTCAAGGAGTTATTGGGAAGAAATAGGGAAGATATAACGGAGATAAAGGGACAATAGTAATGTCTCTATATCTTCTCTTTATCTTCGCGCTATCTCCCCTTTATCTCCTAAAAAAAATTACACTTGCGAAACTTGTTTTAATAATAATATAATGGTAGCAGAGGTTGATATTACAAATAAAAAATTCAAGGATGCGCTTAATGTCATTGAGCGCACCCAGAATTCTTTATTCCTGACAGGCAAAGCCGGAACAGGTAAATCAACCTTCCTGCGCTACATTCACAATACTACAAAGAAGAAGCACGTAATACTCGCACCTACTGGTATTGCAGCCATCAATGCTGGAGGTCAGACTTTACACTCTTTCTTCAAGATACCGTTTCATCCGCTTGTTCCAAACGACGTTCAGTATAGTGCAAAGAATATCCGTAACACACTGAAGTACAATGCAGAGAAGATAAGGCTAATCCGTGAACTCGAACTGATTATCATCGACGAGATTTCGATGGTTAGAGCCGATATTATCGACTTCATAGACAAAGTGTTGCGTGTCTATTCCCGAAACATGCGCCAACCATTCGGAGGAAAGCAACTATTGCTTGTCGGCGATGTTTTCCAACTGGAACCCGTCCTCCGCGAGGATGACAGGCGTCTCTTACAACCATTCTATATCTCTGGATATTTCTTCTCGGCTCATGTATGGCGAGAGATGCAACTTGTTTGTATAGAACTCACAAAAGTTTATCGCCAATCAGATGCTTCGTTTATAGATACTCTTGACCGCATCAGAGAATCAAAGGCCACAGAATATGACCTGCGTATGATAAACAGCCGTGTCATTCCTCAAGATTATGGCAGTTCATCAACCGAAACAGACGACCAAACGTCAGAATCACTATCCATAACACTATCGACACGTCGTGATACGGTTGACTTCATTAATCAAAAGAAGTTGGAAGAACTAGATGGTGACATCACTATCTACAAAGGCAAAATTATAGGCGACTTCCCAGAATCCATGCTTCCAACACTCATGGAACTGGAGATAAAAGTAGGCGCACAGATTATTTTTATCAAAAATGATCAGGATCACAGATGGGTAAATGGCACGCTTGGCACGATAATCGGTCTTGATGACGATAGCGACAAGGGAACGATACAAGTATATTCGGAGAATGGAGATACATTCGATGTAGAGCCTGTTCAATGGTCAAATGTCCGATACACGTTCAACGAAACCGAAAAGAAAATAGAGGAAGAAGAACTGGGTACATTCACGCAATACCCCATCCGTCTTGCTTGGGCAATTACTGTCCATAAGTCGCAAGGATTGACTTTCAATAATGTCAACATTGACTTTACAGGAGGTGCATTTGCCGGAGGACAAACTTATGTTGCATTGTCACGCTGCCGCTCTCTCGAAGGAATAACCCTAAAAGAACCGCTTCGTCATTCTGACATATTTGTCCGTCAGGAAGTCAAGCAATTTGCACAGCAGTTTAATGATCAAAAAGCAATAGAAACTGCTCTTAAACGCTCAAAGGCAGATATAGAATACGCAGAAGCGATAGCAGAATTTGACAAAGGAAACTTCCAAGAATCCCTTGACCATTTCTTTATCGCAATCCATCAGCGTTATGACATTGAGAAACCAGTTCCTCGCCGATTAATTCGCAGAAAACTATCGCAAATAACTCTTCTCAACAATAAGATACAGGAACTCAAGGAAGAGCATGATCACGAAATGCATAGTTTGCGCCAAGAGATTGTGAAACTGCAGAAAAAGCAAGAAGAGCAGGAGCATTATCTTGCCGAACTGGCAACTGAATATGTCATTATGGGTAGAGAATGTGAACGCGAAAACATGCCTACCGCTGCTATCTCAAACTACGAGAAAGCGCTACGTCTGTGCCCATATCATCCTGACGCAAAAAAAAGATTAAAGAAATTAAAAGGTAAAAATAAATAAACATGAATAAGAAATACATCATAACATTATTGTTAGCCACCATGTTTCTGACTCCGTTAATGACCATAGCACAAGATTCGCTGGCACTTGCTCAAGATTCGTTAACGGTTGCAAACGACTCGTTGGCCATTGCAAATGACTTGGTTACTTCTGATGAATCCATGCACGAGATGCTTAAGACAAAATTCATCGAAGGCAACCCTCTGTTTATGTCTTTTGTTGCCATAACACTCATTCTTGGCCTTTCGTTTTGCATCGAACGCATTATATATCTGACACTTGCCAATATCAACTCGAAGAAGTTCATGAGTGATCTGGAACAAAAATACCAGTCGGAAGGCGTGGATGCTGCCATTGAACTGTGCCGTTCGACAAGAGGCCCAGTGGCAAGTATCTGTATGCAGGGATTGCTGCATAAGGATGAGTCAACGGAAGACATAGAGCGAAACATGACCTCTTATGCAGACATTGAAATTGGAAAACTTGAGAACGGTTGTTCCTGGATTACCCTCTTCATTGCCATTGCTCCATCGTTAGGTTTTCTCGGAACAGTTATCGGTATGGTAATGTCATTTGACGATATCGAAATCGCAAGTGATATTTCTCCTGCAATCGTAGCCGGTGGTATGAAAGTTGCTCTTATTACTACCATTTTCGGTATCATTGTTGCTGTCATTCTGCAGTTGTTCTATAACTTTATCTTGTCACGAATAGAACATCTGACTTTCCAGATGGAACAGTCAGCAATAGATCTTATCGAGATAATCAAAGGCAACACATCTACCACTAAAAGCGAAGGTGAGATTAATTCATAATCCCTGATAAAAACGAGAAATGATAGATCTGATTATAATATTAATGTACCTGTCCCTCGTAAGCATTGCTGGTGTTACTATATGGGCGGTCTTCCGTACAATACGCATCGTAGGAAAAACTTCCGGAGTTATCCATGGCGTTCCTGTCCGGAAAATCCAGATGGTGCTGTGTGCTGCATTTCTTCTGATATTATTGCTGTCATACCTTTTTGCCAGTACAGAACCGCTGCACATAAACACGAAGACGTTTGCCGATACATTCTGGCTTCGCATGGCAAACATGTTTGTATTCACAGGCACACTTTCAATAGTAGCTGCAGGATGTGCTACATTATATAATTTTATAAAGCAAAGACGATGAGACTTCATACCCGAGGACGAAAGAGCATGAAACGCCGTGTACCACAACTCAACACGACTGCTACGGCAGACATCTCGTTCATGCTGCTTATTTTCTTCCTTATTACGACATCAATGGATTCAGACAAAGGCCTGCGTCGCCAGCTTCCTCCCAAGGACGTTCAGACAGAAGTGGAAGCTGTTGATGTTGACCGTAATAAGGTCTTGACCATTGATCTTTGTTCGGATAATTCTATAAACATAAACGACACAGTAAGAAATGACAAGCAGCTGTCACTCATGATTACTGATTTTGTAAAGAAGTTGGGGGACGATCACATCATTGAGCTAAAAGTTGATAGAACAGCAACTTACGATGCATACTTTCATCTACAGAATGTCATTGTATCCACCTATCGTCACAACTTGAAAGGCAAATATAAACAAAGAATCAGCGAGCAATTCATAGACAAGACACAACAGCAAACAAACCCGTAGAAAAAGAATATGTTAAGGAGAAACAGAATCAGCAAACAATCGCAGCGTAGGGTGCCGGAGTTGAACACTTCTGCCCTACCCGACCTGATATTCACCGTACTATTCTTCTTCATGATCGTTACCCACATGCGCCAGACAGACGTGAAGGTAAAGGTGGAAACTCCTGAAGGAACCGAACTGCAGAAGATGAATAAGAAGTATGCTGTCTCTTATGTCTATGTCGGCAAGGACAAAAAGGGAGATGTTGTTGTTCAGCTGAATAACGATATCATACCTCTCAATAGCCTCGCAGAGGCGATACGCGAAGAACGTAACATGCTACCTCTTGAGGATCAGCAGTATCACACCGTTTCCATAAAAGTCGATCGCAATGTGCCGGTAGGTGTTGTTGCAGACGTAAAAGATGAGTTAAGAAGTGCTCGCGCCTTGCAAATCAGTTATTCTGCAACAGAAATAAACAAAAAACCTTAATAATTTGTGTTATTAGGATATTATTTATTAACTTTGTATCAAATTTCAAAAATCAGAAACATATAACAGTTTTTCAATGGCAAAATACAACTTAGATTATTTGGATCAGAAAATTCTTCGTATGATCAGTGATGATGCTCGCATCCCCTTCCTTGAGGTTGCAAGAGCATGCAATGTCAGTGGTGCGGCTATACACCAGCGCATTCAGAAACTGTCGTCATTAGGTATCATAAAAGGCTCACAGTTCATCATTGACCCAGAGAAAATCGGTTACGAGACATGTGCATACATCGGCTTGTATCTGAAAGACCCTGAGAAGTTTGACGAAGTAGTAGAAGAGCTCAGGCAGATACCTGAGGTTGTTGAATGCCATTATACAACCGGTGGATTTGATATGTTTATCAAGATTTATGCTCGAAACAACCACCACCTGCTGACAGTCATCCATGACAAGCTTCAGCCTCTTGGCCTCTCGCGTTCAGAAACTATCATTTCTTTCAACGCAGTAATAGATCGTCCTCTCTCAATTGTAGATAATAACATTGACGTTGTAGATTAAGCAGAAAAAAATCCAGAAGACATCTGTCCTCTGGATTTTTTTTCAATCAATAGCCCCCCCTCTCTCATTTCCAAAATCGGTGGGTAATGTCTTCCCATTGGTCAAATCCAACCTTACGATAGAGCCGCTGGTTAGTGGTTGGCTTGTTTAGCGGACCAAGATGCTTGATGTATGGACCTACCTTGATATAGTCAAACAAATCTTTCATCAGTTGGCGAGAAATGATGGTCTTACCACTGTACCATGCAATCTTGAATTCAGGATGAATATTCTTGATATAGTTTGCAACATCATTCAGATCTTCAATACTTCCATCGCCACCCATGAACGATATGCAAGTAATCTCGCCACGGTATTTTTCAATCATTCTGTCAAGAACATCATGAGTGAGTACATCACCCGAATCTGCCCACAAGTATTTACTGTGGCAGCCAGGGCAACGGCAAGGACAATTGGAAATGTTTATTGCCAATGTCACCTCGTCGGGTACTTCTTGGAAGACAATCTGTTCGTTGACAAACTTCATTTATTCTGTTTATAAATAGGTATGCAAAAATAATATTATTCACGATGATAAGGACAAAAAAGAGGTGTCACACCAGCAATTGGTCAACACCTCTTTTTATATTTCTTACCACCAGATCAGTAGCTTGCGGTAACAGTCAAAAGCAGTACATCATTACATAGCATCTGGCTTAGCATAGTATCTGCGAGAAGCCTCCTGCTGACGAGCTTGCGAGAAGTTGCTGACGCGCTTCAGGTAACCGATGATACGAGTCATGTAGTCAACATTTGTACTCTTACACTTAGGACACTCGTGCAGATAGCGCTTGTCAATGGTGCCACATTCATTGCAGATGGTGTTAGGAACATTGAATGTGAAATAGTTACAGCCCTCTATTGCTGCAACATGAAGCAACTGCTTGTACTGCTCCTTCGAGAGATGTTCGTCAAGATTCATGTGCAGGGCACTACCACCGGTGAGGTGCTCGATGTAAGGACGTCCATGCAACTTGAATTTATCTATAATGTTCAGCGACTCATCTTCTACCACATAGAAATATGAGTTGTAGCAATCACGTGGTACGAAGTAACCATCTTCACGATCCCACTTTGCATGCTTTACACCAACATTCTCTGCAGGAATCATCTCACAGTTGAACATCAAGCCTTTCTCTTTTGAGTAGTACTGCTTGTTAACTTGCTCAACAAGACCAAGAACCTCCTGTACGAATTTCTTGTAGTCAGGGTTGTCGTTTATCTTAATACCCATGAATTCAGCTGCTTCCACAAGACCGTTAACACCGATTGTCAGGTACTGACGGCTCATGTTTATGTAGCCTGCATCAAAGAGTGGGAGCATTCCGTTCTCCTGGAATTCCTTAAGATTCTCATTGTATGCAGTCTGTACCTTGTGGCAAAGTTCAATAACGTGGAGCAGGAACTCCTTGTAGTCTTTACCTTCGTTTACAGCATACTGAATGCAGCGGTTAAGGTTGATCGTAAGCACCGACTTGCTACCTGTTGACACACCACCGGCACCGAGAGTGTATGAGAAACCGTTGTCCTGAATCTCGTTGCGCAAGCGGCAGCATGACGACAGTGAGTCAGCATTATCGCTCATGTATGTGAAGAACGAATGTCCCTGTGCATACATCTCTGCAGTAAAGTCGCCCCAATCCTTGTCGCGTGGTTCGCCATTTTCTGTCAGGAGAGCCATTGTCTCTACAGGGAATGTGAGAACTGTCTTTGTGCGCTCCTTATTGAACCATGTCATAAAACGCTTCTGCAACCATGAAAGTCCATTCCAGTCAGGCTGGCTGCCATCTGGGAAGTAGAAATTCTCAAACAATGACTGGAAGTAATACTTGTCGTAGTAGGCTACGTTCCAGAATACTGCCTGGAAATTGCGGGCACCAGTTGGCTGGTTGATTGAGTAAACGATCTGCTCGAAACAGTCGGTAATAACCTTATCTATCGAACGCGCCTTGAGCGAGAGGTCTGCCTGCTTCTCTGGATGCTGCCAGTAGTCAAGTCCATACTCCTTACCTATGAAATAATTAAGGTACATGAGGAACTCTGGGGTAGCACATGCGCCAGAGAGCATAGAGCTAACGATGAAGACCATATTTACAAATCCACCACAGAACGACTTGAGGTTTGTAGGAGCAGTAGAATTACCACCGATGCCGCTTGTACCATTTATCAGCCATGGGTACATGGTTATCGAAGCACAGTAAGGCGCGATAGATGTCTCGTCGTTCTTGTAAATGAAATGCTTCTGCAATAACTGCATGTATTCGTCTGCCAGTTCTTTGCCGTAGAGAGCCTTGATGCGGTCAGTCAACATACGGCGATTCAGCTTAATGAACGAACCCTTTGGCAGCTCACCAATAAGAGTAGCGATGTTCTTATGCTCGACATTTGCATTTGCATCAAACTTTGAACCTGTAGCAGCATTTGCAGCACGGCAATAATCTGACAAGAACTTCAGTCGGTCAAGTTCTTCACGGGTTTCTGTATGGCGCTGACGATAGAGCATGAATGATTTTGCTACCTGATAGTAGCCTTCCTTCATCAGGGCAACCTCTACCTGATTCTGGATATCCTCAACAGTAACTCCATCCTTAATGTCGAGATTTCCAAGAATCTTGTATATCTTGCTCAGGTCAACCGTCTCATTTACAGAGTTGAAGGCCTTGATAACTGCGTTCATTATCTTGTCGAGAGAGAACGCATCCTTTGAGCCGTCGCGTTTGGTGATTGTAAAATCTTGCATCGTTATTATTTGATATTGTTATTCAAAAATGTTAATTTCTTCAGTTAGGTTTCATCGTTAAGTTGTCCTTTTTGGAATACTTTCTTCGGATTATTTTGAAAAAATTTTCCTTTTTGGAAAACTTCGGGCCATGAAATTTCAAAATAGTTTCCTCTTTTTACGAATTACGCTGCAAAGTTAATACAAAAAAATCAATGTACAAAATATTCTAGCAAAAAAAAATCAACAAATTAACACTCTTTCTTCTATACGTCTATTTATCAGCGTGTTACATTGTTTTACAAAAGGAAAGTATAAATGTTTTTTTCTAATAATCAAAACATTATTGGAGTTGTGCTATTAATGAATTTTGCAGTAGCAAGTATTACCATCTAATTGCACAGGATTGTAACTTTTTGATCATTTTGATTTGAAAAAAATCTCTGATGTCTTACAAAAAAAGTAATCACATGATGCCATAGGCTAATGTAGTTTCATCCTTCAGACGATTTTTTGGAATATAAAAAGAAAAAGTAACAAAGTAACAAAGTAACACTTTTATTTTAGGGGGTAAGAGCACTAAATGTGAATATTTCTTATATAATAATGTTCGCGCGTATAATCTAATATATATAGTATTTTTTAGCGCTTATACCCCTAAAATAAAAGTGTTACTTTGTTACTTTGTTACTTTCTGCACAGTGTCTTTTCCTAAAATAAGTAGACAGTTTTTGATTAATTTGACTGTATAAGTAGACATGTTTCTAAAAACATAGACACTTTCCTGATTTTATTGACAACCTTCTGGTAACAAGGGGTATGAGTACTATTCATAATGCTGATGATAGAAGCACAATCCCAAAATGGGACTCTGGTCAAAACAAAGACAGCAATCATCAACGAGTCAGGACTTTACTCGCTCATACTCTGTTTTATGCGTCAAAAATGTCACAATGTCACAATGTCACACTTTTATTTTAGACGAATCTATGAATTTTTCTTATATAATAATGTTCGCGCGTATAATCTAATATATATAGTAATTGTTTAACCCTTATACCCCCTAAAATAAAAGTGTGACATTGTGACATTGTGACATTCGTTCTTGCACGTCTTGGTGAGCATTTTCGCTTATATATATATATATAATATATATATAACAAAAAAAATCACATGTTCGTCGTCCGTTTTATTTGGTAGATTCAGAAATTCTTCGTACCTTTGCACTCGCAATTCGGAGAAGCATGCACTGCGAATGCAAAAGCGTTCTTTCACAACCTCCCTCACGGCAAATGACTGGCTCATTTGTGCTGAATGAAATTTTCATTTCCCTAACATGAAATTATCATTTGCTGCCAATGGCTCGCCGTTTCGTATTGAGGGACAATTATTAACCTATAAATCAAAACCATCACACCATGTGTCTTCTATTCATGAAATTGGCAGCAAATCACATTTTGACTTAAACCTCTCAAGTCGGGCCATTTCTTGCGATCGATTAAGCAGAAGAGTGCTATTAGAGAACCTCACTAACTAACACTCTGAACTAGAAAATAGTTTCGAAATATGACAAAGCCAATTGCCAGAACCCACATTAAGCGAAACTTTTAACTTGAGAAAGTTGAAGACGCTGACTCCAAATATTGCTGACACATATCTGCACAGCGTTCTCCATCAACGCCAGCAGAAACAATGCCACCAGCGTATCCTGCACCTTCACCACATGGGAACAACCCCGCTATCTGAACATGCTGAAGCGTTTCGTTGTCGCGTACTATCCTTACCGGAGCCGACGTGCGGGTTTCAACAGCTATCATACATGCATCGTTCGTCAAGAAACCATGGGAACGCTTGCCAAAAAGACGGAAACCTTCCTGCAACCTTTTGGACACAAACTTAGGCAACCAGAAATGAAGAGGCGAACTGATTAGTCCTGGAGCGTATGATGAGTCGGGAAGATCATAGCTCAGGCGTCCGTTTACAAAGTCTGCCATTCGCTGCGCTGGTGCTGTCTGCTTTCTGTTAGCCTGTTGCCAGCAATCTTTCTCCAGCTTTTCCTGGAAATGCATCATCGAGAGAGCCCCATCGTTCTTTATGTCTTCTGGTCTTACCTCAACAACCATACCGCTATTAGACCATTTGCCTCCACGGCTGCTTGGTGACATTCCGTTGACAACGAGTTGCTCTTTGTCTGTAGCGGCAGGAATAACGTATCCGCCTGGACACATACAAAACGAATACACGCCTCGGCCGTCAACCTGATTAACGAAGCTATACTCTGCTGCCGGCAAATATTTGCCACGCCCCTGAGGAGAATGGTATTGTATCTTGTCTATCAGTTCAGAAGGATGCTCCAATCGGACACCCACGGCTATACCTTTTGCCTCTAATGCCACATTGGCATCTGCCAAATACCGATATACATCACGTGCGCTATGTCCCGTAGCAAGAATTACAGGACCTCTGAATTCCAATTCCTCGCCTGTCGTCTGTTTTATTGCCTTGACGCCATAAGCCTGACCATCACCAATAAGCAGTTGTGTCATCTTTGTCTGGAAATGGACTTCTCCCCCACAATTTATGATGGTATTACGCATGGCCTCAATGACTTGTGGCAACTTGTCTGTACCGATGTGAGGATGGGCATCAGCAAGGATATTGAGCGATGCGCCATGCTGGCAGAAGACACGCAGAATCTTATCAACAGAACCACGCTTCTTCGATCTTGTGTATAGCTTTCCGTCAGAATATGCTCCAGCGCCACCTTCGCCAAAGCAATAGTTTGATTCTGAATCTACTGCCTGCTCTCGCTTTATTCGTGCTAAATCTTTCTTGCGCTCATGAACATCCTTGCCACGTTCCAGCACTATCGGACGAATTCCTAATTCCACTAGTCGCAGCGCAGCAAAAAGTCCACCAGGACCAGCGCCGACAACTATTGCTTGCCGCTGTCCGTCCACTTCCCTGTACTCTATGCGTTCATATTCGTCGTCCTTCGGTGCCTCGTTGACATAAACTCTCAGCGTAAGGTTTACGAACACCTGACGCTGGCGGGCGTCTATTGAGCGCTTAAGAATACGGATATGGTTAATATCCCGGAGAGCAATTCCGTTCTCACGGCTTAAATATGACTTCAGTGCATCCGTCTGGGCAGCAATTTGTGGCAACACTCGTACCTGTAATTCTTTAATCATTTATGTAGTGGTGGTCAATATGTTTGTTATTCAATGTGCAAATTTACTATTTTTTCTTGAGACAGCAAAAAATGTTAGCATAAAAAAATAAAAAATCAACGCAGCATAGTCCTTGAAAAATAACTCCGCTCTACCTCTGTGTTAAAAACAACAGGTCGACGTGCTGTAACTTAACACAGAGACACGGAAAGCAATTTTAATGAATAATGAATAGTGAATAATTAATAATGAATAATGAACATCTATTCATACCCCCTGTCTGTTTAACACAGAGGCACAGAGGACACGGAGGTCACAGAGATTTTTGAGTTCTATGCAGCATGTTTCAAA
>JAZUKC010000028.1:0-7741 GCA_045643065.1 Prevotella sp.
ACTGTGATGTACGACCAACTGAACGTATCATAGTAGTGCCTTCCAGGCACAAGTTACTTGTTGATTGGATTCCGGACACTTCGTGCCCGGTTACTCAAAGTATTGGCTTCCAGCCAAATACCAACCCTTGATATTCGTCGAACTCACGTTAATTAATAAAACCCACCATTAATTAAAAAAGCGCTACCATGCGCCGCCCGTCCATGCCAAGGCGATGATGCTAAGCCTTATGCCTGGCACCTTGCTCAACGTGAAGAGACACTCCATTGTGGTAGCTCCTGTTGTCACGATGTCATCGACAAGCACCACATGCTTGCCTTCCAACTGGGCAGTCTGGCACAGTTCGAAGCATCCCTTGATGTTTTCCGCACGCTCACTCCTTGATAGTTGCGTCTGGCTTATCTCAAAACGCGTTCGCCGAAGACTGTCAGGCACAATGCTAATGCCGGCAATCTCCCTGATGCCCTCGCATAGTAGTTCGCTCTGGTTGTACTGCCTCTCCCCACGTCTTCTGTCCGTTATAGGCACAGGGACCAGCACATCGGCATCCTTCACCAGCTGCGCGATGTCGGGAGACATGCCCATCAGTCTGCCCATCATGCGGCAAAGTTCAGGCTGATTGCCATACTTCATCTTGTATATCACGTTCGACAGCTTCGCATCTATGCTGTAACTGTATGCCACAGTGCCACCCACCATGGGCATTTTGCCCCAATATCGCTTCACAAATTCGTTGTCATACGGATCGTGAGCGATAGCAACGATGGGGAAACTCATCATGCATGACGAGCATACATACTGCTCGCCGGCAGCCAATCTTCTGCCACAGGCGTAGCAAGAAGCAGGAAACAGTGCCGACGCTATGCGCTTAATAATCTTCATCCGAGTACTCTTCGTAGTCGTCAACGTCACCAATACACTCCTTTGCCTGCCCATACGAAAAACCACGACCAAGGGCAAAGCGCATCAGTTTCTGCTTTTTCTCATACTCATTGCGTGCCTTCACCGAGCGCTGCTTTTGCATCAGCAATGGGCGCAGAATACCTATCCACGCCTCTTCGTCAACCTCAGCTATCAGAGGAGCATAGACATCCTTTGTGATACCCTTTGCCCACAAACCCTGTTCTATCTTGCGCGGTCCCCAATGGTTATACTCCCGCTTGTCATGAATGAAACCACGACAGTAGCGCACCTCGTCAACGTAACGCTCCTCCACAAGATATTGCATGATGCGCGCCTGCATTTCCTCGTCTATTTCCCATCGAGTCATCTTGTCAACAATCTCCTGTTGGCAATGCTCGCTTTGCGAACAGAGCAGCGTAAGCTTCTTCAACGCCTGCTCTTCAGTCATCTTCTTTGTTCCCACCATCCAACTAATAACTTATAACTGATAACTTATAACTGATACCCAACCACCATCCTGGCATTGCCAAACTGGTCATTGATGAGCCTTACGCCATGATATCCCGCCTCGCTGAGCATTTCGCACACCTCCTCACCATAGGCACGGTTGATCTCAAACCACAAGCTTCCACCCTGACGGAGAGCTTTTCTGCCATAAAGAGCTATTGCCCGATAGAAGAGAAGAGGATCGTTGTCTGGAACGAAAAGTGCTAAATGAGGTTCGTAGTCAAGCACATTCTGGTCCATTTCGTCGGCCTCCCGCTGACAGATGTATGGCGGATTGGAGACGATGATGTCAAACTCGCCATTCGTCTGAGACAGATTCTCCGCGTCAAGAATATCCATCCGCTCTACGTTTACCCTTGCCCCAAGACGCTCAGCGTTCTGTTTCGCAATGCTGATGGCATCCTCGCTGATGTCCCATGCCGTCACTTCTGCCTCCGGATGAGCAAGGGCGAGCGAGATGGCGATACATCCCGACCCAGTGCCAATGTCCAGAATGCGTCCCCTTTCGGCAGCCTCGCTATCAGCAATGAGCCATACCAGTTCCTCGGTTTCCGGTCTTGGGATGAGTACTCCCTGCCTTACGGTGAAGCGATGCCCGCAGAAATCCTCATACCCCAGTATGTATTGCAGCGGCTCGTGGTTTTCTAATCGAAGCATAATCTCTTCGAGTCTTTCGTTGTCTTCCTGCGAAAGACTGCCGACCTTGTCGCACATTATGTCCGTAAGCGACAGTCCGAACGCCTCGCCGAGCATCAGCCGGGCAAGCGCACGTGCTTCGCCGTCGTCGTAAACGGCACGAAGTCGCTGTATGATATTCTGGTATGTCATATATAGATCAGTAGTCTAATTATTAATTGAGTCCACTACAAAAAGTCAAGCTGCTTTCAATTTAGTACACAAAGACACGAAGGGCACAAAGATTTTATGTAAAAAGTTTTAATTAACAAAAAAAACTCTGTGTTCTCTGTGTCTTTGTGTACTCCTTGAATAGAGATTGTAAGCATTTTGCAGATGGGGTATTATTTTATTGTACTTTTTGTAGGAGTGTCATTGAATATGTTATTAATTAATAATATCACCATAGAAAAACTATGCCGCTGATACGCAAACAGATGTAAACGTTTGCGTTACATCAGAGTAATTTTCTGAAAATAATAATTAATAGGGGTTAAATATAATTATTAATTTTGCACCCAAGAAACGACTTAGCAACATAATTTCAAATACAGTGGAAATCCTAAATTACATAACAACAATATTATAACGATGAAAACTAAATTATCTTTTTTGGCAAGGAGCGTGATTGTAATATGCATGCTCATTGTCGGATGCTCACAGGCGTGGGCGGAAAACCGGAAAGTTACTGTTTATTGGGAGAGCACCACAGCAGTATCTACAGACTATGCCCGCGTGAAAGTTGATGATGGCAGCACTACCTATGACATGGATAGTAACCGTCCAAGTTCACACCTGGGTCCTACAACTATTGATGGAACAAGCTATTGGTATCATGAATTTAATAGCATCCCAACAACCAAAGCAACAACTTCTTCCCCACTTTACATCAATTTCTGTTATGGAGATGACTCTAACCAAAGCAATTTAACTTGGGCAACAAACAAAGACAAAACTATTACCTCTTTACCATCAAACAATGTATCATTGTTTTATAAGTATTCAGACGGACAGTTTTCTCTTGCCAAGATTGTAGATAATAGCAACTATACCATCAACTATTATACAGTCAACGGAACCCCAAGCATCTCAGGATCAAACGTAACATCAGCAACAGGCAGCAAGAATACATGGAACAAGGGCGCTTCTGCTTCAGAGAATACTTATACAGTGACACTTACTGATGGCAGTTATTCATTTACAGCAGAGCCAAAATCATCAAATGCATACTTTGCGATTGACGCTGCTGGCGCATATTACGATGGCACATCACAGCCTGCGTTCAATGACTACACAATAACTTATTCTTCAACTACAACTGGTAACTGCTACCTCTATGTCAATGACGTACAAGTAGCAACAGGTTCCGGCAATGGTGTTGAAAACACCTATACCCTCACCCGTCTGCAGTCTCGCACCTCTGGCAATGCCAGCGCTACAGTGAAAGTTGTTGACAGCGATGGCTATTCAAAGCAGATTGACAACGTAACAAGCAACTCCATAATAAAAATTGAGGACTTTAAGGTCTATTTCCGCTACCAGGACGATTCAAAGGAATGTACTGCAGTTGATGGAAGTTCTAATACTATCTCACTCTCTACAACAACAGACGCAAAGGGATACACATGGTACTACGCAACGTTCCCTTATGCATCGTCAGCAGCAGGTACCGTAACCGTAAGCGACGTATCGGGTAAGAACTATACATTCAACACAAACTCAGAGAAGTGGTATGTCATAACAGGAGACAACAAGGCTACAGCATATCCTTCAAAAGAAGAGGCAGAGTTGGCAGAGGCTTCTGTGCTGAATGTAACAATACATTATAGAGCTCAAATCAATGGTGAGGCAAAGGATGCCTCTATCGCTACAAAGGACAACAACGGCAACGACGTAACCGCTACAGGCACAGACTCTAACACCGACGCATACGGTTTTACATGGAAGACTGCCAGCTACAACGCTCGTACATCTTCTTATTCCGCTCACATTTCGGCAGATAGTTATGGCACTACCATTCCATCAATCACCAGTGACAGCTGGATTGTTCTTAAAGGTACAGGTGAATACACAGCTTATGCATCAGAGACAGAGGCTCTGGCTGCAGAGAAGAAGGCTGTAGGCAAGACCATTACCATATACTATCGCGACGGTGCAAGCATCTCAAGCCCATCAGGCTATCTCGAGGTAGGAAAAAAATCTACTGATTATGATCCTGAAGCTATGTTGGTGGATGAGAAGGGCAACGAATGGCACTATCAGTCGTTCCTCATCGACAAGAACAAGGGTATGAGCTTCAATTCTTACACAGCTCAGAAGTCTGACGTATGGCTCATCGGTTCAACAAAGTATGACACCAAGGCTGCTGCACTTGCTGCTGAGACTGATAATTCTTGGTACTTCGTTAGTCCTGAGTTAACAAATTCTCAGTGTCTGCCAGCATTCCGTCTGGGTAACATCATCAACCGTGAGGATAAAGGCGCCTACAAATATGCTATAAACAACGACAAGTTCACTTTCCACATGAAGGACTGTGACATCAAGAAGTTTGTAGAGCAGGCTGGCAAAACATACACCAGTGGCATGAACATCCACTACTGGATTCAGAATGCTGACGGCTCTATCAAATACACAGCAAAGGGCGGTGGTACCAGCGATGATCAGATTTACCAGGATTTGAAGAATGGTGCTAAGTATATATTCGTAAAGGGAATTGGCGACACTGATCACATCCACGTTTGGAAGGATGGTGGTTCAAGCGAGACAACATGGCCTGGACCAACACTTTCAAAGAGCAACACTCTGACAATAAACGGTGAGACAGGTTGGTACTACTATAAGACTAACGGTTCGTCTGATAATCTGCAAATTAACAATGGTAGTAGCAGTTGGAATAAAGAATTTAGTTTCTCAAATTCTATTACTCTGAAATTCAGCTCAGGTGAGGGCACACAGGCCAACGTGACATCTTATCCAGAACCATCAGGCAGTGGCAGCGGCATCGGAGCTACATACGAGCTGGGCTCTAACAAGATCAATATCACAAACAGTGCGAATGGCAACTACATCTACCGTTCGGGCGAGAGCTACGCTGAATGCAAGCAAAGTTCTTCAAGTACAAACGCTTTCGTACTGAAGCAACTCACAGCACAGTCTTATACATGGACTCTGAACACAGGTATTGCATACGGCAATGATGCACAGAACGGTGGCACGCCTATCACATATCAGAAGGAGAGTGTAACCATTGAGATGAACTATCAGCACGGCGATCTGAAGTCGCCAGAGGGTGCTAATCTTGCTATCCCTGACGACACAGACCATAAGTTCTATCTCATAGGTAACGTCGATGGAACAGGTTTCCACGCTATGGACAACTATCCAATGACTCGCAACGTTTATTATCCTAATGATGATACCACACAGGATGCCGACAGTATCACCTACACCCTGACACTGAACGCACCTAAGCAGGGCTTCGGACGTATGTTCGCCGGCGTAATCAACTCTAAGATGTGGCAGACTTATGGCTCTGGTGTCAGCGGTGAAAACGCTGTGAAATGGTACGGCAGCGTCATTCGTCCACAGGTACCTATGAACCGCGATGCCATTGCACTGTATGGTGGTCTCATAAGCAACGGTAACGATTTAGGTACTGTTGTTACATACAAGCAGGGCAGTCAGGCTCTCACACCTCGTGTTGATGAATCGAAGGTTTCGTCATACATCATTCACGTCAACCTCACCACAGCTACCTATTGGATTGAATTGCTTGAGTCGTCTGACGACATGGACTCTCCGGTAAGTTCCAAGCAGTTCTATATTGCAGGTCCTGCTGTTATTGATGCTCCTGAGGTCAGCGACACTGACGACTACTGGACTGTATATAACTCTAACGGCACGCGCCGCACTGATAACCAGCATGTGATGACATACAGTCCTGATGATCAGTGTTACATCGCCACAGTGAAGATGACATATGGACTGCCATTCCGCTTCATGATCGGCGACTACTCTCACAACTTTGGTGAAGACAACGTTGCACCAAGAACAGAGACTGCAGAGCTTGCACTCAATGCTTCTCACATCGAGACATGCGAGACCAATTATTTCAACATGGTGAATGAAAACTCGCAGACTGATGTGAACACTCCAAAGATTGGCAATAACATTATGTTCAATCTCCCTACCGGCACCTACACCGTACGCTTCTACACTCAGATGTACAAAGGTACATACGGCGAGACTCCTTCGTTCGGTGGTCAGTACTACTACACAATCGACTACCACATCGGCATGACTGCAGGTGCAGACGGAGTTGCTGCCCGCTCTATCCCTGGCGACGATTTCGTTTGTTACAAGAACTGGAGCGACCATCTGGCTTACGTATGTCCCGAGACTATCAAGATGTATTACGTAACAGATTTCGATGCCGAAGCTCAGTCTGCAGTGATGGCAAAGTTTGAACCTGCAGAGCAGTATATACCTGCAAACACTCCTCTCATCCTGGGTTCCAACGCTTCTATCGTAAAGGACAAAGGCTACACTTACATCATCAAGCCTCTCGACCCTTACGGTCTGCTTCTCAATGATTCTGAGTTTGAAAAAGTCCGTGTAGTGGAGAAAGATCAGACAGATAATGAAGAGGAAGATCAGACAAATAATAATGTCAACAAACTGCTTCCGGTATATCACAAGACACCAGTCAACGCAGGAGATAAAGATGGCGACGACTACAAAGTCCGCAACTATGGTTTCGGTACTCTCATGCCAAATGGTGGTTCAATGAAGGCTCTGCGCTTCTGGCGTATCCACACGGAGGGCACCAACATCTCTGCCCACAAGTGCTACCTTGCCATTCCAAACACATCGGGCATTAACCTTGAGTACGGTCTTGACCCTTATACAATGCCGTCAACAAGTCCGGCTAAGTCTATAACATGGATTTGGGCTAATGACATCATTGAAGATAACGAGAGCGATAACATTGTGACAGAGGTAGAAACTCCTATATTCACAGCAAAGACTGATGACAACGCTGTTTATAATATGCAGGGCATTCGTTTGAACAAACGTCCAACAACCCCAGGTTTGTATATTATTGGTGGCAAAAAGGTATTGGTAAAATAA
Organism: Prevotella sp.; assembly: GCA_045643065.1. Lineage (GTDB taxonomy): Bacteria > Bacteroidota > Bacteroidia > Bacteroidales > Bacteroidaceae > Prevotella. The sequence goes on from JAZUKC010000028.1 coordinate 7,216, forward strand.
TTAAGGTAACAATGATTATGGAAACAAATAAGAAATCATACTTGAAGCCAACAATAGAGGAAATATACATATATGAGGATCTGTCAATCATGGAAAGTTCTGATCCAATGATTACAGATGACGATATGGGTGCAAAGCATAACAACGGAGGCCTCGCATTCGACGACTTCTCAGACGATGACTTCTCAGACGATGACGAAGACGGCTTTTTCTACAAGAAGTACACAGTAAAATGGTAATAGGGGAATAGAACCTCTGGATAATAATCAAACCGGTTCAACGCATAAAGGGCAGCAGCTCTTTATGCGTTTTTTGATGCATGAGATCATCATGTTTTTCCTGACTTCGACTATGCGCCACCCAGATGACCGCTTCAAGTGTAACTCATTGATTATCGATGGAGATGCTTGCGAAAATAATTGTCTATACTGTCGAAGTCAGGAAATACAAGAAGATGCCATTCAGAAAAATCAAAATCAAGAAAAGTTTGTAGTACACAGCTCAGCAAATGAAGATCGTAAAGTAC
>JAZUKC010000029.1:0-2956 GCA_045643065.1 Prevotella sp.
TTCATGTTGCCGTACGAAAGCTCTTCGTAATCCCAACCAACGAACTCCGCACTCTTTTTCAAAATGACCCGCACACCTTCAAAGACGTTGCTCTCTACAGGTTGTCCGGATGTGCCGAGGGCGAGGATGGTTTTCTTACCCGTGTCCTTGCCACCAACCATGAATGAATAGAAATGATCGAGTATGTTCTTTGCCTGTCCTGGCATAGCAAAGTAATACACGGGAACGACAAAGACGATAGTTTCACTTGCGAGAACGGATTCTGCTATTGGTTCGAAGCCATGCTCAAACGCACAGGCATGACCTGTCTTATAACATGCGTTGCAGGCATGACAGCCGTCAAGGTTCAGCTTGATAGCGTCGAATGTCGTTACTTCGGCACCGAGGCATTCAGCCTCTTCTTTAAACCACTGTGCCATCTTGAGTGAATTGCCCTCCTTACGGGGACTTGCAGTAATGATTGTTATTTTGCTCATAGTGTATGATCTTTATATGTTTACCAATTCTTTTGCACCTTCTGTCCATCCGCATTCTTGCGTGCCTCTACCATTTGTACGAACCATTCTATCATCTCGGGATTCTGGTGGGAGAAGAAGGCGCTCTGTCCACGGTCGAGAGCGTTAATGCGTTCCATATCGTCGTCTGAGAGAGTAAAGTCGAAGATGTTGAAATTGTCAATCATGTGCTCTTTGTTGCGACTCATCGGGAAGATGACAATGCCTCGCTGCACATGCCAGCGTAGTACGACCTGATGTAGGCTTTTGCCATGTTTGTTGGCAATATCAAGTAATACAGGATCCTCAAATATACCATTGCGCCCTTCATTGAGTGGTGCCCATGCCTCTGGCTGCACGTCGTACTTCTGCATCCATTCGAGCTGCTGTGATTGAGTGTGGTAAGGGTGAATCTCTATCTGGTTGACAGCAGGTCGGATGCCCTTGACAACGGTTCCGTCAGCTCGTGTCCAATCATTGCAGGCAAAATTGCAGAACTCCACGAAACGATCCACGTAGAAATTTGAGATGCCGATGGCACGGAGTCTGCCTTCCTGTACAAGTTCCTCCAATGCTCGCCATGCACCGTAAGCATCGCCGAATGGCTGATGCAGCAGCATGAGGTCGATGTATTCCGTCTGCAGTTTCTCCAGCGATACGATTACACTCTTGCGGCACTCCTCGTAGCCAAAATGTTCCAACCACACTTTGCTCGTGAGAAAAATGTCCTCGCGGGCGATGCCACTCTTCTTGATGGCATTGCCCACCTGCTGTTCATTGAAATAAGCCTGTGCGGTGTCTATGTGGCGGTAACCAATTTCCAGGGCATCAAGCACGCAACGTTCACACTCGTCAGGCGTCACCTGATAAACTCCGTAACCGAGAATCGACATTTGTATGCCGTTGTTTAATGTAATATTTTCCATGAGTTTGATTTTATTTGTTTAACCATTTTTCTACGTTCTTCTTTCCTTCCTCCGTTCGTACTTCATGACCGTAGATTGAGAAGGATTTGCCGAAAGACGCTTTAGGATAAGCTTTCTTCAGATCGTTGACACAACTACCAAGACCCGAACCTTCATGGGTCGTAAATGGAATGATATTCATGTCATTGAGATCGTAATCCTTGAAGAATGTAAACATCACCTGAGGGTAAGTACCCCACCATACAGGACCACCGATATAAGCTGTCTTGTATGCGCTCAGGTCAGCCTTGCCATCCACCTTCTCTCCATTGAGCATGAGTGTGTAAGCAGGGAGCTCTCCCTCTTTCTGTTCCTTCTTCGCGACTTCAATGAGCTCACCGTATGGCAGGTCATAGTTCTTGTTGCACACGATCTCCAGTCGATCCGCTCCTGTCTGAGAGCAGATCATATCGGCAACAAGTTTAGTATTTCCTTCTTTGATAATACCAACACTATAGTTATCACCTGCATGGGAGAAATAGATGACGATGCTCTTCTCTGCGATAGGTTTTGCACTTTGCTTTTCTGGCTGCTTTGCTCCACAGGAACAAATGGAAAGCATAACCATAAGCGCTAAAAGTAATGATTTCATATTCATAATTGGCTGTAATTTTCAAATATCATTTTGTCAATGCAACGATTGCCTCTGCCGATTTCTGCGCATGAGGGGCGGTTGTGCCATGAATCGCAGTACCGGGCTTTAAGTTGGCAGTAGGGCACGCTGTGCGAATGTCCTTCTCCGTACTGCCCATGCCACTGCCTTCATGCGTGCAGAAAGGTATGATAGTCTTGCCTGAGAAGTCATGCGCTTCGAGCCATGTGAGCACACACATCGGAACGTGTCCCCACCAGTTTGGATAACCGAGGATGATGGTGTCGTATGCCGAAGGGTCACAATCGGCCTTCAGCGCAGGGCGTTCCCCGGCGTGAAGCTCTGCCTTTGCTTCCTCAATGCAAGTCATGTAACTATCCGAGTATGCTTCTACAGTATCGATCTGGAACACATTGGCATCCGCCAACTGCTCCTTGATCATCTCAGCTACACACTCCGTATTACCCTTCTTCAGGACTTTGATATCGCCACTTACGTAGTTCTCGCCACGGCGACTGTAAAATGCTATAAGTGTCTTCATATTGATTATAAAATGATTTCGACTGCAAAGTTATACTAATTTTTATACTATGCCATACCAGAATTGTGGTAAATGTAACCAATTCTTAGGGAATGTGATTATTTCGCAGCAAAACAACATCTGGCAAACATGACGATACTGGCTATCAGGAGCATCGGGGTGATGCTCTCGCCAAGGAAACAAATGTAGATAAAAGCTCCGATGAGGCGTGCCTTCTATGCCGCTCTCCATTGGGTAGGAGTCTTTCCTGTAAGAGCCTTGAAGAAGCGGACGAAGTGCTGCGGGTACTCAAAGCCCAGACGGTAGCTGACCTGAGCCACGGTAAACTTCTGTTTCGTCTCTGTCTCGTAGGAGTTGAGTAGTT
>JAZUKC010000030.1:0-12453 GCA_045643065.1 Prevotella sp.
TACTGTTGAGGGTAATGTGCTCAATATTGAGAAGATTCGCAACTGGATGCCAGAGTTCAAGGATGCTGAGTTCGTTTGCAATGACAACGGTCAGTACATCATATACCAGAGCATAGAGAAGATGTCTAAGTCGAAGTACAACGTGGTTAACCCAGACGACATCTGCGAGCGCTACGGTGCCGACACACTGCGTCTGTACGAGATGTTCCTCGGTCCTGTTGAACAGTCTAAGCCTTGGGACGTTGCCGGCATCGACGGCTGTCACCGCTTCTTGAAGAAGTTCTGGGGACTGTTCTACGACCGCGAGGGCAACTGGGTTGTCAACGACAACGCACCAAGCAAGGCAGAGGAGAAGTCGCTGCATAAGCTCATCAAGAAGGTTTCGCAGGACATCGAGGCGTTCTCATACAACACAAGTATCGCTGCCTTCATGATTGCCGTAGGCGAGTTGCAGAAGTGTCACTCGGCAGCTGTGCTTAAGGAACTTGTTGTCCTCATCGCACCATTCGCTCCACACATCGCCGAAGAGCTGTGGCACCAGCTTGGCAACGAGACAACCGTCTGCGACGCTCAATGGCCAGCATGGGACGAGGAGAAGATGAAGGACTCGGAGATTACTATGCCAGTACAGTTCTGTGGCAAGACACGTTTCACCATCCAGCTGCCTGCCGGCGTATCGAAGGAAGACGCAGAGAAGGCTGCACTTGCCGACGAGCGCACTCCTAAGTACACCGATGGCAAGCAGGTAGTGAAGGTAATCGTTGTGCCAGGACGTATTATTAATATTGTGGTGAAGTAAACAAAGACCCACCCCCCAGCCCCCTCCCGTTAGGAGGGAGGGGGAGAGGGATGCATTAGTTTTTTTATGCAGACAACAAATATTTGGAGAGAAATTCGTAATTACATAATGATAGCCCTTGGCACCGCACTGTATGCCATGGGCTACACGATGTTTTTGTTGCCTTATCACCTGGCAAGTGGTGGATTGAGTGGTGTATGTGCCATCATCTACTATGCTACCGGACTGGAGGTGCAGATAAGCTACGCCGCCTTCAACGTATTGCTATTGGTAATAGGTCTGAAGATACTTGGATGGCGATTCTGCCTTAAGACCATGTACGGCGTTGCCATGATGACATTCTGGTTGTGGCTGTGGCAACGTATCCTTGAATCAGCCGGACCGGAGTTTGCGCACATGGTTGGCGACGAACGCTTCATGGCTGTGATGATAGGTGCCATACTCGAAGGCTTCGCCCTGTCCATCTGTTTCTCAAACAACGGTTCGACAGGTGGTACGGACATCATCGCTGCATGCGTAAATAAATATAAAGACGTGTCACTGGGACAGGTAATCCTGGCACTTGACGTATGTATCATATCAAGCTGTTACTTCATCTTTGACGATATCCAGATGGTAATCTTCGGCTATGTCATGATGGCTGTGGCAGCCGTTACACTTGATTATCTGACGCGCTGGATGCATCAGTCAGTGGAGTTCAAGATATTCTCACGCAACTACAGTGCCATTGCCGATGCCATTATCAAGGCAGGCTTTGGCGTTACCGTAGTCGATGGCAAGGGTTGGTACACCAACACCGAGCGTAAGATGATACTCTGCATCGTCAACAAGCGTCATGACACAACCATCGCACGTATCGTTAAACGCGTCGATCCGTTCGCTTTCCTCTCCGTTACCAACGTAGAAGGAGTGTATGGCGAAGGCTTCGACACAATGAAAACAAAAGTGAAAGACCAGAAACCAATCATCGTATTCGCTACGAACAACAACAACAAGCTCAACGAAGTGCGCCAGATACTGGGCGATCGCTTCGAGGTTCGCTCTCTGAAGGAGATAGGTTGCACAGCAGAACTGCCTGAGACTCACAACACTCTCGAGGAGAACGCCATGGAGAAGGCACGCTTCATCAATCAGTTCTATGGCTTCGACTGTTTCGCAGACGATACAGGTCTTGAGGTAGAAGCATTGGATGGTAAGCCTGGCGTATATTCTGCTCGTTATGCAACGATATCCGAAGACGGATGGACGGCAACATCTGACGACCATAACTCTGAGGACAACATGAAGAAGATGCTGCAGATGCTTGACGGAAAGGATAATCGCAAGGCACGCTTCCGCACGTCTATAGCGTTGATAAAGAACGAGGTTGAGTATCAGTTTGAGGGCATTGTTGAGGGCGAAATAGCCACAGAGAAGCACGGTACAGACGGCTTTGGCTATGACCCAATCTTCATTCCTGAGAACAAAGGCATCACCTTCGCAGAGATGTCGGCAGAGGATAAGAACAAGATCTCTCATCGTGGCAGAGCCGTTGAGAAGCTGGCAGAGTTCCTGTTGAAATAGTTTGGAAAACTAGAACTTCTAGAATATCTAGAGAATCTAGAACCTCTAGAAAAACCAGAACTCCTAGGAGAACCTACACCAGAACATGACAATAACCGAAAATACCAACCATTCCGTTGACGTCGCCAAGAAAGGACGCTGGTCGGAAGTTGTGGACTATCTGATGATAGCCCTTGGAACGGCGTTCTACTGCATCGGCGTTACGCTGTTCATGCTGCCTTATAAGCTCACGACAGGTGGCGTGGCAGGTATTGCTTCGATAATATTCTATGCCACCGGACTGGAGGTACAGGTCAGCTATCTTACCATCAACGTGCTGTTTCTCATAGCAGGAGTCAGGATACTCGGCTGGAGATTCTGCATGAAGACCATCTTTGGTGTAGCCACTGCCACGTTCTGGATGTGGCTGTTCCAAAGAATACTGGAGGATGGCAACGGCGTATTGCCCCAGATATGCGGCACACAGTCGTTCATGGCATGCGTATTAGGCGCCATGATTGAAGGCTACGGACTCTCACTTTGCTTCGGACATAGAGGCTCAATGGGTGGCACCGACATCGTCGCAGCCTGCATCAACAAGTTCAAGGACCTGTCGCTCGGACAGGTAATCCTTGCCTGCGACATCTGCATCATATCATCCTGCTACTTCATCTTCCATGACATCGAGCGCGTAGTCTTCGGTTATGTCACCATGGCCGTATGCTCCATCTCCCTCGACTACTGCACACGCCGCCAGCATCAGGCCGTCAAGTTTGAGATATTCTCACGCAACTATGCCGGCGTTGCCGATGCAATAACCAAGGCAGGCTTCGGCGTTACCGTCATGGATGCCACCGGATGGTGGACACAATCGGAGCGAAAGGTGGTGGTATGCATAGCCAGCAAGCGCTATTCCCGCATCATTGCCAGCTGCATAAAGCGCGTTGACCCATACGCGTTCCTGTCTGTCATCAACGTCGAAGGCGTATATGGCGAAGGCTTCAGCACGATGAAGACAAAGGTAAAGAACCAGTTGCCTGTGCTTGTCTTTGCCACAAATGACGCTAAAGAGATAGGAAACGTACGCCAGATACTCGGCAATCGCTACGACATCCGCTCTCTCAACGACATAGGATGCACAGCCGACATTCCTCAAACAGCTAACAACGAGCGTGAGAATCTTTCCGAAAAGGTACGCTTCGTGAACAAATACTACGGCTTCGACTGTTTCGCCATGAGCACTGATGACCACGCTGTTGTGTTTGTCAGCAAGCATAAAGAGCAGACGTTCGGTTCGATTAATGAACTGGCGCAGCATCTTAACTCATGACATAACCCCTCGAATTCAACCCGAAAGCATAGATTTTGAGGATATAATCAAATAAAATCAAGGTTTTGACGTTATATATTAAGTACATAACGATAGAATAAGATGAAAGTAAGATTTGTTGTTCCACCCGTTATCCTGCCAGGAGACAAACCAGCCGAACGCAGTTCCGGTTGTACGCACGTCGTATATGCGACGCCAAACATCTATGAGCTGACCGTCGCTGCATATCTCATCGAGAAAGGACATGAGGTCAGTTACTCTGACTGTGTGAACAACAACATCGCACTCCCTGCTCTCATCGACACCATCAAGAGCGAGAAGACAGACGTCTGCATCTTCTGGAGCGTCAATCTATCATTAGAAAATGACATCGCCGTAGGCAAGCAACTCCTGGCCGAAGTGCCAGACCTGCGCCTGCTATTGCTCGGTCCTGCACCTACCTACTACAAGGACAAGTCGCTCTTCGACAGTCGTGTTACGGTCGTGAGAGGCGAAGCAGAGGAGACCGTTGCCGAAATCTTGGAACGAATGTCAGAAGGAAAGGACTGGACGGACACGGCCGGAACGTCGGTCCTTTGCGACGGAAAGCGACGTGACAACCCTATGCGCCCGCTGATGAAGTCGCTCGATCATCTGCCCATCCCTGCCCGCGAGTTGCTTGGCGACATCGAATACCGCAACCCGAAGCTCAAGATCACGCCTTACACCACGATGGTCACCTCGCGCAACTGCCCGTTCCACTGCATCTATTGCGTACCAAGCTCCATGACCTTTGCACGCGAACTGGAGCACCGCACCCACCACGACAACCGCAAACCGCCAATATCGTTCCGCAGCGTTGAGAAGGTTGACGAGGAACTTGCACTGCTTCACCAGCAGGGTTACAAGGCAGTCATGTTCGCAGACGACAACTTCATCTGGAACGAGAAGCGCACTGAGGCCATCTGCAACTCCCTTCGCAAGTACGGCATGAAGTGGTCGTGCCAGGCAAGAGTAGATGCCATCACCGAGAACATCGCACGAATGCTTGGCGAATCAGGCTGCATGGCAGTCGATCTCGGCGTAGAATCCTTCAACGACGACGTGCTTGAATACATACACAAGGGCATAACCTCGCAGCAGATATACGATGCCGTCAACATCCTTAAGAAGCATCATGTACCTGTAAAGATGAACCTCCTCATCGGAACATCGCCACTCGAGACCATCGACAGCATAAAGCATACCATCCGCGAGGCAAAAAAGCTGAAGGCAGACCAGCTGATGATAAACATCGTGGCACCATTCCCAGGCACTGAATTCTACGAAATGGCACGCCAGAACGGATGGATAGAGACCGGCGACTACGTCCCTACCGACGTGCAGCGCCACTCCATTCTGAACTATCCGCACCTGACATCGCGACAGATGGAGAAGATTCTCTTCCGCAGCAACCTCACTTACTTCCTCTCGCCATCGTTCGTCATCAGGCACATCGGACAATTTCGCAGCATGAAGGACTTCATCCATGCTCTCAAAACACTAAAAGTAAAACTCTTCGGATGAACAGAAAGAGCATAAAGACATCATTCATCGTCATCACATGGAACGGACTGCACTACATACGCAGCCTGTTTGACTCCATGCGCCCAATACTCGACCGGGAGGACATCGAGATGGTCCTGATAGACAATGGCTCGGAAGACGGAACGGCAGACTACGTGAGGAAGTTCTTCCCAAGCATCATTCTGCTTGAGCTTCCTACAAATAAGGGCGTGGCCTACGCACGAAACCGTGGTTTGGAGATATGCTCCGGACGCTACATTTTCTTCCTTGACAACGACATGCTCGTTGATTGCGACGTCATAGACCACATGATAGAGTACATGGATAATACCCCTGACGTCGGACTGTGTGGCTGCAAACTGCTTTACGCCGGCGGTGGTATTCAGGAGAGTTGCAAGATATACCCCGGGTTCGTTCATAAGTTCAAGAACCTCTTCCACATAAGCAAGAAAGGCTATTCGTATTCAAAACTGATAAACGGCACTGAACCTTTCGAGCCTATCTACGTCATCGGCGCATGCCAACTGTTCCGTCGCGAGGCATACGAGCAGGTGGGTAATCTTGACGAAAACATCTTCTACGGACCTGAAGACTGCGACTTCTGCATGCGCATCAAGTCGAAAGGCTGGCGAATAATGTATCTGCCGCAATACTCCATGATACACTACTGCCAGCGAATGACCAACGAGCACCCTTTCACCAAGATGGGAATGCACCACGTTCTTGGACTTCTGTACTTCTACTGGAAGAACAAACGCCTGTAATACTGCTAACGAGAATCATTATAAACAATAATAGACAAATGAATATACTCCGAAAAATACTCAAGACCTTCTGCCTCCTGGCAGCACTGTTCGTAACGTCTCAGACAGCCTTTGCCGAGGCTGTAGGTACATGGCAGATATATCCGAGCTACAGCAGCATTGAGGACATCGAGGTGGCTGGCAACGATATCTTCGTCAAGGCATCGTCAAACCTCTACAGTTACAACACGTCTGACGGCTCGCTTCAGGTCTATGACAAGACCAATTTCCTTACGGACATCAACGTGAAGTTTATCTCGTGGAACAGTTCGCAGAAGCGTCTTGTCGTGGCTTATGATGATTCCAACATCGACCTGCTGTCTGCCAACGGCGACGTTGTGAACATCTCTGACATCTATCTAAAGCAGATGACGGGCAACAAGACCATCAACTCGGTTATCAACGAGGGACGATTTGCATACGTTGCTACCGGATTCGGCATCGTGAAGATAGACGTTGCCAAGGGGTATATTGCCGATTCGTACATCCTGAACAACGAAATAAAGCACGTTGCCGTCATCGGCGACTACATCTATGCCCTTCGCAACGAGACCGACAGAGGTGTCTATAAGGCAAACATGAAGGACAATCTCAACGACCCTGCATCATGGAAACTGCTCACCGACGTCTTCTTCCAGTACATGTTCTCGCTCAATGGCAAGTTGATAGGCATGACCGACGGCAACGCAAACACCATAGACACTGAGACAGGCGAGGTGGTTGCCTTCGGATTGTTTGCTTTCAGCTGGGCAAAAAAGACGGGCGACCGCATCCTTTGCGGTAAGTCGGGGAAAGTAAATGAGATTACTTCTGACCTCACTTGCAGGTCGTTCTCAGCCTCACACAACATCAACGTCGTCTGCTACGGCAAGGATTCCAACTCTTATTGGGCTAACAACGCTGAGAATCAGCTTGTTAAATACTCTGCCGACGGCTCTCAGATGTCGCCTCTCAGCACAGGTGTCATGCCTAACGGACCAGCAGACAACCACTCATATCGTCTCTGGATAGACAACGAAACGCTCTATTCCATCAACGGATTCTATACCATCGACTCCTCATCTTTCTGGAATGGCCAGGTCAGTTTCTTTAAGGACGGCATGTGGGACATGTTCAGGGACGATGTGGCAAAGATCACTAAGCGCCGATATCGTGACATTTCGTGCATCAGCGTGTCGCCTATCGACCCAAGGATAGTGATGATTGGTGGCGAGACGGGCTTGTATAAGTTTGTCGATGGAAAGTTTGAACAGGTCTATGACAGTGGCAACAGCCCTCTGGCTTCAGGCGTTCCGACGAGTAGCGAGCCAAGAAACTGGTCAACGGTGCTTTCCATGGTACACGACAAGAGCGGCAACCTGTGGGTGGCAAACGGTTCGAATCCAAACATAATATGTCTGAAGAGCAACGGCGAATGGGACGTTTTCGAGCATGGCGACCTGCTCTCGGGCAACTACCGCATATCGCTTCAGGGTGCGCTCATCGACCAACGCAACTACCTTTGGTTCTGTTCTTCCCGCTGGGAGGACTCACGCGTCTTCTGCTATGACATCAAGAACGATCGCCTGAAGCGATATGACGACTTCATAAACCAGGACAACACCCGCTACCAGCCATACATGAGAAACATGGCTGCAGACAGACGCGGCAACATCTGGATAGCAAGCAACAAGGGTCCGTTCTACATCAAGTCGGAGGATATTGCTGACGGACGTGAGGTGATGACGCAACACAAGGTGCCACGCAATGACGGCACCAACTTTGCCGACTATCTCCTGTCGGACATCGACATACTCTGCATCACCGTCGATGCTGCCAATCGTAAGTGGTTCGGCACCAACGGCATGGGTGTTTTCGTGATAAGCGACGACTGTAACATTCAGGAACACCACTTCACCACTGGCAATTCGCCTCTCTCTTCTGACGTTGTCACCGACATAAAGATAGACTCCAACACCGGCCGCGTGTTCTTCTCTACCGACAAGGGCATCTGCTCGTACATGAGTGGCATCAGCGAGTCGAATCCGGACATGATAGACAGCAACGTCTGGGCATATCCTAACCCTGTAACGCCTGACTACACTGGCTACATCACCGTCAAGGGACTCGAGAATGGTTGCAGCGTTATCATCACCAGCGCATCAGGACAGAAGGTGGCAGAAGGCATGTCCATCGGTGGCAGCTACATCTGGAACGGCTGCGACCAGAACGGCAATCGCGTTGCCTCGGGCGTATATATGGTGCTCGTTGCTAACCCAGACGGTGGCAGCGGAGTAGCTACAAAGATTGCTATAGTAAGATAAATATTCGAACTGTACGGTCGAATGTGCACGCCCTGCAAGGGCAATAAGTCCATAGCCCAGGGCGATGCTCTGGGCTATGGACGCAAAAGCGACTGCCCCTTCAGGGTGGAAACTTCAACCGTACAGGTCGAAACAATTTCGTGTCTTTCGTGTAATTCGTTGTTCCCCCCAAAAACAACCCGAATGGAACTCTAAAAGACTCCGTGATCTCTGTGCTCTCCGTGTCTCTGTGTTTTTAAAAAAATAGGTGCTAAAAAGCGCTAAATTTTCGCCGATTGTAACATATTCATTTTCAAGATGTTATAATACCCCTTTCTAAAAGGTAGCTTTTCGGTCGGTGAATCAGTGCTTTTCACCTCCCGAATCAGTGCTTTTTACATCGCGATTCAATACCTTTCATTTTGCAACCCAATTTATACATACATTTTTTATAGATGAAAAAGTTCCTCATTTACATATTTCTGATGCTCGCATGCACTGCGTCGGCCCAGATAGACCTTGCCAAACGAACCTTGGTTTATGACTATCACACCGACTCTTACCTGTGCAGCGTGCCGGAGTCGATGTTCGACGATGGCAGCGTGCAGAACTTCCAGTGCGACACGGCGAAGGTGCGTTTCACCTTTCTCCCTATCGTTCGCCTCAACGGTGAGTTCGGTTACGAATACGCCCAAGGCACGGTCGATGTCATCATGCCTGACATGAGCAATCAGGAGCACCTTATGGCGAAGCTGAAATGGCGTGGGGCAAGTACCAATATGCCTGACAAGCACAAGCGTAACTACCACATCAAGTTCCTGGATGCGGACGGAAAGAAGAAGGACAGGAAGTTCTTCGGACTGCGCAACGACAACTCCTGGCTGCTCGATGCTGCTCAGGTGGATATGAGCCGCATACGAAATCGTGTGGCAACGGACCTGTGGAACGACTTCGCTTCTAAACCTTATTATATAGATAAGGAACCAAAGGCACTGACGGGAACACGCGGACAGTTCGTCGAAGTGTTCCTGAACAATGAGTACAGAGGCATATACTGCATGACGGAGAACATCGATCGCTCGCAGATGAAGCTGAAGAAATACACCGAAAACAGCGATGGCACCGTCACTATACATGGCCAGTTGTGGAAGTCTTCGTCAAATGTATATACCAATTTCTGGGGTTACAACGACTATGACAACACTTCCGGCACATGGGGAGGATTCGAATCGAAATATCCGGATATAGATGATGTCCCTACTTTGGACTGGAGTGTGATCTACGAAGCGCAGAAGTTTGTGGCCGATTGCACATACGAGGAGTTTGCAAAGAACATCTACGACTACATCGATATGCCTGTATATATCGACTATCAACTGTTCACTACGCTGCTCAGCGCTATAGACAACGTGGCCGGAAAGAACAAGTTCTGGGCTTGTTATGACAGGGAGGTGGACAAGAAAATCACTCTCGCCGTATGGGATCTGGACGCTTGCGTAGGCGAATCATGGGATCCGACGAACTATCGCGACCCTATTTACTCGCCGTACAACATCGATCCGATGTACTTCTGGGGCATGAAGCCTACCTATTTGCTTGACTCGCTCAACATAAACGGCTACCGTCAGGCACGTGAAGCACGATGGAAGGAGCTTCGCAAGACTCACTTCTCTGAGGCGTCTCTTACAAAGCGTTACAGCGATTACATGAATATGTTGACCAAGACTGGTGCATACGCCCGTGAGAAGGAGCGTTGGGATGGCGACTCAGACATAGGCGGCAAGACGTTCGACTTTGCTGAGGAGAAGCAGTACATCACCACTTGGATAAAGCGTCGCCTAAGAGTGCTCGACAAGGACTTCCCGTATTGTCCTGAGGGTATAGAGGAAATAACGTGCGACGACATAGGAAACGGTGCCATGTACAATATGCAAGGACAGCGGATTACGTCGCCCGGAAGGTCGGGAGTGTACATAAAGAACGGCAAAAAATATGTTGTGCGGGATTAAGAATGTTAATGAATAATGAATAAATAATAATAATTGGTGTCTGGTAAAAGCCCCGAAGTGGGCGACATTCTACAGCGTAGTGCGTTAGCGCTACGTTAGAGATAAATATAAAAAAAGCCCCAACGTGGGCGACATACTGCTATATTCATTGAAGTTTATAGAATGTCGCACCCTTGGCGCTCTATTACTTGATAGCATTTTAGATAGGGCTTACACCCTACCCTATAGGATTTCGCCCGCGTTGGGGCTTGCAAATTCCAGTAGCTGGATATTTTGCACCTTAAATTATCTCTATATTAGAACTAAAAAAATAAACCCATAATTATTTATTTTGAAAACATCTCTATCCATACTTCTCCCTACATACGACAACGGTTGCTTCTTGCTTGTCAAGCGAATGAAGCAGCTGGCGGACAACGTTAGTGGGCTGAACTATGAGATTATCGTTGCAGACGATGGCAGCCATGACCAGGTTTCCATCATCAATAACTATCTCATCAACGAGCTGGAACATTGCCGTTATATTCGAAGAAAGGAGAACGTGGGGCGTGCAAGAATACGAAACTTCCTGACTTCTGAGGCAAACGGCGAGTGGTTGCTGTTCTTGGATAGCGATGTTTGCATTGACGACGACGACTTTCTCCTGCATTACATCAGTGCAATGAATGATCATGACGGAGTGATTGATGGCGGTGTCAAGGTCATTGGTAGTCCAGAGATGCTGCGTTGCAATCTCAGATTCTGGTACGAATACTGCGCACAGGACGACCATACGGCAGAAAAGCGTTCGCTGACACCATATCAACACATCCATACTGCCAACCTTATGATGCCACGATGGGTGGCAGAGAGATGCCCATTCGATGAGCGTATCACCCGATATGGCTACGAGGATGTGCTCTTTGGCAAGGCTATCGAGAAGGCAGGAATACCTGTTCGCCACATCGATGCTCCCGTTGGACTTGACAAGTTTGAGTCGAACGAGAAGTATCTGGCTAAGGTCGAGACGGCACTTGGTACGCTTCATGAGTTCGCTGATGAGCTTAGAGGCTACTCGTCGCTACTCGATCTCACCGACCGTCTGCAACGTTTCCATCTGCTTTGGGCAGCCCACCTCTTCCATAAGCTCTTCGCCGGCACATTAAAAAGAAACCTTCTGGGCAACAAACCATCACTCCTGCTATTCAATATCTACAGAGTTACAGCACCTTTCTCATGACTCTCAGCATCATCATACCCGTCTATCGCGTTGAGAAGACACTCGATCGCTGCATAGAAAGCATCCTTAGGCAAGACTATGAGGACTGGGAGATGCTGCTTGTCGATGACGGTTCGCCTGACCGTTGCCCTGATATGTGCGACGAATGGGCACTGCGTGACCAGCGAATCACTGCGTTGCACAAGGCAAACGGTGGACTTAGTGATGCCCGCAACTACGGAATAGGGCATGCAACAGGAGAGTATATCACGTTCGTAGATAGCGACGACGAACTGTCTCCTGACACTTTGAAGCCACTTATGCAGTTTCTTCTCTGCAGCCATTCTGATGTGGATGTCCTGGAATATCCTGCACTTGTCCATGCCGATAACGCCGATGAGCACACGCTAACGTTGCCAGATAAAGAGTGGACTTCTGCCAAACAGTATTGGCATACTACCATGGCATGGGAGCATTGCTATGCCTGGAACAAGATATACCGCCGTAATCTGTTCGACAAAGTATTGTTTGCCAAAGGCAGAATATTCGAAGATGTATGGCTATGGCCTGAAATGTTGTCTCACAAACCTAACGTAGCAACAACCTCTTCGGGGCTATACATATACAGATGGAACGACAATGGCATCACCGTCAATGCCTCATCTCACGACCTCTGGCAGCTATTCGTCTCGCAATTAAGGGCTGCATGGCTGATGAACACAACACCGCTATCGCCCAACGGCAAGCTGCTGTATCGCAGTATGCTCTGCAGGTTGTACGACATTCTTAGATAGAGTTACGAATTTGGTTCTGCGTCAATTTAGTGGCAAGTATGGAGGTATCCTCCCATAGTCAGCATAGATAATCTTTGCCCTTAGCAGATTAACTCCTGCCCTATTGAACATAGACCTTTTGATTTCCTTTATCTTATTTACCGTACCTTCC
>JAZUKC010000031.1:0-4763 GCA_045643065.1 Prevotella sp.
CATCATGAACATCCTTGGTCACGGTGACATCCGAACTTCGATGCGCTATATCCACCTCAGTCACACAACCGCAAAGAAGAAACTGGAGGGCATAAACTGGGATGCCGAAGAGTACAACGGACCATTGACCAGAACGAGCAATGATGACTTGGCCAAGATCCAACAGGAATTGACCGAGGTCTGCTCCCGCAAGAAACTGAGCGAAGCATTGACTCTCGCCGCCATCGGAGCCTCGATATGCCACGTTGACAAATCGGATCTCATCAAAGAATGGATCGGCAAGATCCGCAAGACTGACTACACGATTGAGGCTTGGAGTAAGCGATTGGAGATGCTGGTGGGATGAAGCATTCTATATCCTCACCACCATCAGCTCGTCTATATCCGTCAGGTAGTTCGGTGTCCGTTGCTCGCATTTCACCTTCCATGCCTGATTATCCATACCCTCAACACCAAGTTTCACGGTTTTCAGTCCGTACTTGTGGTTCAGTCTGTCCACAGCCTTCATCAGTTCGGCTCGCTCCGTCCTGTTTTGTATCGGGTCAAACAGGTTGAGTTGCACAGGACTCTCAGCCTGTATCTCGCTTATAACCACGCCGCACTTCTTATACCATATTCCCTTCCTGTATATCTGCCCCAAAGCCTCCATCGCGGCACGTGTTATCTCTATGGTGTCCGATGTGGCTGTCAATAGCCCTACCGAGCCGCTATTATAATACTGCTGCAAGTCCTCCCTGAATCTGTTTGTCATCACAAACACTGTCACCACCTTGCCCACTGCCGACTGCCCCCTGAGTTTGTTGGCGCAGCTGGCTGCAAATGCTGCCACTGCCGATTGCATCTGGTCAAGCTCCGTTACCATCTGCCCGAAGCTTCTGCTCGTGCATATCGACTGGTTACGTGACACTTCGTGCGTATCAATACTTGGCTTCCCGTTCAGCTCCATCCACGTCTGCACTCCTGGTTTTGTAAAGTTCTGCCTCACCCACGACTCGCTCTTGTCGGCAAACTGCAATGGTGTCTCTATACCGAAGTATCGCAGCTTCTCAAATGTCTGTCGCCCAACGCCCCATACATCGGCAAGGTCGAACAGCTCCAATGCCTTACGTCGTTTCTCTTCGGTGTCTATCACGCATACGTCACGATAACCCTTGTACTGCTTGGCAAACTTGCTGCCCATCTTGGCCAACGTCTTTGTCGGTGCAATGCCCACGCTCACAGGCACGTCGGTGTATAGCCTTATCTTGTCGGCCACACCGCGCATCAGTTCTTCCAGGTTGTAGTGCTTGTCGTAGCCGTTCAAGTCGCAGAAGCTCTCGTCTATGCTGTAGTTCTCCACGTGCATGATGCTCTTTCTGAGTATCGAAACGATGCGTCGGCTCATGGCAGCGTATAGCATCATGTTTCCCGAGAATACCTTCACGTTATAGGCGTTGATGATGTCCCTTACCTTGAACACTGGATCTCCTCTATGCAGACCCACGGCCTTTGCCTCAGGTGTCAGAGCCACTATGTTGCCATCGTTCGACCCAGCTACGCACACAGGCTTACCGCGGAGTCCTGGCGTAAAGACCTTCTCCACGGAACAGAAGAAACTGTTACAATCCACCAATGCGTACATCCCATTCTCAGTTCTTAGGTTTATGTATCACGTATGTCACCACGCCCCACACCACGAAGTCGTCGCCCTCCTTCACCTCTATCTCAGGAAACTCAGGATTTGCAGGCACGAGCCACATCTTGCCGTCATGTCTGCCGATGCGCTTGATGGTATATTCTCCGTTGAGCTCGCACACGGCTATCTCTGAATCCTGCGGACTTCTGTTGCTCTTGTCCACGATGATGATGTCGCCCGAATATATGTTCGCGTCAATCATCGAGTTGCCCTGTACCCTTATCAGATAGCACGATTCAGGATGCGGACAGAGCATCTGAAGCAGTTCAATGTTCTGAGCCTTCTCGTCATTGTCTAGAGGAATAGGAAAGCCCGCCACCACACTCACATTCTCAAAGAACGGCAACGTCAGATCCTTAACCTCCGATGCACGCACCACATCCCCAAACTCCTTAATGCTATGCTTTGCGAAAATGTTCTTCACGATGCACTCCTTGATGAACTCTGTCTTACTCTCCTGTGCATCAATGACCGATGCTATATTACCAGGCACACGAAACGTATAGAGCTTGCTGTCACCCTTAGGTCGCCCAGCCCCCTCACGTCGTCCGCCACGTTGTTTCTTTATTTCCTCACAGTCCATAATATCCCAATTTCGCGCAAAGTTAGCGAATATTATGAAATATGTAATACAAATATCAAAGAAAGATTTCGCACCCATCCCATCAAATACGAATGTAATAGGAAAGTAATAGGAGAGTAATAGGATAAGCAGTAGATAAAGACCTTCGATAGCCCCGTATAACGCCCCAAACCCAGTGCAGCGTCCTGCTTGTATTATATTTCCCCACCCTTAAAATGTTAACGAGTCCATAAAATAACTAACATGTCGCAAATTATCACTAATTTTGCCGCAATTTATATTGGCATATTGTGGACTAACAGGAAGTAGAAAACGGAAATTAGACTCACGCATGGTCTGAGTGCATTACGCATTCTCCCCATCGATGCCAGTATTGTAAAACAACAAATACTACTTGGCTATGTCTAGAAACCATAACGAAAATACCAGAGTTCAAGTGCCAGCGGCTGTTCACCTCTGCCGTTTAGGATATACATATCTTTCACATATTCCAGAAGATACATACGACCATAAGACTAACATTCTTACTGGTGTATTGTTAGACTCTATTCTTCGTCTCAATCCTGGCATTGAGAACAAGGAGGCTCAGAACATTATCAACGATCTTATCAGCTGTAGTTCTAATGACGACCTTGGCCGAGAGTTCTACAAGAAACTGACTAGCAAGAAATCTGGTCTTCGACTCATCGACTTCGATGACGCTTCCAACAATGTTTGGCACTGCACAACGGAGTTTACATGTCGCAATGAGGACACGACGGATGAGTTTCGCCCTGACATAACGTGCTTTGTCAATGGCATTCCGGTTGCTTTCATCGAAGTCAAAATACCTAATAATCACGAGGGCATTCTTGCTGAGCGCGACCGTAGCGACAAACGCTTCCAAAACAAAGCGTTCCGTTCTTTCTTCAATGTCACTCAGTTGATGATCTTTTCAAACAACCAGGAGTACGACAACGAGAACATTGTCCCTGTCAGTGGTGCTTTCTATGCTTCTTCGAGTAAGAAGAAAGCCTTTTACAACGTCTTCCGCGAAGCCGACAAACATATCCTCGATAAGTGCGGTTACAACCCTGACATACCAGTTGATGTAGAAAAAGCTATCCTTACTCATCGCAACTGTATTCCTATCAAGGAGTTGCCAGAGTATCAGACCAACAAGCAGCCTGATACTCCTACTAACCGCATTATTACTTCAATGCTCAGCCGTGACCGTCTACTTTTCATCCTCCAATATGCTTTCGCTTATGTCGATGAAAAGAAGCAAGATGATGCAGGTGTCGAACATTACGAGCTTCAGAAGCATATCATGCGTTATCAGCAGCTGTTTGCTTCTTATGCCATCCGTCGCAAACTCGACAACAACATAAAGTCAGGCATCATTTGGCATACGCAAGGCTCTGGAAAGACAGCTCTAACTTACTACAATGTCAATTCGCTTACTGATTATTTCGCAGCCAAAAACACACCTGTAAAGTTCTACTTCATCGTTGACCGTCTCGACCTTATGGAGCAAGCTATTGGCGAGTTCGACAAACGAGGTCTTCTTCCTCGGTCGTGCGACTCGCGCCAGACTCTCATGGACGACATTAAAGATCCTGTTGTCACTCACAACAAAGACGGGAAGCGTGAAATAACAGTTGTCAATATTCAGAAGTTTGCCGAGGACCACAACAAGGTGGTTATCGAAAGCAAATATAGCACAAAGCTTCAGCGTGTATTCTTCATCGATGAGGCTCACCGTGGCTACAATCCTACAGGCTCTTTCCTTGCTAACCTCCTCGATGCTGATAAGGACGCTATCAAGATAGCTCTTACTGGCACTCCGCTAATTGCTGGTGAACGTGCTTCGTGGAAGGTGTTCGGTGATTATATCGACACTTACTATTATGACAAATCTATTGCCGACGGATATACGCTAAAGCTCATCCGTGAAGACATAGAAACTCAGTACAAAGAAAAGATTGAGAACATCCTGAAACAGCTTACGGGCGATGTTGAGGTCAAGAAATCAGACATCGACCGCAGTAAGATTGTTGAGTCAGAGAACTATCTCAATGCCATCATTGAATACATTGTTGCCGACCTACGCAAGTCTCGCATTCAGCAAGACTGCAAGCAGATGGCGGGCATGATTGTTTGCGAGACGAACCCTCAGGCACGCAAACTGTACGAGCTTTTCAACAAGTTTTTCGAGCAGGACGCTAAGCCAATGAAAGCCTACCTTATCCTTCATGACGAGGGCGACAAAGCTGAACGAAAAGGGTCTATTGCCGAGTTTAAGAAAAAGGAATCCGTCGATTTCCTCATAGTCAACAAGATGCTTCTTACTGGTTTCGACGCTCCACGACTCAAAAAGTTGTACCTGTGCCGAAAGCTCGACGGACACGACCTTTTGCAGGCTCTGACTCGTGTCAACCGTCCGTTCATGCACTTCAAGTTTGGCTACATAGTAGATTTCGCCAACATCAAGCAGAACTTCATCGAGACAAACAACATGTATCT
>JAZUKC010000032.1:0-19877 GCA_045643065.1 Prevotella sp.
GGGTCAGATGTTTGCCTACGGCTTCCTTCAGATTCCAACTCGCGATGGACACCCTTGCTTTCGGCTGTAGCCTTCCCACTGTCAGGGCGGCTTGGGGACTTGCACCCGTTAGAATACGTTCGTGCTGGGCGAACACAAAAAAAGGAACTATATAGAAGCACCCAAGTGCTAAACTATATAGTTCCTTTTCGTAATGCTTAGTGAAGAGGAGGAGACTCGAACTCCCACGTCACGATTGACACTACCCCCTCAAAGTAGCGCGTCTACCAATTCCGCCACCTCTCCATAAAAGCCTGTATGAGTTTTACGGTCCTCCGACCTCTCAATATCCTTTGAGTAGATTGTGGGCAGGGACGGATTCGAACCGCCGAAGCCGCAAAGCAACAGATTTACAGTCTGCCCGTTTTAACCACTTACCTACCTACCCTTTGTCGCTTAGTTATAAAACTGAAGTCAACTTGTTTGTGGGCGTTGACGGATTCGAACCGCCGACCCTCTGCTTGTAAGGCAGACGCTCTGAACCAACTGAGCTAAACGCCCTTATGAAAAAGAGCAACCATCGCTGATTGCTCTTCGCGGAGAGAGAGGGATTCGAACCCCCGGTACCTCTCAGTACGCCGGTTTTCAAGACCGGTGCATTCGACCACTCTGCCATCTCTCCTTTAGCAATCGGAAGAGTGATTTCTGAATTGCGAGTGCAAAGGTACACATTTTTTATGAACCGTGCAAATATTTCTCGACTTTTTTTTAGTTTTTGGTTGTTTTTTTTGTTTTTGACGTATAAAACAACCTAAAAAGCAGTATTGTCGGTACTATTTAATCTTTACTTTATTCTTACTACCCTAATGCCGATACTGGAGTTATTTTTCATTAGATAGTTATAGAAAAGCGTTGGATCATCATGTACTTTCTTATATACAGATGACGCATTGATGAGATGCAAACCATCCTTATGCCATGAGGCTATACCTATATGAGTAGTGTCAAGTCCCTTTTTGGTGGTAAGAATAGCTATGATATCTCCGTCTTGAATGCAATTGCGCAACAGTTTGTTGTTAGTAGCGGATGGACGTAAAGCTGTTTTGGGAATATAAGGATAGACCTTTCCCTCCATTGATTTCTCCATCTTACTAATGCCAGGCAACCATTCACTATGAGCAGAAAGCATGTGATAAGCTGAGACATGGTGAGTCATGTAGGTGATGCCATGTAGTTTCTGAGTAGCAGAGAACGGCGGAGAGTTTTGAGGAACGTTCTTAATTAGTCCCTGTTTCAGGTTATCCTCAATCCAAATGCTAAAATAATGCTGACGATGGACATAGTCAATCTTTCCGTCAATGTATCGGACGTCAGTCAGATGTTTGCAATAATCATCAAATGATTTCTCACCATTCTTGGCACAAATAGCCAAGGCGAGTACTGTCTCGACATAAGTTGTACAGTCAAGTTCACGAAGATTGACGACGAGACGCTCTGCGGAATCACGATCCAAAGTGCCACCCACGTATGGAGTTCCATAAAACTTACGAGCGAAATGCATCATCCAATTCGTATTACGAGGCATGGATTCTGCTTCACGAAGCAATTTTTCCACCTGCTGACGATCATAAGGCTGATAAAGCGTCTGTGCGGAAACGGTAAGTGAAAAGATGAAAAACAAGAAAGACAGAATATGTTTCATATCACGATTGAATAGCAAACGACAAGCGTTTGATTATTAAATCTTCTTCAAAATACGATCCATCACCCAGTTAACAGGTGTTGCAGAGATGCTCGTACAGTCGCATGTGTTAATACCTTGAAGAGTTTCGACAACAGTTTTAATCATTGGAAGCTGAACATGTTCAGGCGCCGGAATGTCAAAAGTCTGTTCTCCGTCAGAAGTATGAAGATTAATTGGAGCGAAACTGAATGTTGAAAAACACAATGTTCCCTTAGTACCAAGGACTTCGATTCTATCCTCTTTGTGAGACTCATGCCCTACAAAACACCACGAACCACTACCTGGCAGTCCATCCTCAAACTGGAAACAAGCACTGACCGTATCCTCTGCCTGATAAAGATGGCCACGATTTGAGGAATAACCACGTGCATGAGTAATCACTCCGAAGAGTTCCTGAACAAAATCAAGCTGATGAGCAGCCATGTCATAGAAATATCCTCCACCAGCAATTTCTGGCTTTACTCTCCATGGAAGGTTAGAAGTGACGAAGTCTTCCTTACGTGGAGGAGCAGAGAAACGAATCTGAATATTTTGCACTTCGCCAATAACCTTACTTGAAATAAGTTCGCGCACTTTATTAAAATAAGGCATATAACGACGATAATATGCAACAAAACAAGGGACACCAGTCTCCATTGACACCCTGTTGACACGTGCACAATCATCATAAGTAGCAGCCAATGGTTTCTCAACATACACAGGTTTCCCCGCATTCATAGCCATAATGGCATAACTTGGATGGCTTGACGGTGGAGTGGCAATATAGACAGCATTAACCTCCGGGTCATTAATCAACTCCGAAGCATCAGTGTACCAACGCTTAATCTTATGGCGCATGGCATAGCTTCGTGCACGTTCCTCAGTGCGACTCATAACAGCAACAATCTCAGAACCCTCAACAAGGTTGAAGGCAGGACCACTTTTTTTCTCCGTAACATCACCGCAACCGATGAATCCCCATTTAATTTGTTTCATATAATAGTAGTAGTTCTTAGTTTTACGCTTATAAAATTCCGGTCAAACAAATAGTATCACACCAATTCGTCAAGCATTTTGTCAATGCGTGCAACACCATTTGGCGTACAGATACTGCGTATAAAAAGATTTATCATTGTACGGAAAATATCCTCCGGCTTATAGTTATGATGACGTTGCAAAGCAAAGAATGAATCGTTTAATGTACGATTGATATCAGCCATCAAAGCAAGATTGACATCCGTTCTTAAGTATCCTTCTTCCTGTCCCTTCTGATAAAACCGTACAGCAGAGTCACTATGCTGCTCCTTAAATTCCTCAATGAACTGCACAACCTTAGGATACGAACGTATTTCCTCCAGCAAACAAGGATTAGCATCCTTCATCTGGCTGATGCGAAGGCGTAAGAATTCGGCTAGAATATCCATTGTATCACAGTTCTGTGATATCCTCTTATTGAAATCATCCCTACTAACTTCAACTGCACGCTTTATGGTTTCGAATATCAACTCCTCCTTTTTGGGATAAATCTCGTACAGAGTTCTCTTAGATATTCCTAACTCAGCAGAAATATCATCCATCTTTACAGACCTGATTCCCCTTGTCTCGAACAGACGCTGCGAGACATCAAGGATTCTGTTCCTTAGGTCTTTACGATATTCTATTGATGCAATTCTTTTCGCCATAAGTAGTAAATATTAAGTTGTCGAGACTTTTTTCGTATCCTTCATTTATTGCTGTTTTTCGATAAGCATGCGTCGTGTTCCCAGCATTGTCGGTTCTTTTAAATGCTCAGGCCCCAAGGTATGACTTTGTAATGTATCAGATTGAGACGGCGTTGGTTCATTACGTTCAGGCGCACTGACATTTCCCTGCTTCTCATGCAACAGGACAATATCCTTGACACAAAGTATCTGAGATGTGCGTCTTTCGCTCTGCTGATAGCCCATACCCATATTATTCTCTGGGTACATCATAAACAGACCTTTTATTTCCTTAATGCCCATCGCCTCGTTATCAGCCAAAGACAAGTTATAAATACCTGTTCGGCTAAGCGTCTGATTAGTAGTTACAACGCTGTCATTACTGAGTTTGATAGCCATGACACACGCAGCCCTCATCTCCTTGTTAGGTTGCAGGAAGAGAGACGTAAATCTTAACGTAAGTCTTTCGCCTGGTTTTACAAGAGAATCAGTCTTAATGGTCCACTGCTTAGTAGTATATGGCTGATAGGCAGTAAGAACTATGCTGCGATCTCCTTGCCAAATATTGACAGAATCGTCAGCATTCGTGGTAGAAACACCTATCGCCTCAGCCTCATGTTCCAAGCGTTCGGTCAAATCTTTATAAATTTCTTGCAACTCGTCAGCATGTGCACAATAGTAAACCATTGACGAATCCCAGACAGCTTCAGAAACCTTATGCTTCTGTAACACCTTAAGAAAGAGTGCATACTGATGCGCTCCGTCATCGCCTCCAGTTTCCTGGTTCCTATAAAGGAAATGTGCACGATGGATGTCATACAGCAGTTCGCCCATATCGTCATCATCAAGGACATAGTCAGGACGAGACGATTGACATGCAACCATCAGCGCTAATGCGAGCAGAAAGGATATGTAAAGTCTTAGTTTCTTCATTTTATCAATTCTCTTCTTCAAGATTTTCAGTGGTTTCTTCATCCTTCTTCTTCTTTTCAAAAAGCTCTATAGCAGCGAGTTCCTTATGACAGAAGAGTATGAGAGATACCACAGAAACACTGATAGAAGCATCAGCGAAGTTAAACACCGGTGAGAAAAAGATGAACTCCTGACCACCATAGATAGGGAACCAATCAGGATATTGAGTCACGATGAGAGGGAAATAGAACATGTCCACCACCTTACCCGTAAGAAACTCAGCATAACCCTGACCGAAAGGTACTACCTCAGCAACGTTGAAAACTGTTGATTCGGAGAAGCAAAGACCATAGAACATGCAGTCAATGAGATTGCCCGCAGCACCGGCAATGACCATTGCAAGGAGCATAACGTAGATCCATCTCGCACCTTTCCTTACCTGTCGATAGAGATAGACACTGAGAACAACGATTGCCGCAAAGCGAAACAAACTGAGAAGAGGTTTGTAAATAAAGCTCATTCCATAAGCCATTCCCTTGTTCTCAATAAAAGCGATGTAGAACCACGAGGTTATCTCATGGCTCTCATGCAGCCTCATCGAGGTTTTCACATCTATCTTAATCCACTGATCTATGACGAGTATGACCAGAACCAGCAGGATGGCAAACATTCCTTTTGCCAGAGCATTGTTCTTATTGGCACTATTAAGCATAAGTTTCTTTATATATATTTATAGGTGGGTTCTATTAATTACCACCTTAGGTTTAACATATAACAGTGAGTTCGGCGTTTTGTCATCTTTCGGACTTTTTTCGGCTCAAAGTATCAGTTTACTCGGTCACAATGCCCGCATTGCTCCCTCCCTTGCTAACACTTTGATCTCGAAAATAGCCTCGAAATATGACAAAGCTAATTAATAGAACCCCACCTATAATGATAGTATAATGGGGGTGGCACGGGAATATAGATGCGGAAGCCAAAGGCAACCGCAACGAAACACTCACGACAGGCAGAACGGTATGCTGGCAATACTTGCCACGCCCCCACCCTATTTCCTTCTATTGTCGCGTGCGTTCTTTGAGGCGACACTCAGAGTAGCATGCGGAACGATGCGAAGTCTTTCCTTCGGGATAAGTTCTCCCGTCAGACGATCGATTCCGTATGTCTTATTCTGAATCCTGATAAGTGCACCCTTCAGTCCTTGTATGAATTTCTGCTGGCGCTGTGCAGCCATTATGAGTTCATCACGTGTCTGTGTGATGGTGCCTTCCTCCAGAATCTTATACGTCGGGGCCGTATCGCTGTCGTCATTGGCATTGGCTTTGCGCAGTTGTTCCATCAGTTCGTTATAGGCACTCATAGCTGTTGCGAGCTTATCATTCACGATTTGGCGAAACTCTTCGAGTTCTTCGTCACTATAACGTTTCTTTTCCATCTTAGGATAGGTTATTAGACTTTTTGTTATAGGTAAGATTCCAACCAAGGATGCTACAGGATTGCAGCCACCCTTGATTGGAACGGAATTATGTTATTATATTATAGACATCATAATGCTCAGGCTTTCTCAACCTTGATATTTACAGTAACATTGCCAAGATTCTGCTCTACGCCACCCGTAGCGTCACCGCTTGTGATGGAAAGTGCAAGAACCTGTGCAGCGATGTGCTCTCCAAAGGCATCGAGAACAGGAGCAATCTCATCGTTCTGGTCAATTACCACGTTGATGCGATCGGTGATTTCGAAGCCCGAATTCTTACGCATTGCCTGGATAGCACGAATGATTTCGCGTGCCATACCCTCAAGTTTGAGTTCTGGAGTGATGGTAATGTCAAGCGCAACGGTAAGCGTTCCCTCAGAAGTAACGCTCCATCCTGGCATATCCTCAGCAGAAATCTCAACATCTTCGCGTGTCAATTCGTAGTCGTTTCCTTCCACATTGATAGTCACAGCACCCTGTTCGAGCAGGGCAATCTGCTCCTGCGAGAGAGCTGTTACTACTGCTGCAGCCTGCTTCATGAGCTTACCGAACTTCTTACCCATAACGCGGAAGTTTGGTTTTGCCTTCTTCTCGACCATCTGTCCCTCAATGAAGTTGATTGCTTTGAGGTTAACTTCCTCGAGAATAATCTGCTGCAGGAACTCGATTCCTTCCTTCATGCTGCTCGATGTGACAGGAATAGCGACACACTGCAGAGGCTGGCGCACGCCAATCTTCTCCTTCTTGCGAAGAGAGAGAGCCATAGAACAAATCTTCTGTATGCGGTTCATATTCTCCTCGAGAGCAGAATCGATAACATCCTCTGCCACTGTAGGATAGGTATCAAGATGAACGCTGTCGCAAGCCTCACACATTGTCAGGTCGCGATAGAGCTGATCGGCAAAGAACGGAGCAATTGGAGCGATGAGCTTAGCCAGAGTGAGCAGGCACTCATGCAGTGTCTGATAACATGCCAGCTTATCCTGTGTCATCTCGCCACCCCAGAGACGCTTCTTAGCGAGGCGCACATACCAGTTAGAAAGCTCGTCGATGGCGAACTCCTGAATAGCACGTCCGGCACGGGTTGGCTCATAATCGTCGAACGACTCGGTAACAGTCTTAACGAGAGAGTTCAGTTTACTGATAATCCAACGGTCAAGAACGCTGCGCTCTGCGTATGGCACCTTTGGCTGACTGTTATCCCATCCGTCCACGTTAGCATACATAGACATCAGGCCGTAAGTCTGATGGAGCTTAACGAAGAATGCAGATGTAACCTCCTTCACACCATCAAGGTCGAACGAAAGGTTATCCCATGGCGAAGAATTGGTAATCATGTACCAGCGTACAGCATCTGCACCGTATGTGCCAATGCACTCAAACGGATTGATTACGTTACCAAGACGCTTAGACATCTTGATGCCATTCTTGTCGAGAACAAGACCATTCGAGATAACGTTCTTATACGCAACGCTGTCGAACACCATCGTAGCGATGGCATGAAGGGTAAAGAACCAACCTCGTGTCTGGTCAACACCCTCTGCGATAAAGTCAGCTGGATAGGCTGCTCTGTCATCAATAACTTCCTTATTCTCAAAAGGATAGTGAATCTGAGCGTATGGCATAGCGCCTGAATCGAACCAAACATCGATGAGATCAAGCTCACGTGTCAGCACGTCGCCGTTCTTTCCTACGAGCTTTATGTAGTCAACGTAAGGACGATGGAGGTCGATCTTGTCGTAGTTTTCCTGCGAATAGTCGCCTGGAACGAAGCCCTTATCCTTGAATGGGTTGCTTTCCATGACGCCAGCAGCAACTGCTTTCTCAATCTCGTTGTACAGTTCCTCTACGCTACCTATGCAGATTTCCTCCTTTGTATCGCGGTTACGCCAGATAGGAAGTGGTGTTCCCCAGTAGCGTGAGCGCGAAAGATTCCAGTCGTTAAGGTTCTCAAGCCACTTGCCGAAACGTCCCGAACCGGTTGATTCTGGCTTCCAGTTGATGGTCTGGTTAAGCTCGAACATGCGGTCTTTCTTTGCTGTAGAGCGAATGAACCATGAGTCGAGTGGATAGTAAAGCACAGGTTTGTCGGTACGCCAGCAATGAGGATAGTTGTGGACATGCTTCTCAATCTTGAACGCACTGCCCTCTTCTTTCATCTCAAGACAGATGATCACGTTGAGGTCCATATCCTTTGCGGCTGCCTTCTCGTCGTATTTTCCGCCCTGATTGTACTTAGGATCGTAGGCGTTCTTCACGTAATCGCCGCTATGCTTCCAGTAAGACTCGTTGACACAGACACTTAGGAACTGTGGATCGATGTCTTCCTTGACGAAATACTTGCCGGTAAAGTCAACCATAGGACGTGTATCGCCACCCTTATCTATGATGAAAAGCGAAGGTATGCCTGCGTCCTTTGCCACCTTGGCATCATCTGCACCGAAGGTTGGAGCTATGTGTACGATGCCGGTACCGTCCTCTGTGGTAACGTAGTCGCCAGGAATTACGCGGAATGCCTCTGCTGACTTGTCCACCACTTTGTCACCCTCGAGAGCGCATGGCTTAACCCATGGCATGAGCTGCTGATAGTGAAGGCCGACCAGATCGGTGCCCTTACCGCGCCAGATGATGTCGAATGGATTCTCTTCGTCTGCCTGGAAGTAAGCGCTGAGGCGGCTTTCGGCAAGAATATAGATAGCCTCCTGACCGCTGTAAGGATTGTTACCCTTCAGAGCTACATAGTCAATCTTAGGACCAACGCAGAGTGCTGTGTTTGAAGGCAGTGTCCATGGTGTTGTGGTCCATGCCAAAACATAGACAGGAAGTTCAGCACTGAACAACGCAGAAGCATCCTCCACCTTGAACTGAGCTGTTACCGTCGTGTCCTTAACGTCACGATAGCAACCTGGCTGGTTGAGCTCATGGCTCGAAAGACCTGTACCTGCTGCTGGCGAATAAGGCTGAATGGTGTATCCCTTATAGAGCAAGTCCTTCTGATAGAGTTGCTTAAGCAGATACCAGAGCGTCTCGATGTACTTATTATCGTAGGTGATGTATGGGTGTTCGAGATCTACCCAGTAGCCCATCTTGTCTGTCAGCTGCGTCCATTCGTCGGTGTACATCATCACGTTCTCACGACACTTCTGGTTATATCCATCAACACTGACCTTTGGTCCGCCGATATCTTCCTTCGTAATGCCAAGTTCCTTCTCCACAGAAAGTTCCACAGGCAGTCCGTGTGTGTCCCATCCTGCCTTGCGCTTCACCTGATATCCCTGCATTGTCTTATAACGGAGGAATGTATCCTTGATGGTTCTGCCCATTACGTGGTGAATGCCAGGGTGACCGTTTGCTGACGGTGGTCCTTCAAAGAATACAAACTTCGGACAGCCTTCCTTCTCGTCTATAGAACGATGGAAGACGTCCTTTTCCTTCCATGCCTCAAGTACCTCGGCATTTACGTTAGTGAGGTTGAGGCCTTCACGTTTTGTGAACTGCTTTGCCATGATTTGTTTTATCGTTTTATCTTATTTTTATTTTGTTCCATTTTCCGGTTTTCGCCACATCGCCAAGCACCTTTCGTAACGCATTGATTATCTGTTCGTTAACGAACAGGCACAAATCGACATGCGAATCAATAGGAATCGCAAGGTGAATCAATAGGAATCGGACACCGATTCAATGCTTTTCGGGTGCCAATTCAATACCTTTCGCAGCGATAGTCCATTTTACCTTGCAAAGGTACAAAAAAAAAACAATATAGACAAACTATTATACCTTTTTTATATACGCACGCGTAAAAAATCAGTTTTTATTTGGTAATAACAATAAAAAACATTAACTTTGCAAATTGAATTGTAAAATTCAAACTCAAATCAACAAATAGACAGATGCTGTAGCAAACTGCACGTCTGCCAAGAAACATCATTACTGCATAAACAAAGTTACATCAGAATATGCCAAAGATTTCAATACGAGGACACGAGATGCCTGAGTCGCCAATCAGAAAGCTGGCTCCATTGGCTGCTGCTGCAAAGAAGCGCGGCACAAAGGTTTATCACCTCAACATCGGACAGCCAGATCTGCCTACGCCACAGCAGGGTCTTGACGCGCTGAAAAGCATCGACCGCACGATACTCGAATACTCTCCTTCGCAGGGTTATCTCTCTTATCGTGAGCGACTTGTAGATTATTACAAGAAGTATAACATCAATGTCGATGCCAACGACATAATAATCACCTCGGGAGGTTCTGAGGCCGTGCTGTTCTCTTTTATGGCATGTCTGAACCCTGGTGATGAAATCATCGTTCCGGAACCTGCTTACGCCAACTACATGGCATTTGCTATCTCTGCCGGAGCAAAGATTCGCACCATTGCGACGACTATCGAGGAGGGTTTCTCTCTGCCTAAGGTTGAGAAGTTTGAGGAGCTGATCAATGAGCGCACTCGTGCCATTATGATCTGCAATCCGAACAACCCAACGGGCTACCTTTATACTCGTCGTGAGATGAACCAGATTCGTGACCTCGTGAAGAAGTACGATTTGTATCTCTTCTCTGATGAGGTCTATCGCGAATACATATACACTGGTTCGCCTTATATCTCTGCTTGCCACCTTGAAGGCATAGAGCAGAACGTGGTGCTTATTGACTCTGTATCAAAGCGTTACTCTGAATGTGGCATCCGTGTTGGTGCTTTGATAACGAAGAACGCGGAGGTACGTGCTGCCGTTATGAAGTTCTGTCAGGCACGTCTCTCTCCTCCGCTCATCGGACAGATTGTTGCTGAGGCTTCGCTTGATGCTCCTGAGGAGTATCATCGTGATGTTTACGACGAGTATGTTGAGCGTCGTAAGTGTCTGATTGATGGTCTGAACCGCATCCCTGGTGTGTATTCGCCTATCCCAATGGGCGCATTCTACACCGTGGCAAAGCTTCCTGTAGATGACTCGGAGAAGTTCTGCCGCTGGTGTCTTGAGTCGTTCGACTATGAGGGTGAGACCGTAATGATGGCGCCTGCGTCTGGTTTCTATACCACTCCTGGTGCAGGCATCAATCAGGTGCGTATAGCCTACGTGCTGAAGAAACCTGATTTGGAGCGCGCACTTGTAGTATTGAGAAAGGCGTTGGAGGAATATCCTGGCCGTACCTACGACGAATAACGATGCTATCGTATTTCTTAGCAAAGAGAATTTATAGCGACTCTGGCGATACAAAGAGGGTATCACTACCAGCAGTACGCATTGCCACACTCGGTATGGCAATCGGACTTGCCGTGATGATTATATCAGTGGCGGTGGTAATGGGATTCAAGCACACGATACGCAATAAGGTTATCGGTTTCGGTAGCCATGCAGTGGTGCAGAATTTCACTACCATGCAGGATGTCAATCAGTTACCTGTATGTTACTCTGACTCACTGGCGGGGGCGCTGAAGAAAGCACCTGGCGCAAAGCATTTGCAGCGTTTTGCCACGAAACAGGGACTTTTGAAGACGGACGATGACTTCCTCGGCATCATGCTTAAGGGTGTTGCTGAGGAGTGGGACTCTACTTTCATACATGAAAATATGGTCGCTGGCTCTATTCCTGCTTTCCATGCGGAGCAGCCAGAGGATGCCGGACAACCTCGAATCCTTATCTCGCAGACGATGTCTGACAAGCTTGGCATGAAGGTTGGGGATAAGGTCTTTGCCTATTTCATTGGCGATAACGGTGTCCGAACTCGCCGTTTCGTGGTCAGTGGAATATACCAAACGAACCTTTCTAAATATGACGAGGCTGTGGTTTTCTGCGACTTGTTCGTTGCTCAGCGTCTGAACGATTGGGAAGACGATCAGGTTACGGGCATCGAACTGACTGTCAACGACTTTAATCAGTTGGACATTACGAGTCGATGGCTCATAAAAAACATCAACCGCAAGCAGGACAAGTATGGTTGCACGTATGCCACTTCGACCATACAGGAACTCAACCCTCAGATTTTTTCATGGCTTGGATTGCTCGATCTTAACGTCTGGATAATCCTTGCATTAATGGTTTGCGTGGCATCTGTCACCATGATATCTGGTCTTCTCATCATCATTCTTGAACGCATCCCTATGATTGGCATGATGAAGGCCCTCGGAGCACGCAACGGAGTGATACGCCACACGTTCCTTTGGTTTGCTATCTTTATCATTATCAAGGGCTTGGCGATTGGCAATATTCTTGGTATCGGCATCTGTTTATTGCAGCAATACACTGGCATCATTAAGCTTGACCCGCAGACTTACTATGTAAGCGAAGCACCTATCGAGCTTAATCTGCCTATCATTCTGCTCATTAACATTGCCACTCTCATCATCTGCACACTCGTACTCATCATTCCAAGCTTCTTCGTTTCGCACATTTCGCCAGTCAAATCGATGAAGTTCGGTGAGTAATTCATTAATAGTCAAGCAGTAAGAAGCACTCTCTCACCCTTTCCGAGGGGAGGAGAGCGATGCAACAATTTTATTTATCACATTAAATAACAGCCCAATTCTTAATCCTATGAAAAAGTTTTTCTTTAATTCTTTTTTGCTTTCAATAGCGATAGTTTTAAGTTCTTGCACTGGTTCTAAGGTCAAAGACTTGGTTGCAGAACTGCAACAGGCTGTGGCGTCTAAAGACAACGCCAGGATAACATCTATTTATCCTGATGCCGAGAACTTCACCATTAAGCCTTTTACCATTGGCGATGACGGAGTGGAATTTAAGGAATCGGAAGGCAAACAGGATGAATATATTGCCACAATAGGCAAGGATATAGAGTTGACTATCAGCGTTTTGTCTGGCGACAAGATGCAAGTGAAGAGCAGTCGCGGACTGCTTCTCATACCAGAAGAGGACGAAGCTCTGGCTCTTGCGACAGGATGGGTGGACAAAGAGCTAACGGATTTAGAGAACGCTGAGCGCCTGAAGGATGCCAGATTCAAGCAATACATGAACGGAATCATGGCAGAGACATTGAAAAACTCAATGGTTGTAGAGAATGTTCAGATCAAGCAGATATCAAGAAAGGTAACAAGTTGGTTTGAGCCAGGCGAACCTATGGAGTGGTCTTATGTTGTTCGCATTACCTTTGATGTAGTCAACAAGACTTCGTCAACCATCGGTGCCAATGCCTACAACTGCATCGGTGAGGTCATTATTGCCGGAATGTATGACGAGACAAGCACAGAAAAGATTGTCGTAAAGACAAAGCCAATACCAGCGAATGGCAAAACTCAGCTTGAATTTGAGTACAATGGCAGTGAGGAATGTGTAGAAGGAACGGGCGGAGTGGTTGAAGTAAAACCTATTCTCAGTTTCAATTTCAACAAGATTGATATCTCTGAGGTTTACAAAGCTACAGGAAAAGAGTATAAGGATTTCATAAAGGATAAGGGCGAGTTTAAGTCAAGCGGTGAGGTTAAAGGTCTTTTGCGTGGCACCATAGGCAATGACAAGGACGCTACGATGGAGCTTAACGGTTCTGACGGATCATATAAAGTTCTCGGAATGGGTAGGAGTCTGATGGTCGCAAGTTACGATTCGAACAGCGGAGACCTGGCATTGGATGCGTATATTGACGGTGAAAAGTTCGGAGAATTTAAGGGTGTATGGAAAGAAGACAACGGAATCTGCACCTACAAAGGCAAGTTCACGAATCTCAAAGCTCACGCAACACTTTCGTTTGACCTAAGCAGCAAGTAGCAAAAATAACTACTTCTACATGGCAAATTGCAACTATTGCATTGCCTTTCTTCCCTCTGGGAGGTTGGGAAGGGGCTACTTTTTTTGACATTTCTGCATTTTTTGTTGCGTTTGTAATAATAAATTGGCAATTAATACGTTTAAAAGTCAGAAGAGGATGGACGCAAACGCCCACCCTCTTAGAAACAGAACAAAAAACCAAAATTAATTGCCTATGCCCCATTTTACTCTTAACGAAATTACACCCCGAGAAGCAACATTGCTAACACTAAAACTGATTGCACGCGCATACAACAGAAAGCGCAACATGTGTACCTACATCGGCATGTGCTCTATCAACTAATCGTGCAAACGATCAGTACAGAACAAAAAAATAAAGTTTCGCAAATCACTCTGCGAAACTTTATTTTTTATATTATGATTATCCAAATACTATCTGATGCGATCTGCTGCCTTTACGAGATTTTCGTCAGCAATGATGCCACGACGGGCAAGCCAAATCAAGACGATTGAAACCAGAGGAAGTACAGCTACATACTCGCATCTGAACTCCATCTTATCCTGTCCGACCACGAATCCGAAGACCACATAAAGCGCAACCCATATAAGGAGCAATTCGATTGCTACCATACAGTTACGAATCTGACGCTTACGGTTGTTGTATCCGAATATCGTCGTCACCGATGTTGCTACAGTTGCCGCAAGCATCACGAACAATCCGCAAACCGTAAAGTTCCAACCATCTGTCTCGCTGATGATGCACAGGTTGTACATCTCTTGGTCTGCGCCCATGCCTTCAGGCTTAAACACACCGACAGGGAGACATGCACAAATGGTAAGAAGTATAGCTGCCACCAAGAGGTAAACAGTCTGAATACGTTGTATCATAAGGCTTTATAACAATTATCCTTAGGACAATTAATCCTCGTCGTTCTTACGCTCGCGCTGAGGATCACGCCAATAAATCTGTCCCTGCTCAAATTCTTCTGCTGCAAGAAGTGTAGGCTTTGGGAGTTTCTCATAATAGCGTGATATCTCTATCTGCTCACGATTCTCAAAAACCTCCTCCAGCGAGTCGTTGTAAGAAGAGAATTCTGCAAGTTTCTTTGAGAGATCCTGCTTTATCTCAGCAGCAATCTGGTTTGCACGCTTAGAGATGATTGCTACGCTCTCGTAGATATTGCCAGTGTCGTCACTAAGTTCTACGATGTTGCGGGTAACAGTGTTTGTTGGTGCTTTTGATTTCTTGTAATCCATACTGATATTTTATAATTTATTATTGTCTGTTTTTAATTCAAAGATTTAGTCATTACTCTCTCCGGTATGCTTCTTACACACAGCGATATACTCCTCTGCTGTAGAGCGATGTTTTGAGTCCGGATACTCATTGATGAAGCCATAGCATTCGTCTTCTGCACTCTGGAATCGTTCCTGTTGCTTCGACTCAATACTGTTTTGAGCAAGATGGTACTTGCTTTTCATGATGAGCAACGCAAACTCTTCACGCTTATCCATGAACGGATAGTCCTTCAGCGCATTCTCTGCAGTAATGATACATGCTTCATAATTTGAACCACCAGTGAGGCAGTTGCCGAAATATGTACCGAGGTTATAGTAAAGTCGAGCGTTGTGAAGCTCTTTCATCACGAGCTTATCCTGCAGTGATATCATCTTATCCGTTGCTTGCTTACGCAGCTTTGAACTCGGATAGATGTCCAGGAAGTTCTGATACGCCTTGATGGCAGACATCGTTGGTGTCTGGTCAAGTCGTGGTTCTGGCGAACTATCATAAAGGCTCTCTGCCGTATAGAAGAACGCAGCCTCGGTGAACTGACCTTTAGGATAAGACGTACAGTACTTCTTGAACGCCTCACTCGCAGCATCATAATCGGCATTATGATACAGCGCCATACCATACATATATAGCGATTCTTCTGCATTGTCGGTTCCCTTAAGCATGGTTACGATGTCACCGAGCAACGTAGAAGCAAGTCCGAACTTGCCTTCAGCATAACAACGCTTGGCAAATTCGTATTTATATATATAATCAGTTGACTTGTACACAGCATTGAACTCATTCGCACAGTTGGTGAAAAGGCACAATGCGAGTACTGCAAAAAACAATTTCTTCATACATTCATTATTATTCAATTTGCAAAATTACTCAAACTTTTCCGATTATCAAAACATAAAACGCTTTTTTTCAGTATTTATACCGTTTTTATAACATTTCTTTGAAAAAAATTATATCTATTTGAAGAAAAATACTTACTTTTGTAAAATGAATCACTTTGAAATAACATCAAAATACAAACCGACAGGTGACCAGCCGGAAGCGATACGCCAACTGACCGATGGCATCATGCGTGGCGATACTGCTCAGGTATTGCTTGGTGTGACGGGCTCAGGAAAGACGTTCACCATGGCTAACGTAATAGCCCAATGCAACCGTCCGACGCTCATACTTTCGCATAACAAGACGCTTGCTGCCCAGCTGTATGAGGAGATGAAAGGATTCTTCCCGAAAAACGCTGTTGAATATTATGTATCGTACTACGATTATTATCAGCCGGAGGCTTATATACCGAAATCGGACACTTACATTGAGAAAGACCTTGCCATCAACGAGAACATCGACCGCCTTCGCCTGAGTGCGGTATCGTCATTGCTATCCGGAAGAAGGGATGTGGTTGTCGTTTCGTCCGTATCCTGCATCTACGGCATGGGCGGACCTTCTGCCATGCAGGGGTCGATAATATCTCTTTCAAAGGGTATGCGTATTGATCGTAACGACTTGTTACGCAAGTTGGTAGATGCACTTTACACAAGAAATGACATCGCTCTTGAGCGAGGCAACTTCCGTGTGAAGGGAGACACGATAGATGTTGCTATGGCCTACAGCGAAAAGGTGTTGCGAATAGAGATGTGGGACGATGAGATTGACTCCCTAAACGAACTTGATGCTGTCACAATGCAGCGCCTTGAGTCGTTCGATGATTATCAACTTTATCCGGCTAACATCTTCGTTACGAGTAAGGAACAGACGGAAATCGCCATACGAAACATACAGGACGACCTGATGGACCGCGTCACTTTCTACGAGGAATTGGGAGACACCTTGCGTGCACAACGTATAAAAGAACGCGTGGAATATGACATGGAGATGATAAAAGAACTGGGACATTGCTCCGGCATAGAGAACTATTCACGCTACTTTGATGGCCGAGAGCCAGGCGACAGGCCATATTGTCTCTTTGATTTCTTCCCTGATGACCTTCTCGTCTTCATCGATGAGAGCCATGCTTCGGTACCTCAGCTTCGTGCGATGTATGGTGGCGACAGGGCGCGTAAGCAGAATCTGGTGGAATATGCCTTCCGACTGCCAGCGGCATTCGACAACCGTCCACTGAAGTTTGAAGAGTTTGAGTCGATGGCGAAGCAGGTTGTCTATGTCTCTGCGACACCTGCACCTTACGAACTTGAACAGGCAGAGGGTGTCGTTGTGGAGCAGATAATCCGCCCAACAGGCCTGCTTGATCCGATGATAGAGGTGAGACCGACAGAGAATCAGATAGATGACCTGATGAACGAGATTGTTGAACGCCAGGAGCGTAACGAGCGAACGCTGCTCATCACGCTGACAAAGAGAATGGCAGAAGAGATGTCTGAGCATCTGTTAAACCACAATATACCAACAGCTTATATTCATTCGGATGTAGATACGCTTGACCGCATAAAGATACTGAATGACCTTCGCAGCGGAGTTTATGATGTACTGGTCGGCGTTAACCTCCTTCGTGAAGGTCTTGACCTACCTGAGGTGTCGCTTGTTGCCATACTTGATGCCGACAAGGAGGGTTTCCTGCGTAACGCAAGAGGCATGACGCAGATGGCGGGACGTGCCGCCCGAAACGTAAACGGATTGGTAATAATGTATGCTGACAACATAACAGAGTCGATGCAGATAACCATTGACGAGACTGCACGCCGCCGCGCAAAGCAGATAGCATACAACGAAGCCCACGGAATAACGCCTCAACAGATAAAGAAGGAAATAACAGATGGTGGTCTTGCTGCTATGCGTCAGCAGGCATTTGATGCTGTCAAGGGCACGGCACCTACAAACCGAAGCACTATTGAGCGTCCTGAGCCTGTGGCATACATAGAACCTTCTGAGCGCAAATACATCATTCCAGAGGAGAAGGATACGATGGTTGCCGATCCTATCATGCGAAACATGACGCAGGAAGAGATTCGCAAGTCCATTGCTCATACCACAACGCTGATGAAACAGGCTGCCAAGGAACTCGACTTCATACAGGCAGCTCAGTATCGCGATGAGCTGCTAAGACTTCAGGACATGCTGACAGAGGAATAAAGGGGCACTTTCTGAGTATGCCAAAGGTAGCGAATGAAATTTTCATTCCCTACGAATGAAATTATCATTGGCTACATCTGGCATTGCCATTCAATACCAGGCATGTTTCTGGATGACATTTCAATGAGTCTAATGCCTTATGCAGCAGGATTCTATGGTATAGATTCGTTGGGGCAAACTATTGCCAGCAAAACTTGTATTATATTGTAAAATGAGTTAAACCCGATAGCCATTTACGCAAAAAAAACATAAATACGTAGCAGAAATCATTATCTTCCGTAAGAATCTGCGTATCTTTGCGCAGGAATATTCAATAGCAATTAATAATAAACATAATAAAAGTACTAAAAAAATGGACAATTACAACAGAAGCTACAACTATTCAAGTGAGCTTATCGACATGTCTCAGGCATTCCCTAAGCTTATGCGCAGCGTTTACGCATGGATGTGCGCAGGTCTTGCAATGACTGCTCTCGCTGCACTTGCTATTGCAAAAAACGGCGAGTTGGCAATGTCAATAATCAACAATCCAATACTCTTTTGGGGACTGGCTATTGCTGAACTCGCAATCGTCTTCGTGCTTTCTGCACGCATCAACTCACTGTCTTTCACTACAGCAGGACTGTGCTTTGCCGGCTATGCTGTGCTCAACGGTGTTACACTGTCATACATTTTCTTTGCATATACGATGGAAAGCATCAGTTCGACGTTTGCCATCTGTGCCGGAACATTTGGTGCAATGTCTCTCGTTGGATTCTTTATCAAGAAAGACTTGTCTGCCTTCAGCCGCATTTTCCTGATGCTGCTCATTGGCATCGTCATTGCTACTGTGGTCAACATCTTCTTGCAGAGCAGCGGCCTCGCCATGATTCTGAACTATCTTGGCGTTATCGTATTCGTCGGTCTTACTGCCTATGACACTCAAAAGATTAAGGTCATGCTGCAGGATGCTGCCGAAGCAGGCATCACCGACCAGACACAGAAGATTGCTCTCATGGGCAGTCTCTCGCTCTACCTTGACTTCATCAACCTCTTCCTCTATCTCCTCCGCCTGTTTGGAGACAGAAAGTAATCAGAAAGAACCATACATAACGACTCGTAATGCTATGCATCGCGAGTCGTTTTCAATATCTGTCACAGTTGTGAAACCCACCATTCAATACATAGAACATAAGTTTACGCAATTCAATAATCAGATGTTTGATGGCAAACTCCCCATGCCACCAATACAGCTGAGCAAGGCACGCAGTTTCGTCGGGCAATGCTCTGCTAAGAAAAGACGTACCCTTCTTCATGGCGTTCAGTTATACGACTTTCGTCTTAAGTTCAGCATCTGCTTCGACTTACCAGAGAAAGAATGGGAAGACACCATCATCCACGAGATGATACACTATTACATTGGTGTCAACGGTCTGAAAGACACATCGGCACATGGAAGGTTATTCCGCCAGATGATGGACACGATAAATCAGCGTTTCAATCGTAACATCACCATATCTCATAAGACAACGTCTGAGCAGAAGGAGGAAATCTACCGAGCAAAGAAGGTGTGGCACGTCATTGCATTGGTCTGTTTTGCCGATGGAAGAAAAGGCCTCAAAGTGTTGCCACGCATCCGTCAGCGCATAGAGACATACAGATCAACCATGCTTCGTGACCCACGCATCTCGCGCATCGAACTATTCATAAGCAACGACACTTACTTCAACCGCTTCCCAAACTCATCTGCGCTAAACGTAGTGCTCGCCAACGAGGAGGAGTTCATGCCTCATATACAACAGGCAGAGCATTTGGAACTATAGCAATACGTGCTCATGCAGGGCACAGCAAGATAATAATCGTGTCCGGCGGTTCTGCGTCAATTTAGTGGCAAGAAAATGTCCGTTTTTGTATTAAAAATAATTAACTATATATCTGTATATCAATACATTATATAACATAATAAAGTTGCAGGAATGCGATATTTTTTGTAACTTTGTGTGTGAAAAAT